>JAFASQ010000215.1 GCA_019244395.1 Solirubrobacterales bacterium | reverse complement strand
TCAGCGCGTACAGCGGGCGCGGCTGATCGAGCAGCAGGGCGAACGGCGGCGGGTCGGGCCAGGCCTCGGGACCAAGCGCGGCGAGTGTCTCCTCGGTGTCCACCCCCTCGATGCGCAGCAGCTTGACCCACGCCCGCTGCCGGGTGCCGAACTCACGCAGGCGCAGCTCGCGCCCGTCGCTCAGGCGCACGAGCAGTCGTGAGGTCCGGTCGCGCAGCGACGCGCGGGAATCGAACAGCTGAAGACGGCCGGCCGACATGAGATGCACTTCCACGGCCAGATCCCCGTCGAGCTCGATCACGAACAGCTTGCCTCGGCGCCCAACGTGCTGAAAGCGCCGCCCGGCGAGGACGGTGAGGGGAGGATCGAATGTCTTGAGCGCGTTGATCCCCGGCGCCAACGCAGATTCGATCTCGCCGCCGGCGATGGCGGCGCCGATCAGGCGCGCAGTGATCTCGACTTCGGGCAACTCGGGCATCGCTCTGGTGTTCAGAGTAGCCGCGGTGGTTCCCTGGCCGAGAAGGCCCGCTGAAGCGGTTCGCCGCCGGTACCCTGCGAGGCGCGATGAGCCTCACCCTGGCCCCTGATGACATCGTGCGCACCCACGCCGACGCGGCCGCCAACGCGCGCGAGCCGCTGCTCGTCCTCGAGCCGCTGAGCCGGTTCCTGGCCGCCCAGGGTCTTGACGCCCCGGACGATCTGAGCGCAACTCCGATCGGCGAAGGCCACTCGAACGCGACTTTTCTACTGTCGACCGGCGTGGTACTCCGCCGCCCGCCGCGCGGTCCCCTACCGCCGAGCGCGCACGATGTGCTGCGCGAGGCCCGGCTGTTGCGTGCGCTCGAGTCGACGCCGGTGCGCGTGCCGAAGGTGCTAGCGGTGTGCGCCGACGCGTCGGTCATCGGCACCCCCTTCTACGTCATGGAGCGCGTTGCCGGAGAAGTGATAACGGACTCGATCCCCAGGCCCCTCGACACCCCTCGGCAGCGCGGCCAAATTGCCGACGAGCTGATCGAGGCCCTGGTTAAGTTGCATGGGATCGACTGGACGCGCATCGGGCTGGAGGGCTTCGGCAAGCCCACTGGGTACCTCGAACGTCAGCTGCGCCGGTTCAACGGGCTGTGGGAGCACAACCGCACGCGAGAGCTGCCCCAGGTCGAGGAGGTCGGCCGGTGGCTGGCCGCGAACACGCCGTCCTCGCCCCCGGCGACGATCGTTCATGGTGACTTCAGGCTGGGCAACACGATGTTCGCCGCCACGGCGCCAGCCCGCCTGGTGGCGATCTTCGACTGGGAGATGGCGACGATCGGCGATCCGCTCGCCGACGTCGGCTACATGCTCATGCACTGGACCCAGCTGGACGACGCGGTCGGCAAGTTCAACGCGCACAACGTCACGCTCAGGCCCGGCTTCCCGAGCCGCGCCGAGCTGACCGCCGTGTACGAAGAGCGCTCGGGGCGCTCGGTCCAGGCCCTCGACTGGTACGTCACCCTCGCGCTGTGGAAGGCGGTTGTGTTCATGGAGGGCAACTACAAGCGGGCTCTGGCTGGGTCGGTCGACGACCCGTACCTGGGGTCGTTCGGCGACGGCGTGGTCGAGATCGCCGAGCGCGCGCTCGCGGTGACGCGTGATGGGTTCTGAGAACGGGAAATATCGCGGCCTGCTGGTCGACTGGGGCGGCGTCCTGACCAGCGACGTGTTCGTCTCGTTCCGCGCTTTCTGCGAGCTCGAGGGGCTCCAGCCCGATGCGCTCGGCCGGATCTTTCGCGAGGACGCGGCATGCCGCGACCTGCTGATCGCGTTCGAGACCGGAGCGTTGCCAGAGGAGGATTTCGAGGTTCAGCTCGCGCCCTATCTCGGTGTGCGAGCGCCGCGATTGGTTGACCGGCTGTTCGCCGGCTCGGCTCCAGATGACCGGATGCTCGAGGCAGTACGCCGGGCTCGGGTGGCCGGCGTGCGCACCGGGCTGGTGTCCAACTCGTGGGGAACCAGGCGCTATCCACGCCAGGTCCTGGCCGAGCTGTTCGACGGCGTGGTGATCTCGGGTGAGGTCGGCATCCGTAAGCCGGCACCCGCGATCTATCGCCTGGGCGCCGAGCGCGTCGGCCTGGACCCCAAGGCGTGCGTGTTCGTCGACGACCTCCCGTTCAACCTCCCCCCTGCCGCTGAGCTCGGCATGGCGACGGTTCACCACCGCGCCGCCGATGAGACGATCGGGGAGCTCGAGCGGCTGCTCGGCGTGCCGCTTCGATGATCTCGCGCGCGGGCGAGGCGGGCGAGGCGGGCGCTGCGGCGCTGGTCCTGGCGGCGGTGGCGGCGCTCATCTTGGCAGGCTGCGGCGGGGCATCCGAGTCAGCCGGCCGTCTCCGAGCCCAGGCCACACGCGTATGCGCCCTCGCGCTCCACGAGGGCGCGCGGATCAAGCCGCCCGCCGTCCCGGCCGCGACACCCGCGTTCCTGCGCCGCGGCAACGCCGTGCTCCGATCGGAGATCGCTCAGCTCAGGACGCTGCGCCCGCCGAGCGAGCAGGCCGGCGTGTACTCCGCGGCAGTCGCGGCGCTCAGGCGGGAGGCAGCGATCCTGGGCGCAACGATTCGCGACCTCGACCGAGGAGCCGATCCGCTGCCGACCATCAAGGCGCTCCAGCACCGGCTCGCTCCGGTCGAGACCGACGGCGACGCGGCCTGGCGTACGCTGGACGTCCCGGCGTGCGTCAGCCGTTGACGGTTAGGTCACAGCTGCGTGAGGGTGATTTTCGCCGTGCAGGTCATATGAACCGTGTCGCCACTCGTGCACTTGAGGACGCCTGTCTTGCCCGCCACCTTGGCGAACGCACCGGTGCCGCCGGTCACCGTGATCTTGCCGACCCAAGCCTCGTTCGAGAAGTTGGTCGACGACAGCGCCCCGGACCCCTCCGTGGGCGTGAGATCGAACTTCCCGTGAATCGAGCCGTTGCTGAAGTACTGCCAATACTTGCCGATCGTGTCGCCGCTGTCGGGCACCTTGAAGGTGTCCTGCAGGACGCCCGACCCCAGCTGCTTGCAATGCACGGGCCCATACTGCGAGCCGTTCGAGGGCGGTTGGTCCACGGCCGGCGAGCCGGGCGGGGGTACCGTGCTCAACGAGATGTGGCACTTCAAGACCGCGGCGCTCTTGGTTGCTGCCGCTGCGACCGAAATCCCAACTGCGAAGGGAACCGCGGCGAGCGCAGCCCCAACGAGGCAGATACGACGTTTCACGAGAACCTCCAGGTCTCTCTGGTATCGAACAAGCCGGCTCGACAGTCCGACCCGCCCGCGAACTGACGATCCACAACGGCCCGTGGGCCCGGACGGGCTTGCGCCCGGGCCCGTGTTGGCTTCATCTCACCCCGATCACCGAATGCCGCCCACGGTTGCTCGCGCAGCGCGGAGCACCGCCTTCGGCAGCGGCGCGAAGTCGAGCGCCGGCCCGAAGCGCTGGCCGCCGCCCAGGGCGTAGCCGATGAACGACTGGAGCAGGGCTCCCTGCGGGGCGTTCGTCGGCACGATGCAGTAAGTGAACGTCGAGATGACGTAGGCACCCTTGGCCCGCCGGGACGGATTGACGATCGTCACCTGGTTGTTCGACGGCACGCCGTGCACCACCGAAGCGGCGGCCTCGATCGCGCTCAGGTTCGGAACCACGTATTGGCCGCCCGCATTCTTGATCCCGATCGCCGGCAGGCGCTGGGCGATCAGGTAGGAGACCGCGATGTAGGCGATCCCGCCGTTGGTGCCGGCGAGCGCGCTGGCCAGGCCTGAGTTGCCGCGGGCTCCCACGCCGACCGGGAAGCTGACCGTGGTCGAGCTGCCCACGTTTCCGGCGAAGGTGCCGGAGACGTCCGAGAGGTACCGCGTGAACGCGTAGGTGTCACCCGAGGCGTCGTTGCGCCACAGGACCGTGATCGGCGTGCTGGGGATGTGCGCGCCCCTGTTCAAGGCCCGGATCGCCGGATCCGCCCAGTTGGTGATCTGCCCCAGGTAGATCTTGGCCAGGACGCCTCCGGTTAGATGAAGGTTGGTGTGACGCGGCAGCCGGAGGCCGTCGATGCGGTAGCTCACACCGGTCGCGGTCAGGGCCCAGGGGATCTGGACGCAGTTGGCGCACGGGGGTGTGGAATACACCGACAGCGGAGCGTCGGAGGCGCCGAAGTCGACCAACCCCTGCGCGATGTCCTTGTATCCGCTGCCCGATCCGACCGCAGCGTAGGTGACGTTGTTACCGGTCGAGGTGCCCCAGGCCGTGGCCCATTCGGCCTCGATCGGGGCGACCAGTGTCGAGCCCGCACCGGTCAGGGTGGTGGCCGACGCGACGGCGGTACTCAGGCCGAAGACGCAGCCCGCGACGAGCGCCGCGCACGTGAGCCTGGCCAATAGCTTCGAGCGCAAAGCAGTGTTCCTTCCTCTTGGGAATGCCGATACAGCTCGAGTGGCCCGGCCGCCCCTGCGAGCGGGCACAAGCATCCCCGATGCCGATTTGGGCAACTGTGGCCAGCTTGTGACCATGTTGTGGAAAACCTGTGAGCGACGGGAGGGGGTCGGGTTTGCCGGTGGCGGTTTTCCGTACGCTGCCCGCCGTGTCCGCGAGGAGCACGTTGACACCGGGTCGAGTCGGTTCACGGACACGCGCGCGAAGGCGGCCTGCGCGCGCCGGTCGGCTCGGCGATCGGGTGCTGTTCGCCCTGTGCGCGCTGGCCGGGCTGCTCGTCGTGGTGACCCTGTTCGACCTCGTCTACCAGCTGGTCAAAGACGCAACTCCGGCGGTCTCGCGCTTCGGGTTCGGCTTCCTGGGACACACCACTTGGAAGCCTGGCTTCAACATCGAGGGCGCCGGCGCGCTGATCTACGGCACGGCGGTCAGCTCGGCGCTCGCCCTGGGGCTGGCAACGCCGCTGGGGATCGCCATCGGCCTTTACCTGAGCATGATCGCGACGCCGCGGGTGCGCGCAACGGTCGGCCCGCTGGTCGAGATGCTCGCCGCTGTCCCCAGCATCATCTACGGCTTCTGGGGACTGGTCGTGCTGGT
>JAFASQ010000213.1 GCA_019244395.1 Solirubrobacterales bacterium | reverse complement strand
GTGGCCCATTCGGCCTCGATCGGGGCGACCAGTGTCGAGCCCGCACCGGTCAGGGTGGTGGCCGACGCGACGGCGGTACTCAGGCCGAAGACGCAGCCCGCGACGAGCGCCGCGCACGTGAGCCTGGCCAATAGCTTCGAGCGCAATGCAGTGTTCCTTCCTCTTGGGGATGCCGATACAGCTCGAGTGGCCCGGCCGCCCCTGCGAGCGGGCACAAGCATCCCCGATGCCGATTTGGGCAACTGTGGCCAGCTTGTGACCATGTTGTGGAAAACCTGTGAGCGACGGGAGGGGTCGGGTTTGCCGGTGGCGGTTTTCCGTAGGCTGCCGCCGTGTCCCCGCGGAGCACGTTGACACCGGGGCGATTCGGTTCCCGCACAAGCGCGCGAAGGAGCCCTGCGCGCGCCGGCCGGCTCGGCGATCGGGTGCTGTTCGCCCTATGCGCGCTGGCCGGGCTGCTCGTCGTGGTGACCCTGTTCGACCTCCTCTACCAACTGGCAGGCGACGCCACTCCGGCGATCTCGCGCTTCGGGCTCGGCTTCCTGGGACACACCACCTGGAAGCCCGGCTTCAACATCGAGGGGGCCGGCGCGCTGATCTACGGCACCGCGGTCAGCTCGGCGCTCGCCCTGGTGCTGGCGACGCCGCTGGGGATCGCCATCGGCCTTTACCTGAGCATGGTCGCGTCGCCGCGGGTCCGCGCGACGGTCGGGCCGCTGGTCGAGATGCTCGCGGCCGTCCCCAGCATCATCTACGGCTTCTGGGGACTGGTCGTGCTGGTGCCGTTCGTGGACCACCTCGAGCCCGGGCTGCACGACGCGCTCGGTTTCATCCCGCTGTTCGGGGCGCCCTCGACGATCGGGATCAGCGTCCTGAGCGCAGGGATCGTGCTCACGGTGATGATCCTGCCGATCATCTCCGCGCTGAGCCGAGACCTGTTCCTGACCGTCCCGGAGGAACTCAAGGACGGCGCCGCCGCGCTCGGCGCGACGCGGTGGGAGATCATCCGGGGCATCGTCCTGCCCAGCACAGCGTCGGGCGTCGGCGCGGCGGTGGTCCTGGGGCTGGGGCGGGCGCTCGGCGAGGCGATCGCCGTCTCGTTCGTGATTGGCGACGTGAACGCCATCCATCTATCGGTGCTTCAGCCCGGATCGACTCTGGCGGAGCGCATTGCCAACCAGTTCCAGGGCGCGCTCAACAACCTGCACGTGGCCGCGATGTTCTACTGCGGCCTGATCCTGGTGGTGATCGGGATGCTCACGAGCATTGCGGCACGGGCGATCGCCAGCCGGTTCGATGTCAACCGGACCCTCGGAGGAGGCGTCCTGTGAGCATCGCTTCTCGGCTCGTCCTCGGCGAGAGCGGGCGGTTCGACCCGACGGCGCCGCTGACTCCCTCGGGGAACCTGCGGCGGCGCACCGTCGTCGACCGGACCGTCCGCGTCATCGCCACCGCCGCGGCTCTGGCCGCGGTGGCGATGCTCGTGATCGTCGTCTACGGCGTGTTCGTGCGGGGCGTGTCATCGCTCAGCCTGGCCTTCGCGTTCCAGACCCCGCAGGGGTTGGCGGGCGGTGGGATCTTCAACTATCTCGTGGGCACGCTCGAGGTGGTCGCGCTCGGCGCGACGATCGCGCTGCCGATCGGCGTGCTGACCGGCCTGTACCTGACCGAGTTCGCCGGCCCGCGGTCGCGGGTGGCCGGCTCTCTCAAGCTCGCGCTGGATGTGATGCAGGGCCTGCCGACGATCGTGGTCGGGCTGTTCATCTACGGACTGATCGTGATCCCCCAACACGTCCAGTCGGGCCTCGCCGCCTCGATCGCACTGGCGATCGTGATGGTCCCGCTGATGGCGCGCGCCAGCCAGGAAGTCCTGCTGCTGGTTCCCAACAGCCTGCGCGAGGCAGCCGACGCGCTCGGGGTGAACC
The DNA here is from genome assembly GCA_019244395.1 of Solirubrobacterales bacterium. Classification (GTDB taxonomy): domain Bacteria; phylum Actinomycetota; class Thermoleophilia; order Solirubrobacterales; family Solirubrobacteraceae; genus Palsa-465. The sequence continues at coordinate 1,402 of JAFASQ010000213.1, read as the reverse complement.
GCTGGCGCACCGTTCTCACAGTGATCCTGCCTTCCGCGGTCGGCGGGATCGCCACTGGAGCGATTCTGGCCATCGCCCGCGCGGCCGGCGAGACCGCGCCGGTGCTCATTCTCGATTCGATCTACAACCCCAACCAGACCACGTTCGACATCTTTCACGGTGTCCCCACCGTCCCGATGCTGATCTTCACCTCTGTCGAGCTGCCGATCCCGGAGGCCGTGGCGCGGGCGTGGGGGGCGGCGCTGTTGTTGATGCTGATGATCCTGATCGCGAACATCGGTGCACGCGTGTGGCTGGCCCGCACGCGTGCGAAGATGGCGCGATGACAGCCGGGGACCGGACCGGCGACGGTGTGCCAAGCGACCACGGGCCACCCGGTCGCGTGCGACTGCGCACGGAGTCGACCCCGCGCTCGGCGACACCGCCTTCGATCAACGGCGGAGGACCCGAGCCGACCCGCGCGGTGGTGTTCGACATCCGCGACATGGCGGTCTACTACGGGCAGAACTGCGCCCTGGCCGACACCTCGCTGAAGGTCTACCGCAACCTCGTCACGGCGGTGATCGGTCCATCGGGATGCGGCAAGTCCACCTTCATCCGCAGCCTCAACCGGATGAACGACGCGATCCTGGGCTTCCGGCTCGAGGGCCGGGTCCTGTATCACGGCCACGATCTGTACGGGAGCGGCGCCAACCGCGTCGAGGTGCGTCGTCGGATCGGGATGGTCTTCCAGAAACCCAACCCGTTCCCGAAGTCGATCTACGACAACGTCGCCTGGGCGCCGCGCAACCTCGGGATGAAGCATCGGCTGGACGAGCGGGTGGAGCAGGCGCTGCGGCAGGCGGCGCTGTGGGAGGAGGTCAAGGACCGCCTGCGCGACAGCGCGCTCGGATTGTCCGGCGGTCAACAGCAGCGGCTGTGCATCGCCCGCGCGATCGCCATCGAACCCGACGTACTCCTGCTCGACGAGCCCGCCTCGGCGCTCGACCCGGTCGCCACCGCCTCGATCGAGGACTTGATGCACGACCTCAAGCACCGCTTCACGATCGTGATCGTCACCCACAACATGCAACAGGCGGCCCGCGTCGCCGACCGCACCGCGTTCTTCAGCCTCGACATCACCGGTCCCGCCCGGTTCGGGACGCTGATCGAGTACGGCGACACGGAGACGATCTTCCGAGGCGCGTCGGACTCGCGGACCCGCGACTACGTGGCCGGGCGCTTCGGCTGAGCTCCTCTAGGAGAAGATCGACTCGCTCGGGATCTGCTCCAGGATCGGCTGACCGCACTGCCAGCAGTACGACGCCCCCGTGCTGTGCGGCGCCCGACAGGAAACGCACACGCCGGCGGTCGCCGTGTGCTCGAGGCGCAGAATCCGTTCGATCTCGCTGAGCTCGGAGTC
>JAFASQ010000137.1 GCA_019244395.1 Solirubrobacterales bacterium | reverse complement strand
AGCAGTGCAGGAGCACGAAGGTGGTGGTCCGGAAGCGCTCGATGAGGGGCTTCAGCAACCCGGGCCGCGCGCCCGGAAGCAGCAGGTCCGAGTCGCCAAAACCAGTGTGGACCTGGACCGGGAGCGGATCGCCGGTCGCCTGGTTGGCCTCGAGCGCCGCGAGCAGCCCGTCGCGCAGCGGGGCCCCCTCGAGGCGATCGGTACGGACCGGCGCCGCCAGCGCATCGAGGTCAAGGCCGCCGCGGTAGGCGGCGATCGTCTTGAGCGCGACGTAGCCGCGCGCCCGCGCGCCGGCGACAGCCTGGCCGAGCGCGTCGAGCGCCCCGATCCCGACGCTTTCGGCGATCTGTTCGATCCGCATGACCGGGCGGGAACGACATCCCGTCAGCTCTCCAAGCTCCTGCCAGCTGGTTCCGGCGTCGGGTGGCGGGAAGCCCTCGTCGACGAGGAGCAATTCGGTGTTCGTCGCCCGGAGCAGCGAGGCGGCGTACTCGGCCGGATCGGCGGCCAGCCGCCGGGCGTACACCGCCGCCTCGGTCGGCTCGCAGCCCAGGTGCTCAGCCAGAACCCGGACCGCGCGCCGGTACGTCACGGCGGCGGCGACGTGGGCCCACTGGCGCGGGTCCGGGCTCTCCGAGAACAGTGCCCTGAACTCATCGAGGCCGGCCGGTTGGGCGCGCAGGATCCCGTGCGCGTGATGATCGACGGCCGGCGTCTGGGTCAGTACTTCGCGAAGTGACCCTGCTGCTCGAATGCCTGATCTCCCGCCGAATAGGTCTCCCACTCCGAGCGCCGCACGGCCAGGTAGGAGTCGGCCAGCTCGGTGCCGAGCGCCCCGAGCAGGAGGCCGTCGGCGGCGAGCGCGTCGAGCGCCTCGGCCTGGCTGGCCGGGAGCCGGTCGATCGCACGCGCCGCGCGCTCATCATCGCTCAGGGTGGCCGGATCGACCTCGACCGGCTCGGGCGGTTCGAGCCCGCGCTCGAGGCCGTCGAGTCCGGCCGCGATCAGCCCGCCCAGGGCCAGGTACGGGTTGGCGCTGGCGTCCGCCGCCTTCAGCTCGGCGTTGGTCGACGCCTCCTCGGCGCCGGCGAACGGGGAGGCCACGCGGACCGGCGCCTCGCGGTTGTCGTGTCCCCAACAGCGGAATGCCCCGGCCCAGAACTGAGGCACGATGCGATGGTAGGAGTTAAAGCTCGGCGCCGTCAGCGCGCACAGGCCCGGCAGGTGGGCCAGCACGCCAGCGATGAACGAGCGCGCCGTGCCCGACAGGCGGTCCTCGCGCGAGCCATCGTAGAAGCGATTGCCGTGGCCCTCCCAGAGCGAGAAATGCACATGGCAGCCGTTGCCGGCGTTGTCCGGCCACGGTTTGGGCGCGAGCGAGGCGACCAGCCCGCGCCGCGTGGCCACGGCCCGGATCGTCTCGCGCACCAGGAGCTGCTCGTCGGCGGCCTGGAGCGCGGGGGCGTGCGCGGTCGAGATCTCCTGCTGGCCATGGCCGAGCTCGGCGTAGTACTGCTCGAGCGGGATCCGCTGGGCCTCGAGCGCCGCGGCCAGCTCGTCCACGTAGTCCTGCGCGGCGGTCATCCCGATGGTGGAGAAGCACAGCGACGACTCGATCGGGACGTAGGCGCCGTCGAGCGCGGTGGCGAGCGAGAACTCGTTCTCGAATGCCGCCCGCAGCGACAGCCCCCGCTCGGCCAGACCGCGCTCCATGCGCTTGAGGAACGAGCGCTGACAGACCGGCGCGGGCGCGCCGTCGAGGCGCATGTGGTCGGTCAGAACAGCGGCGGTGTGAGGCGCGTAGGGCAGGACCCGGAAGGTCTCGAGGTCCGGCACCAATCGGATCTCGCCGACCGGTCCCATTCCGGCGACGGGCTGGAGGTGGTCGAGCCCGTTCATCGCCTGCATGGCGACGGTAAGGCCGATCCCCGAGCCCAGGCGTCCCGCCAGTCCATGGCGGGCCGACGCCTTGGCCCGAACGGTGCCGTCGTTGCCGCACCACAGGAAGCGGACGAGGCGGACGCCTCGATCTTCGACCGTGGCGAGGAGCTCATCGGCGGTCACGCCAGGATCATGACGGCGGCGAGTTCGGCGATGCAAGGGGCGGTGGCGCGCTTGCCGCCGCGA
>JAFASQ010000117.1 GCA_019244395.1 Solirubrobacterales bacterium | reverse complement strand
ACCGCGCCGGCGGGCAACCGCCCGCGACGATCCCGAAGACCCCCGCTACCATCATCGCCAGTTCGGAACCAATTGATAAGAGCGAGTAAGGCCCCGCCAACCGAAGGCGGGGTGGAAGGGAAGAAATTGAATATGTCTGACGCCGTTACGCGCGTGTCCGTCGAGGTCGAGGGCAAGGAGATCTCGTTCGAGACCGGCAAGCTGGCCAAGCAGGCCTCCGGCGCCGTAGTCGTCCGCGCGGGCGACACCATGGTCCTCTGTACCGCCACCGCCGGCAATCTGCGCGATGTCGACTTTCTGCCGCTGACCGTCGACGTCGAGGAGCGGATGTATGCCGCCGGCAAGATCCCCGGCAGCTTTTTCAAGCGCGAGGGTCGCGCAGGGGAGAAGGCCACGCTGACCGCGCGCCTGATCGACAGGCCGATCCGTCCGCTGTTCCCCAAGGGTTGGCGCTATGAGACCCAGCTGGTGGCGCTGCCGATCTCAGTCGACCACGTCAACCCGTACGACATCCTGGCCATGAACGGCGCCTCGGCGGCGCTGATGGTGTCGACGATCCCGCTCCCGACTCCGGTCGGCGCGGTACGCATCGGCAAGATCGACGGCAACTTCGTGATCAACCCCGATGAGGAGGACCTCGGCGAGAACACCGACCTCGACCTGATCGTGGCCGGCACCGAGGAGGCCATCCTGATGGTCGAGGCGGGGGCCGGCGAGATCCCCGAGGCGGAGATCCTCGACGCCCTCGACATCGCCCACGAGGAGATCAAGAAGCTGTGCGGCGCGCAGCGCGAACTCGCCGAGAAGGCGGGCAAGGAGAAGCTGACCGTCGAGGTGCCGCAGGTCCATCCCGAGCTCTACGAGCAGATCAAGGCCTCGCACGGCGCTGCGCTTGACGGCGCCACCCAGGTCGAGGACAAGCTCGAGCGCCAGGAGGCATGCAAGGCGGTCGAGGAGCAGGTGCTCGCACACTACTCGGGCGACCCCGTGGCCGAGACCTACGCCGAGTACCGGGCCAACGCCCAGCGCGCCTTCGACAAGCTCGAGAAGACGCTGATCCGCGAGCGGATCGCGGTCCAGAAGAAGCGCCCCGACGGCCGCGGTGCCGACCAGATCCGCCCGATCTCGATCGAGGTGGGCGTCTCCCCCCGCGCCCACGGCTCGGCCCTCTTCACCAGAGGCCAGACCCAGGCGCTATCGGTGGTCGCCCTCGGCACCACACGCGAGGAGATGCGGCTGGACACCCTCGGCCTCGAGACAGCCAAGCGCTACTTCCACCACTACAACTTCCCCGGCTTCTCGGTCGGGGAGGCCGGTCCGATGCGCGGGCCCAAGCGCCGCGACATCGGGCACGGCGCTCTGGCGGAGCGCGCGCTCGTGCCGATGATCCCGAGCCAAGAGGAGTTCCCCTACACGATCCGCGTCGTCTCGGACATCCTCGAGTCGAATGGTTCATCGTCGATGGCGAGTGTCTGCGGCTCCTCCCTGAGCCTCATGGACGCCGGCGTCCCCCTCCCGCGAGCAGTCGCCGGCATCGCCATGGGCCTGATCAAGGAGGGCGATGACTACATCATCCTCACCGACATCGCCGGCGTCGAGGACCATCTCGGCGACATGGACTTCAAGGTCGCCGGCACTGAGCGCGGGATCACCGCGCTGCAGATGGACATCAAGATCACCGGGGTGACGTTCGACATCATGCGCGACGCGCTCACCCAGGCCAAGGCCGCCCGCACGTTCATCTTGGGCGAGATGGCCAAGGTGATCGACGCGCCGAGGGCGGAGCTATCCAAGCATGCTCCGCGCATCTCGAGCATCCAAATCGACCCGGAGAAGATCGGGCTGCTCATCGGCAAGGGCGGCGAGACGATCCGCTCCCTGCAGGAGGAGTTCGAGGCCCAGATCGACGTCAACGACGAGGGCCAGGTGCTGGTCTACGCGGCCAGCGGCGAGCAGGGTGATGCTCTGGTCGACCGCATCCGATCGATGACCAAGGAGGTCGAGGTCGGCGACGAGTTCACCGGCAAGGTGGTCAAGACCACCGCGTTCGGCGCCTTCGTGGAGCTGGCCAAGGGGACCGACGGTCTGCTGCACATCTCCAACATCGCCCCCGGTCGGCGGATCGCCTCGGTCGAGGAGGTCCTCAACAAGGGCGACGAGCTTCACGTCAGGGTCGTCGAGGTGGACCGCGAGCGCGGCCGGATCGGCCTGCGCTTGGCCAGCGATCCGGACATCGCCGGCAAGAGCGTCGAGGAGCTCGCCGCGGTCGGAACCGGCGACAACGGCCCGCCGCGGCGTGACCGAGGCAGCCGCGACGGCCGCGACCGCGGCCGGGGCGGCCGCGATCGCGATCGCGACCGCGGCCGTGACGGCGATCGGGGACGTGTGCGCGACCGCGACCCGGAGCGTCCCCGCTCGTAGGCGGCCGCGGCTCTCCAGGCGCCTCTTACGTGCTCCAACAACACCGGCTGACCACCCTCGACTCGGGGGTCCGGGTCGTGACCGAGGCGATGCCCTCGGTCCGATCCGTGTCCCTGGGCTTTTGGATCGCCACTGGCTCGCGCCACGAGGACGATCAGCAGGCCGGGCTGACGCACCTGCTCGAGCATCTCCTGTTCAAGGGCTCGGAGAAGTACGGCTCGCTCGAGATTGATCAGATCTTCGACGGGATGGGCGCCGAGCTGAACGCCGGCACGGGCAAGGAGACCACGTCGGTCTACGCGCGCGTCATCGACGAGCATGTGCCCGAGGCGTTCGACGTGATGGCGGACATGGTGTTCCGCCCGGCCCTCAACGACGTCGACTCCGAGCGCGCGGTGATTCTCGAGGAGATCGCCATGTACGAGGACGACCCCCAGGAGAAGGTGTTCGACCTGCTGGGCGAGGCGGTGTTCGGTAAACACCCCCTGGGCCGGGCCATCATCGGCCGTGCCGAGGTGATCGCGGGTACGCCCACCGACCAGATCGCGCGTTTTCACGAAGAGCGCTACCGGCCCACGAACATCGTGATCGCCGCAGCCGGGGCGGTCGAGCACGACGCGTTCACCACTCTCGCCGCCGAGACCATGACCAGGCACGCGAGCAACTCGAACTCGCGGGCTCTGCCGGCGCCGGGAGTCAGCCCCCCGCGCCGGCGCTTCGAGCGCAAGGACACCGAGCAGTACCACGTGTGCCTCGGCGGGCCCGGCCTGGCCCGCCACGACGACCGCCGCTTCGCGCTGCGCGTGCTCGACAACGTGTTCGGGGGGACCTCGTCCTCGCGCCTGTTCCAGGAGGTGCGGGAACGCCGCGGGCTGGCCTACGCGGTGTACTCCTTCACGAGCGCCTACCAGGACAGCGGCCAGGTGGGGCTGTATCTCGGCACGCGGCCGGACAACATCACCGAGGGTCTCTCCGTGATCGCGTCCGAGCTCGCGCGCCTGCGCGAGGACCCGGCCACTCCCGAGGAGCTCGCGCGCGCCAAGGAGAACCTCAAGGGCCGGGTGGTGCTGGCGCTCGAATCGACCGGCGCCCGCATGAACCGCCTCGGTTCAGAGGTGCTGGCCGGCATGCCGCTGCTCTCGCTGGACGAGACCGTCGCGCGAATCGACGCCGTCAGCGTGGAGGATCTGGCCGGGCTGGTCGATGAGCTGTTCTCGCCCGAGCGGCTCTCGGCGGCCGGTATCGGTCCGGACGAAGGCCGCTTCGAAGAGGCGCTCGGATCGATGGCGCCGGCGCTGGCGGAGACGGGGTAGTGACCCCGATCCGGGTCGCCGTGGCGGGCGCGGCCGGCAGGATGGGCCAGACCGTTTGCCGGGCGGTCGAGTCCGCGGGCGACCTCGAGTTGACCGGCCGCGCCGACCCCGCGTTGCAAACGCCCGTGGCCGACGTCCTCCCCACTGCGGACGTGCTCGTCGACTTCACGGTGCCGACGAGTGCGGTGGCCAACGCGCGCCTGGCCACAGAAGCCGGCGTCCACGTCGTGATCGGCACCACCGGCTTCGATCCCGCCGAGCTCGAGGACGCCACGGGGGCCAACATCTTTGTCGCGCCCAACTTCGCGATCGGCGCCGTTTTGATGATGCAGTTCGCCGTCCAGGCCGCGCGGCACATGACCAAGGCCGAGATCATCGAGCTGCACCACGAGACCAAGGTCGACGCGCCGAGCGGCACGGCCGCCCGGACGGCGGCCCTGATGGCGCAGGCCTCGCCCACCGGCGCGACTCCGCCGATCCATTCGGTGCGCCTGCCCGGCCTGGTCGCGCACCAGGAGGTTATCCTCGGCGACGTTGGTCAGACGCTCACGATCAGACACGACTCGACCGATCGCCAGTCGTTCATGCCGGGCGTCCTGCTGGCCATCCGGCGAGTCCGCAGCCTGAGCGGTTCGCCCGTCGTCGGACTGGAGAAGCTGCTGGGTTAGCCGGCTTCCGCCTGCCCGGCCCGCGTCCCGGCCAGCACGGCTTGCACGACCGCGAGGTACCACGCCGCGGCCTCGTCGCGCGGGACCTCACGGTGCTCCAGCCACCAATTGGCGAGCGACTCGCCGGCGCCGACGAGGGCGTGGGCCACGGCATCCGAGGCCGGCGGCGGGTAGCCGGCGCGCGAGGATTCGAGCATCCGCCGGATCGCGTCGACGATCCGCCCGCGCAGGACCGCGACCTGCTCGGTGAGCGGCCGGCTCGAAGCGGCCTCGCAGAACAGCACCCGCCAGCCGTTGTCGTGCTCCTCGACGAAGGCGAGGAACTCCGCCACCAGGGCGTGCAGGCGAGAGCCGGAACCGGCGCCGCGTGACCAGGCGCCGATCAATCGCTCGACCAGTTCCCGGCCGGCGCGCTCGACGTAGGCCAGGTACAGGCCCTCCTTGGAGCCGAAGTAGGCGTACAGCATCGGCTTGGAGACGCCGACGAGCTCGGCGATCTCGTCCATTGAGGCGGACTCGTAGCCGGCCCGCGCGTACACCTGCCCGGCCACCTCGAGGATGAGCTGCTCGCGCTGCGCCCGCGGCACGCCGCGCGTTCCTATTCTCGTGTGGCGGACCGGCGACTCCGATATCGACGAATTTCTCGGCATGATGCTGACCTCGAGCTTGTCAATCAGTTGTGGTCTACCCGGGAACCGCGAGCTCGCATCGGGGAGGTCAGCATGAGACCGCGCCTCATCCGACGGATGCCGCGCCCCAGCGAGGCCTCTACTCCACGTGGCGCAACCCAGCACACTGCGTATGGCCACCTGGCCGCTTGCACCCGCCAACGCGCGCGCTATCTTGGCTGTGAGCGCTAACTCAGCACAGGAGGTCGGTCATGACGTGGAAACGGAGCTTTCTCGTGGTGGCAAATGTGACCGCGACCTCCGATGAGCTGATCGGGGCGCTGAAGGCGCGTGCGCCGGCCAGCTTCACGCTCGTCATCCCCGCCACGCCATCCGGCGGCGGCCGCGAGGCGGCGGTGGCCAAGCTCGGGCAAGCCCTCGAGCAGCTGCGCGCGGCCGGGCTCCAGGCTGAGGGCTGCGTCGGCAACGCGGACCCGATCCTGGCCGTGACCGATGTCTGGGACCCCAAGAAATACGACGAGATCGTCGTCTCGACCCTGCCCATGCGCTTCTCGAAGTGGTTGCGCGCGGGGCTCCCGGAGCGCATCGGCAAGCTGACGGACGCCCCGGTCAGCCACGTGGTGGCCCAGCCGCCGCGCCCCGCGCACGAGGTCGCGCCGCCGCCGGCGCATCCCGACAACGGTATGGGCCCTCTCTCGGTCCTGGCCTGGGGCGCCCGCAAAGAGCAGTAGCGACCGCTTACCCTGCGATAATCGGCGGATGGTGGAGTTCGGGTCGATCCTGACCGCGATGGTCACGCCGTTCGACGCGGACGGGCGCGTCGATGAGGACGCCGCCGTCGCGCTGATGCACCACCTGGCCGAGCACGGCTCGGACGGCCTGGTCATCTGTGGTACCACCGGCGAGGCCTCGACGCTGACCGACGAGGAGCACCTGGGGATGATCCGCCTGGCCGTCGAGGAGATGCGCGGGCGCTGCACGATCGTGGCTGGTGTGGGCTCGAACGACACGCGCCACGCCGTCCACCTGACCGAGCGCGCCACCGAGATCGGCCCCGACGCGCTTCTGCACGTCAACCCGTACTACAACCGGCCCAGCCGGCGCGGGATCGTCCGCCATTACGAGGAGGTCTGCCGCGCCACCGACCTGCCCATCGTGCTTTACAACATCCCTCAGCGGACGGGCTCGGACATGCCCAACGATCTGCTGGCCGAGCTCGCCCAGCTCGAGAACATCGTCGCGGTCAAGCAGGCCAACGCCGCCAACCTGGCCAAGGTCGACGGCCTGCGGATCTACGCCGGCAATGACGACCTGTTGGTTGACGTGCTCGACATGGGCGAGCCGGGCGGCGTCCTGACGGCCAGCCACTTCTTCGCTGAGGAGATGCGCCAGATGGTCGATGAGCCTGAGCGCCGGCGGGAGATCGATGCCGGGCTGAAGGACGTCTACAAGGACATGACGGTGGCGCCGCTGGCCTGTGCGATCAAGGCGGGACTGACCATGCTCGGGATCCTGCCGGGCGCCACGCCGCGCCTGCCCTACGTGGAGCTGGACGAGGAGGAGCAGGGCGTGATCCGGTCGATGCTCGAGCGCCACGGGCTGCTGCAAGCATCTCGCGCGTGAGCGGGGGCGTCCTGCGCGTCCTGCCGCTGGGCGGCCTGGGCGAGATCGGAAAGAACATGACCGTCGTCGAGTACCGAGGACGGATCGTGGTCGTGGACACCGGACTGCGCTTCCCCACCACCGACATGCTTGGGATCGACCTCGTGCTGCCCGACTTCGGCTATCTGCGCGACCGAGCGGCGGACATCGAGGGGATCGTGGTCACCCATGGCCACGAGGATCATCTCGGCGCGCTCCCGTGGGTGATGCGCGAGCTCGACCGCTCCCCGCCGGTGTATGGCGGTCGGCTGACGATGGCCATGGCGCGGTCTAAGCTCGATGAGCACAAGCTGCGCGACGTCCCGCTCGACGACATGCGGCCCGGCGAGGAGCTCGAGCTCGGACCGTTCCGCCTCGAGCTCGTGCACATGACCCACTCGATCCCCGACTCGTGCGCGGTCGCCCTGACCACCGAGCTCGGGACGGTGCTCGTCACCGGGGACTACAAGTTCGACCAGACGCCGGTGGACGGCCTGCCGGCCGATGTCTCGCGGCTGGCCGAGCTGGGGCGCCAGGGCGTGCTGCTCTTGTGCGGCGACTCGACGAATGCTGACCGTTCCGGCTTCTCGCCCTCCGAGCGCGATGTCGGGCCGCGGCTGCAGGAGGTGTTCGCGCGGGCCCCCGGCCGGATCATCGTCACGAGCTTCGCGTCGAATATTCATCGCGTGCAGCAGGTCATCGATGCGGCCGCCCGGCTCGGGCGCAAGGTCTCGCTGGTGGGACGTTCGATGCGCAAGAACGTGAACATCGGGCGTTCGCTGGGCCACATCGAGTTCCCCGAGGGGGCGCTCATCCCGCCTCAGGAGGTGGAGGACTGGCCCGACGAGAAGATCGTCGTGATCTCGACCGGCTCTCAGGGCGAGCCACTATCGGCGCTGCGGCGGATGGCCCACAACGACCACCGGATGATCAAGCTTCACCGCGGCGACACCGTGGTGTTCTCGGCCACCCCGATCCCGGGCAACGAGCGGGCGGTGAACGAGACGGTCGACCGCCTCTTCCACATCGGCTGCGAGGTGATCACGTCCCGTGACGCGCCGATCCATGCCTCGGGGCACGGCTACGCCGAGGAGCTCAAGCTGATGCTGAACCTGGTCAAGCCTCGCTACGTGATGCCGGTGCACGGGGACCACAAGCGCATCCGCCTGCACGGCCAGCTAGCCGACGCCGTGGGGATCGATCCCGAGGATGTGTTCCGGGGCGAGAACGGGCTGCCGCTCGAGATCGACGCCGGCGGCGCCCGCTATGGCGAGCCCGAGCAGTCCGGGATGATCTTCGTCGACGGCGTCGACATCGGCGATCCGGCCGACGTTGCTCTGCGCGACCGGCGGATGCTGTCGGGCGACGGGATCTTCATCGTGGTGGCCACGGTGTCCGAGCAGAGCGGGGCGTCGGTCGTCCCGCCCGAGGTGATCTTCCGCGGCGTGCCGTTCGTCGAGCAGGCCGACAGTCTGGTCGAGGAGATCCGCCACGAGGTCGAGCGCTCGCTGGCGCGGGCGGCAAACGACGGCGTGCGTGAGATCGACATGCTCCAGCAGGAGCTACACGACGACCTGGCGGCGTTCGTCTACGACCGGCTGCGGCGCCGGCCGATGGTGCTGCCTGTGGTGGTCGAGGTCTGAGCGCCGGCGGTAAAGCGCGGCCAGCCCGCCCAGCGCGACCACGAGGCAGGTCACCGAGGCCACCCCGAGGCCGGAGCGCGGACCGGCGACCGACATCAGCCAGCCGACGATTGGGCCGCCGATCGGAGTCGAGCCCTGGAAGGCGACGAACCAAAGCGACATGACCCGGCCGCGCATCTCCGGCGCGGCGGTGAGCTGGAGCGTCGAGTTGCCCATCGACATGAACGAGATGCTCCCCCAGCCGACGAAGGCCATGGCCGCGAGCTCGAGCGGCAGGCTGGGCGCGAGCGCGGCCAGGGCGAGCGCGACCCCGAACCCGCCGGCGGACAGCACCAGTGGCCGCATCCCGATCTTGCCGCGTGCGGCCACGAGCAGCCCGCCGAGCACGGCGCCGAGGCCCATCGTGGCGGTCATGAACCCGAAGCCGGTCGAGCCGGCGTGCAGCCCCCGGCTGGCCATGACGGGCAGGGACACCTGGAACTCGTAGGCCAGACATCCGGCTGCGGCCATCATCAACAGCGGGACGGCCAGCTCGGGTGTACTCCGCACGTAGCGGAAGCCTTCGCGCAACTGGCCGCGCGCGCGCACAGCCGGCGCGGTGGGGTTCAACGCGCTCAGGTCCATGGCGATCAGCGAGCCGACCACGGCCGCGAAGCTCGCCGCGTTCACCAGGAAGCAGACGCCCTCACCGACGGTGGCGATCAGGATCCCGGCGATCGCCGGGCCAATAACGCGGGCGCCGTTGGCCATCACCGAGTTGAGGCTGACCGCGTTACGCAGGTGCTCGGGGCCGACCATCTCGAGCATGAACGACTGGCGCGCAGGGTTCTCAAACGCGTTGTTGAGGCCGAGCAGGGCGGCCAGCACGCCAATCTGCCAGTACTGAACCTCGCCCGTCACGGTGAGCACGCCCAGGATCAGCGCCTGGACGCCCATCGCGCTCTGGAGGATGATCATCAGCCGGCGCTTGTTGACGCGATCGGCGATCACCCCGCCGTAGGGCCCGAGCAGGAGGACGGGCAGGGTCTGGAGCGCGATGATCACGCCGAGCGCGGTGCTCGAGTGGGTGAGCGTCAGCACCAGCCACGCCTGCGCGGTCATCTGCATCCAGGTCCCGGCCAGAGAGACGGCCTGGCCGCCGTAGTAGAGGCGGTAGTTCGGGACGGACAGAGCCGCGAAGGTCACGCGGCCGGCGCGGATGACGCGCGTCACGGCCGCTCAGCCTTGAGGTGCTCGGCTAGGTCCTCGAGGGCCGGGAGTGCCGTCAAGATGCGCTCCCGCTCGTCAGGGCTCAGGCTCTCGAGGGCGCCGTTCAGCGCGTCGGTCCGCTCCCGGCGAATGCGCTCGGTAAGGCGCCGGCCGGCCGCGGTCGGCTTGAGCCACGCCGCCCGGCGGTCGCCCTCGTCGGCCGAGCGCTCGACCAGGCCGCTGTCCACGAGATGCGCGACGGCGCGAGAAAGCTGGGTGGGGTTGATGCCCTCTGAATCGGCCAGGTCCGACAACCGGACCGTGCCCTCGCGCACTACCGTCAGTAGGACGGAGATCCGGGTCGGCGTCAGCCCGGCCGCGACCGCGGCGGGCGCCGGACGAAGCCGGCGCGAGAGCTTGCCGATGACCGCGCGCAGGCGGTCCGCCGTTTCCAGGTCCAGGTTCGTCAGCGTGGGGGCGGGGGACATCAGCCTCGCGATAGAACGAATACTTGCTTGCTGTCAAGCAATATTAGCAGCTCGTGGACGGGCGTCGTTCGCGCTAGCGGCGACGCCGTCCGGTGACGGCAGGCTCGGGAGGCGCCTCGGCGGTATCGGCGGCCGCCTCCCGTGGGATCTTGATCACGAACCGCGTGCCGGGGCCGGGCTCCGGCTGCTCGAGCGCGACGGTGCCTCCGTGGGAGTCGGCGACGGCGCGCACGATGGCCAGGCCGAGACCCGACCCGCGCGTGCCGGCGGCGGGGCCGCGCACGAATCGCTCGAACACCCGGTTGCGGAGCTCCGCTGGTATGCCCGGCCCGTCGTCCTCGACGGTCAGGATGGCCGCGCCATTCTCGACCGCGGTCGAGGCCCGGATGTGGGTGCCGGGCGGGGTGTGGCGGGCGGCGTTCTCGATCAGGTTGAGCGTGAGGCGATGGAGGTCGTCGCGAACGCCCGGCGCGACGGCGGGCCGGGCATCGATCGAGAGCTCGTGGTCCTCGGCCATCGGGCCGAGCTCTGAGGCCGCCTCGAGCAGCACGTCAGCTAGGTCGGTGGGGCCGCGAGACTGGGTGCGGCGCGCGTCGGCGCGCGCCAGGAGCAGCAGGTCCCCGACCAGGCGCCGCATTCGCCGGGCCGACCGCAGGGCGGCCTGCGCGGTGTCGGCCTGCTCGCCGTCGAGCTCCTCGGCCAGCAGCTCGAGATTCGCCAGCAGGCTGGTAAGCGGCGTGCGGAGCTCGTGCGAAGCGTCGGCCACGAACTCGCGCTGGCGCTCGAGGGCGGCATGGGTGTCGCCGCGTGCGGCGCCAAGCGAACCGAGCATGCCCTCCAGGGTGCGCGCCAGTTCGGCCACCTCGTCGTCGGCCTCCGGCTCCGGGACCCGCAGGGTCGGGTCACGGGTCCGCTCGATCTCGCGGGCGGTTTCCGTGAGCTGCTTGATCGGGCGCATCGCGCGGGCCGCCGTGGCGAGGCCGGCGAGGAGCGCGAGCACGGTGCCGCCGACGACGCCCAGGAGCAGAATCAGGTGGACGCGCGCGAGCGTGTGATCGACGTCAGACAAGGGCCGGGCGTAGAGCAGCCACACCGGGCTGTCCTGTACGTCCAGCTGCCTGGCGTCCACACGGTACCCCCCTTGCTCGAACGTGCCCGCGTGATCCGGGAGGGGGAAGGCCGGCGTCGTCGTCGGGAACTTGACGCCTTTGACTTTCACGTTGTTCTGGGTGCATAGCAACAGCCCGGCCTGGTTGAAGATCCGGACCTGGACGTGCTCGGCGCTGGCGTAATCCCTCAGCCTGACCGTGTGGTTGCAGCCGTCGAGGAGCCCGGTGTTGCCCGCCCAACTCAGACTCGGGCGGAGCTTCTGGGCGAGCTGATCCGCGTTGCTGCGCACCTCGTCGTTGAACTGGCCGCGCAGCTGCCGTTCGGTGAGTACGCCGACGATCGTCGCGAACGAGGCCAGGATCACGCAGGTGAGCATCGCCGAGCCGCCGGCGAGCCGCCACTTGATCGGGACCCGCCTATACGCGGAGAACGTAGCCCGCGCCGCGGATCGTGTGAAGGAGCCGAGGCTCGCCATTAGCTTCCAGTTTCCTCCGAAGGTTCGACACGAACACTTCGATCGTATTGGTCATCGAGAACGGGTCATAGCCCCAGACCTCGTCCAGCAGCCGCTGGCGCGAGATCACGATCCGTTCGTTGCGCATCAGGTACTCGAGCAGCTCGAACTCGCGCTGGGTCAGGTCGACCGTGCGGCCGCCCCGGGTGACCTCGTGCGTGTCGGGGTTGAGCTTGAGATCGCCCATGGCCAGGCTGGCCTGGCCGCGCGGCGGTCGTCGCCGCAGCAGCGCGCGCAGCCGCGCCAGCAGCTCCTGGCGCTCGAACGGCTTGACCAGGTAGTCATCCGCGCCCGCATCGAGCCCCTCCACGCGCGACTCGACGCCGTCTCGGGCGGTCAGCACTAGGATCGGCACGTCGTCGTTACGCCGGATCGTCTTGGCCACCTCGAGCCCGTCGAGGCGGGGCAGCCCGAGATCGAGGATCACCAGGTCGGGCAGGAACGCGTGAGCCTCGTCGAGCGCGGCCATGCCGTCGCCGGCGATCCGCACCTCGTAGCCCTCCATGCGCAGCGAGCGCTGGAGGACCTGCGCGATCGCATCGTCGTCCTCCACCACCAGCACGCGGGGTGTCCGCTCGTAATCGGCCATATCCGTTAGTGGTCGCTCACGTAAGTACGGTCGCACCGAGAGGTGCGACTGGTGGATGCCGGGCGAGGACGCAGGATCCGACGTGTAGCAGCGCTACACGAGGATCCGAGGACAAAGCCCGGCGCCGCCAGGCGTGCCTCGAATGCGACCGTATTTGCGTGAGGGGCCACTAGTTAGATGGTACGTCGGGCGGTTCGTGCGGGCCAGCGGTGGGATGCTCTCGCCGCGCGGGGAGGAAGCGGGTCGCCGGCGTCGAAGGCATTTCTCCCGAGATGGCCGCCCGCAAGCGCTCCAAGACGCCGCCCAAGCGCGCGACGCGCTCGCTCCTGGCTGGTCTCTCGTCGGCGCGGCTTGCCCGCCCCGAACTCGAGCCCCATCACATCGACATCCTGGGACTCGGACTGGTCGCACTCGGCATCCTGCTCGGCGGCGTGGCCTACTTCCACTGGGACGGAGGAACGCTGGGCAACGGTGCCGTCACCGCGATGCGGTTCGTGCTCGGGGCGCTCGGCTACGTGGTGCCCGCCGCGCTGGTGGTGGCCGGCGCGCTCGTGCTGGCGCGGGAGGTGCGTCCGCCGGCTCGTCCCCTTCGCACCGGGGTGATTTGCCTCACGGCGTCGATCACCCTGGCGCTGGCGGCCGGGACGCTCGGCATTGGTCCCGGCATGCTCCACGGCGCTGCGTTCTGGCGGGCCGCGTCGTTCGAGGACCGGGGCGGCGTGGTGGGTCAGGGCGAGCTCTGGGTGACCTCGCAGTTGATCTCAACCCTCGGCGCCGACATCCTCGCCGTGTTCCTGTTCGTGGCCGGGCTGATCCTGGTCACCGGCGCGACCCTGGCCGGCGTGCTTCGCGCCACCGGCGCCCGCGTGGCTGGGACCACCCGCGTGATCCGGCGCTCGACGGAGGGAATGGCCACGTCGGTGACGCGCCGTGCCGCTACCGAAGCGGCCCGCGCCAGCGCCACCCAGAACTACGCTGGAGACCCCGGGGGTGTCCTCTTGCCACCGGAGCCGGACACCTCTGAGCTGGTAGTTCGTGCCACCCACGTGGAGGCGCCGCCGATCACCGATGACGTGCCCGCCGCTGCGGATCCGGACGAGCCTGACCCTTCCGGCCCAGAGCCCGAAGCCGAGTCCGGCGTCGAGGACCGGGAGCGCGGCGAGCCGAACCCCGGCGATCTCACCCCGCAGGGCCGCTACCGAGCCAGCATCACCGACGATCCGAGCTTCGTATGGCGCGTGCCGCGGGCTCGGTTCCTCGTGCGGTCGACCGGCGATGCGGCACGGCCGGACACCGCCGGGCAGGAGCAGGTGGCCGCCACGCTGCTCGAGACGCTCGGCCACTTCGGGATCGAGGCCAAGGCGATCGGGCGGGTCACCGGACCGCACATCACCCGCTACGAGCTCCGCCTCGCGCCCGGGACGAAGGTCTCAAAAGTGGCTCAATTGAAAGACGATCTCGCGTACGCCCTGGCTGCGACCGAGATCCGGATCCTGGCTCCGATCCCTGGGAAGCAGGCCGTCGGGGTCGAGGTCCCGAACGCCCGCCGACGGATCGTCCATCTCGGGGATGTTTTCCAGGACCCGCCGGCTGATTGGTCGCCGTTGACGGTGTGGCTCGGCAAGGACATCGCCGGCCGTGCGATTGGCGCCGACTTGGCCAAGATGCCGCACCTGCTGGTGGCCGGCACGACTGGGTCCGGCAAGTCGGCCTGCGTCAACGCGATGCTCTGCAGCGTGTTATTGCGGGCCACCCCGCACGAGGTTCGCGTGGTGCTCGTCGACCCCAAACAGGTGGAGCTCAACCATTACGAGGGAGTCCCGCACCTGCTCACGCCGGTCATCACCAGCCCGCGGATGGCGGCGAACGCGCTCCAGAACCTGGTCAAGGAGATGGAGCAGCGCTACGGGACGATGTCGCTCGCCCGGACACGAAATCTGCCCGAGCTCAACCGCGCCCGCGAGCGTCGCGGGGAGCCGCCCCTTCCGTACATCCTGTGCGTGATCGACGAGCTGGCTGACCTGATGATGGTCGCCCCGGCCGACGTCGAGGACTCGATCATCCGCCTGGCCCAAAAGGCGCGGGCGGTCGGGATCCACCTGGTGCTGGCCACCCAGTCGCCGCGCGTGGACGTGATCACCGGGATGATCAAGGCCAACGTGCCGTCGCGGATCGCCTGCGCCGTGTCGTCGCAGACGGACTCACGCGTGATCCTCGACCACAACGGCGCCGAGTCGCTCCTCGGCCAGGGCGACATGCTGTTCTCGCCGGTCGGCTCGAGCAAGCTCCAGCGGATCCAGGGGGCATACATCGACGAGGAGCAGATCGCCGAGCTGACCGAGGCATGGCGTCGGCAGGGCCAGCCGGAGTTCCACGACGAGCTGTTGGAGGAGGTGGAGTCTGCGGGGGGAGACTCGTCCTCCGGGGAGGATTCGGATTTCAATCCCGACGAGGACCCGTTGCTCGACGAGGCGATAGCGCTCGTGGCCCAGATGGGGACCGCGTCGACCTCGATGCTCCAGCGCCGGCTGCGTCTCGGCTACACGCGCGCGGGGCGGCTGATCGACATGCTCGAGCGGCGCGGGATCATCTCCGGCTACGAGGGCTCGAAGCCGCGGCAGGTGCTGATCACCGAGGCGGACGTCCCCCGCATCCTGGCCCACCTGGCCGAGGCCGAGGGCGCCGGCGGGGCGGCCCCGGTGCGCGTTCCGGACGACACCGGCGAGCAGCCGTGAGAGCTCGTCCGCGACCGCCGCGGCAAAGCGATTAGAGATCCAGTCAGGGTGCGCTCCGACGCTAGCCTTCCCAGGCGGATGGCGGACATCGGCACGACACTGCGCGAGGCGCGAATGCGCGCCCGGATCGACATGAGCGAGGTCGAGGCGCGCACGAAGATTCGCGCAAAGTATCTGCGCGCGATCGAGAACGAGGAATGGGACCTGCTTCCCGGCCCGGTGTACGTCAAGAGCTTTTTGCGGACATACGGCGATTTCCTGGGCCTCGACAGCCGGCACCTGGTCGACGAGTACAAGCGCCGCTTCGAGCGGCCGGCCGACCAGGACCTGCGGCCGATCAGCGCGCGGAGTCGAGACCGCGAGCGCAGCGAGCGCCGCGGACGCCGGCCTCGACTCGGTCCCATCGGAGCGGTTGTGCTGGTGCTGACTGCCGTCGTGGTCGCGCTGTTTCTGATCGGCGGAGGATTCAACTCGAGTACGGGGACGAGTTCCACGCCGACCACCTCGGCTGGAGCGCGGACGACCACCAATCAGCACCCCTCAAGGAGCCATCGGCATCGTCACAGGCCTGCGCCCAAGCCGACCAGCGTGACCCTGAAGCTCGTACCCACGAGCACCGTGTACGTCTGCGTGGAAGATGGCAACGGCAAGCGCCTGGTCCCCGGCGTGATCTACTCGGCCGGCCAGTCGATCCCCACCCAGACCGCGAAGAAGCTGCTGATCACGCTCGGCAACAGCGCCGTGCAAATGAAGGTCGACGGCAAGACGGTGCCCGTCGCTCAGGGGGCACCGATCGGGTATCAGCTCACCCCAGGGAACATGAAGTTGCTGCCCCGTGGACAGTTGCCCACCTGCGCATGAGCGCCTGCTCGCATCGGGCGGCGGTCAGGGCCGGCATCCTGATTACCGGCACCGAGGTGTTGACCGGGATCATCTCCGACCGCAACGGCCCGTGGCTATCCGAGCGCCTGGTCGAACTCGGCGTCGACGCGGCGATGATCCATATCGTCGGCGACCGCCCCGACGACCTGATGGCGGCGCTTCGCTTCATGGCCGACTCGGAAATGGCTTTGATCGTCACCAGCGGCGGCCTCGGTCCGACCGCGGACGACCTGACTGTCGAGATCGTCGCGCAGTTCGCCGGGCGCGAGATGGTGCTGGACGCGGAGCTCGAGGAGCGGATCGCCGAGATCCTGCGGCCGCTGATGAGTCGCTGGCCCGGGCTGGACGCGGAGGCGATCCGCTCGGCCAACCGCAAGCAGGCGGTGGTCCCGCGCGGGGCTACGGTTCTGGATCCGGTGGGCACCGCACCCGGACTCGTCGTGCCGCCTTCAGATGGTGCTTGTCCCATCGTCGTCGTGCTGCCCGGACCGCCGCGCGAGCTGCACGAGATGTGGGAGAAGGCGGTCCAGACGGAGCCGTTCCGACGCGCCATCGCCGGCGCCAAGGTGTATCGGTGGGGAGTCGTGCGGCTGTACGGGATCCCCGAGTCCGAGATCGCCAACACGCTCCGCGCCGCGGCTGACGCGAGTGTGCCGTTGGCGCCGCTCGAGATCACGACCTGCCTGCGCCGCGGCGAGATCGAGGTCGCCACCCGGTACGAGGCCGCGGCCGAGCCGGCTTATGCCGCGTTCCTCGACTTTCTCGCCGAGCGCCACCCGGATCAGTTGTTCTCGCGCGATGGCTCGACCGTGGATGAGCAGATGGCGTCGCTGCTGGCGGGGTCCGGGTGGACGGTGGCAGTGGCGGAGTCGTGCACGGGCGGGCTCATGTCGGGGCGCCTGAGCGAACTGGCGGGCTCGTCCGCGTACTTCCTCGGCGGACTCGTCGTGTATTCGAACGACGCCAAGATTTCCCTGGCCGGGGTCGACCCGGCGCTGATCGAGCGCTTCGGCGCGGTGTCGACGGAGGTGGCCGAGGCGCTGGCTGTTGGGGCCGCAATGCGTCTCGGCGCTGATTTCGGGATCGGGATCACGGGAATCGCCGGGCCCGGCGGCGGGACCGAGGAGAAGCCGGTGGGGACGGTGTGTTTCTCGGTCGCTTCGCGCGACGGGGCGCGGCTCACCCGCCGCCTGCGCTTGCCCGGGAACCGATCGGACATTCGCGAGCGATCGACCACCATCGCCATGCACTTGCTTCGCCGGGTGCTCGTCGGCGACGTTTCCGCCGCGCCCTCCTCCTCGGTGCGGGACGCTCGCACCGAGCGGGCGTGAACGCCCCGGCGCCTGCGTCGCCGTCCGGCGCGCCGGCGCCACGGCTCCCCGCCCCGACGTCACGCTCCGACGAGCGCGCGCGGCTGTTCGTCGCCCTCGAGCTGACCCAGCCCGCGCGCGAGGCCTTGGTCGAGTGGCGGTCGGCGGTGCTCTCAGAGTTTCGCGGGCTACGCCCGGTGCGATCGGAGAATCTCCACGCGACGCTCTGCTTCCTCGGCTCCCGCCGGGCCGCCGAAATCGACGCCATCGCCGCCGCGTGCGCCGTGGTGGCGGGCGAGCCCGCGGTCGAGTCCCGGTTCGACGAGCCGGTGTGGCTGCCGGCGCGGCGCCCGCGCGTCCTGGCTGTGCAGCTGGCCGATGACGACGGGGTGCTGGCGCGGGTTCAGGCCGCGCTGTCCTCGGCCCTGGTGGCCGGCGGCTGGTACGTCCCCGAGTCGCGTCCGTTCCTGGCCCACGTCACGGTGGCGCGCGCCGGTCGAGACGACCGGATCCGCCCGGCGGAGTTGCCCCCGGCACCGGCGGTCGAGGTGCGATGTTCGCGGGTGACCCTGTACCGCTCGCGGCTCGGCTCCGGTGGCGCGCGCTACGAACCCTTGGGCGTGGTCGATCTTGGGTCGGCCCCGGGGGCGGCCGACCCGGTGTCCGTCGTGCGACGGTTCCACGACGAGCAGGCCCGGGTCTACGCCGGCGGCTCGATCGACGCGGTCCGGGCTCTTCTGAGCGACGACGTCGTGTGGCACGTACCGGGCGCCAGTGCCATCGCCGGCGAGCATCGCGGGGTCGACGCGGTCATGGAGTACTTCCGCAGACGCCGCGACATGATGGACGGGACGTTCCGCGTTGAGGTGCACGGAGCGTCGACGATCGCCGGCCGCGTCGTGCAGCTGGCCGGCGGACGCGCGGTGCGTGGGGGCGAGGTGCTCAGCTGGGAGACCGTAGGCGTGTTCCGGGTCGCCGGCGGCCGGATCGCCGAGTGCTGGCTGATCCCGTTCGATCAGGCGGCGTTCGACCGGATCTGGTCCTAAGCCGCCGACACGCCTCACAACCCGGACATCCGGCAAGCTTCAAGGATGCGAGTCGTCATCACTGGTGCCACGGGGACGATCGGGCGGGCGCTCATCGCCGCCCTTGTCGATCGCGGGGACGAGGCCGTGGCGCTCTCCCGCGATGCTGGGCGCGCGCGGGATGCGCTGGGGAATCGGGTGCAGACGCACGCTTGGTCCAGGCCCGGAGACGAGCCGCCGCCTGAGGCCGCACTGGCCGGCGCCGACGCGGTCGTGAACCTGTTGGGAGAGCCGGTGGCGCAGCGCTGGAGCGCCGAGGCCAAGGAGAAGATCCGCCGCTCGCGCGTTGCCGGCACCCGGTCGGTCGTGCAGGGACTGCTCGCGTTCGCGCCCGATCGACGGCCTCGCACGCTCCTCTCGCAATCCGCCACCGGCTACTACGGTCCCCGTGCCGAGGAGCTGTTGGACGAGGAGGCGCCGGCCGGCCACGACTTCCTCGCCGACGTGGTGGTCGCCTGGGAGCACGAGGCGCTCATCGCCGCAACCGATCTCCGCGTCGCCGTTATGCGCACCGGCGTCGTCCTATCGGCGGCCGGGGGAGCGCTGGCCAAGATGCTCCCGTTCTTCCGGCTCGGCATCGGCGGCCCGGTCGCCGGCGGGCGTCAATACGTCCCCTGGGTTCACCTCGACGACGTCGTCGGCGCCATGCTGTTCTGCCTCGACAACCCCGACGCCGCCGGGCCGGTCAACCTCACCGCGCCTACCCCAGTCACCAATGCCGAGCTCTCGCGCACGCTCGGGCGCGTGCTCGCGCGTCCAGCCGTGCTGCCGGTGCCGGCGCTCGCCCTGAAGGCGCTCTACGGCGAGATGGCCCAGATCGTGCTCACCGGCCAGCGCGTGTTGCCGAGACGGCTCGAGCAGCTCGGATACGGCTTCCGACACCCCGACCTTGAGCCGGCGCTACGCGACGTCCTGAACCGTCCGGGCTGACGCCGGGGGCCGGGTCCGTCGGCGCCGCTGACCCTCGCGGGCCTCGTCGACCCGCACGTTCCGGCCCGGTACTCTCCCGCCGCCGCCCATCCCTGCCCGAACCGTCGGGCCGCTGTCGCACAATTGGCGCAAAGCTGTCGCTCTTCCGCGCCGAACGCGTCTTGTTCCGTTGCAGGCGGCGGCTCTAGCGTGCCGGTTCCGTCCGCCACCCCTCCTACCGTGGTGGATCAAAGCGCGTAGACAAGGAGCCGACGGAAGATGAGCGAGCACGATAAGAGGTCGGGGGCCACGTCGGACCCCAAGGCCGATGCCAAGCGTCAGGCGGCGCTGCAGGGCGCCCTGACGCAGATCGAGCGACAGTTCGGCAAGGGCACCGTCATGCGCATGGGCGATCCGGGCGCGCGGGTGGCCGTGGACGCGATTCCGACCGGCGCGTTGCCGCTTGATTTGGCCCTCGGGATCGGCGGCGTCCCGCGCGGGCGCATCGTCGAGATCTTCGGCCCGGAGTCATCCGGCAAGACCACGCTCGTCTACCACATCATCGCCGAGGCCCAGAAGCTGGGCGGGGTGTGCGCGTTCGTCGATGCCGAGCATGCCATGGACCCGCTGTACGCCCAGCAGATCGGGGTCGATATCGACGAGCTGCTCGTCTCCCAGCCTGACTACGGCGAGCAGGCGCTCGAGATCGTGGACATGCTGATCCGCTCTGGCGCGGTCGACGTGATCGCAATCGATTCGGTGGCGGCTCTTACGCCGCGTGCCGAACTCGAGGGGCAGATGGGCGACCAGACGGTCGGCGTACAGGCTCGCATGATGTCCCAGGCGATGCGCAAGGTCACTGGCGGCCTCAACCGCACCCAGACCCTGTGCGTGTTCACCAACCAGATCAGGGAGAAGGTAGGCGTAATGTTCGGTTCGCCGGAGACGCAGCCCGGCGGCCGGGCGCTGAAGTTCTACGCGTCTCAGCGGCTGGACATCCGCCGCATCGAGACGCTCAAGGACGGCACCGAGGCGGTTGGCAATCGCGTCCGGGTGAAGGTGGTCAAGAACAAGGTCGCGGCGCCGTTTAAGCAGGCCGAGTTCGATATCGAGTTTGGCAAGGGCATCTCGACCTCAGGCTGCCTGATCGACTACGGCATCGAGCACAACATCATCACGAAGTCCGGCTCGTTCTTCTCCTACGGTGAGGAGCGGCTCGGTCAGGGACGCGGCAACGCCAAGGCGTTCCTCGATGAGCACCCCGACGTGGCCAAGGAGGTCGAAGCCAAGATCTACGCCGCCCTGGGCATCAACCGCGACTCGGTCAAGTCGATCGACTCGCGCGAGGAGCCGGCGCTCCAAGCGGTGAGCGGGGGAGCTGCGGCCACCCAGGGACGGGCAGCCTGACCAGGATTGGCGCCGGCCCCGAGCAGGTGCTCGCGGTTGCCTACCGCTACCTGAATCGGCGAGAGCGCACCGAGGCGGAAATGCGGACGCATCTGGCGCGCGCGGGCATTGAGCAGAAAGACGGAGAGAAGGCGATCGCGACCCTGGTCGACCAGGGCTACCTGGATGACGCGCGGTTCGTCCGCCTGTTTGTCCAAGATAAGCGCGAGCTTGAGGAGTGGGGCAGCGATCGGATCAGGCAGGCGCTGCTCGCGCGGGGGGTCGGCGCGTATCTCGTCGACGAGGCCCTGGCCAAGCAAGACAGTGACGGCGAGATCGAACGCGCGCTGTCGCTCCTGCGCCGGCGGTTCCCCTCGCTGGCGGGCGATCGGCGCGAGCGGGAGCGGGCACTGGGCGTGCTGCTTCGTAAGGGCTATGACACCGACCTGGCGCTCGAGGCGATCGCGATCCATACGGCCTTCTAACGCCATCGGACGCTGACGGGGGCTCCGCAAGGCATCGCGGCGCGATGCCCCGTTGTTTGAGGCGCTGAAGCCTTCCGGGCGTTCCGGCGGAGACGTCGTGGCGAAACAACGCGACGACGGACGGGGCGCCGCGGAGCGCACCGTGCGTCGTTGCGCCCATCGCCCGCCGGTACTACGATCCCAACCAGCGAACGAATGGCCCGCGGGCCACAAAGAACACCAGCAAATACGCATATCTTGGATTCCGGACTTAGTGTTGACGGCAATTACCACCGGGCCGCCTGGTCCATTTAGACAAGACTCAGAACCCGTCACGTAGCCGCCGACTAAAGGCAGGCGACTGTCGCCTTGCCGGCATCCGTTCGTGCAGGCTTGCGCGGACCGCTCGGTCGCTCCAAAAACCAAAGCTTTAGAAGCAGGTCCGGCAGTTCGCCGGAACCTCAGGAGAGGATCGACCATGGAAAGCATCGTTGCCGCGGCGCTGATAGCGGTGGGAATCGTCCTGGCCGCCGTCATCTACGGTCGGATGCACGGCGCCCGGACCGCGCCCGCAGGCACTCCGGCTGCCAGCCCCGCGGTCGTCGAGGTGGTGCCTCCAGAGCCCGTACGCCCCGACGCCGACGTGCTCGAACGCGCCGCGGCGGTCACCCGCCGCGAAGAGGCCCTGGCACGCAAGGAGGCGGAGCTGGACAGGCAGAGAGTCAAGGTGGCGCAACAGCACCAGGAGGTCGAGCGCACGCTCGAGCAGATTTCGGGCCTGTCTGCCGGGCGGGCCAAGCAGCTCCTGCTCAAGGAATTGGAGGAGCAGGCCAAGCACGACGCCGCGCGCCGCCTCAGGCAGATCGAGGAGGAGACCAAGCGCGAGGCCGAGCGGCGCGTGCGCAACATCCTCTCGGTGTGTATGCAGCGCCTGGCCGCTGGGCACGCGGCCGAGACGACCGTTTCGGTCGTCCAGCTCTCGGCCGATGACATGAAGGGGCGGATCATCGGCCGTGAGGGTCGCAACATCCGCGCGCTCGAGAACCTGACCGGCGTCGACTTCATTATCGACGACACGCCCGGCGCGGTCGTGCTCTCGGGCTTCGACGGCGTGCGGCGGGAGATCGCCCGGCTGACCCTCGAGAAGCTGCTCCAGGACGGCCGGATCCATCCAGCGCGGATCGAGGAGATGTACTACCAGGCCAAATCCGAGCTCGAGAACCACATCGTCGAAATGGGCGAGCAGGCGGTGTTCGAGGCCGGCGTGCAAGGCCTCAATCCCGAGCTGGTCAAGATGCTCGGCCGCCTCAAGTTCCGCACCAGCTACGGCCAGAACGTCCTGGCCCATTCGATCGAAGTCTCTCGGCTGGCCGCGATGATGGCCGAGGAACTCGGGGCCAGCGCCAAGACCGCGCGCCGCGCCGCCC
Organism: Solirubrobacterales bacterium; assembly: GCA_019244395.1. Lineage (GTDB taxonomy): Bacteria > Actinomycetota > Thermoleophilia > Solirubrobacterales > Solirubrobacteraceae > Palsa-465. The sequence continues at coordinate 5,250 of JAFASQ010000117.1, read as the reverse complement.
TGCTGCACGACGTCGGCAAGGCCGTCACCCACGAGGTGGAGGGCCCGCATGCCTTGGTGGGCGGCGAGCTCGCGCGCAAGTACGGGGAAACGGAAGCGGTGGCGCACGCGATGGAGGCCCACCACAACGAGGTCGATCCGCAAACCATCGAAGCGGTGATCGTGCAGGCAGCCGACGCACTGTCGGGTGCCCGTCCCGGCGCGCGCGGTGAATCGCTGGAGCAGTACGTCAAGCGCCTGCGCGACCTCGAGCAGATCGCCACGCGGCACAAGGGGGTCGACAAGGTCTACGCGATGCAGGCTGGTCGGGAGATCCGCGTGATGGTGGCGCCCGGTGCGATCGACGACGACGCAGCCACCCTGCTGTCCTACGAGATCGCGAGAGAGATCGAAAAGGAGCTCGAGTATCCGGGGCAGATCAAGGTGACCGTGATCCGCGAATCCCGCGCCGTCGAGTACGCCCGCTAGTGGTGATGGTGCACGAATACGCCGTGGCTGGTCCAGGCTGAGAAGTCCGGGATCAGCACGAGCGCGAGGACGAGGCCGCCGAGGAGGGCTCCGGTCAGCGCGATCCACCGGCCCGCCGCGCCTGGAGCTGCCCTGGCCCGTTGCTCGCGCCCGCCTGGCCCGAAGCCGAGCGCGCGCGCCAACGCGGGGAGGTGGCCGAGGACGTGCAGCGACATGAACACAACCCAGACGATGAAGCTCACCTTGTGCAACATCAGCCAGGGGTCTCGGTGCTGCGGACCGACGATCAGAAGCGCGATCCCGGTGGCGAACACGACCAGGGTCGCCAGGACGACGACTGGACCGATCAGGCGCAGGATGAGCTCGGGCGGTCCCTTGCGCCGATACTCCGGGTTGCCCGTGTAGTAACGGACGAAGCGATAGCCCGTGCTGGCCATCTTGAGCAGCACCGGCCCGATCAGCAGCATCCCGACGAACAGGTGTACCGAGATGAACTGACGAAGCTGCGGAATGGTGAAGCCGATGACCGCGAGCAGCACGATCAGGATCGCGCCGGTCACCGTGGTCAGCTGTTCGTTGCCGTCGGTGCCGCCGCCGGCCCAAGCGCTTCCTCGTCCGGAGTCATCCCCGGGTGAGTCCGGTGAGACACGCGCTCGCTCGAGCGCGGGGCGCCCGATGATGACATCGTCGCTCGTACCCACGGGCGGATTCTCCGGCGCAAACCGAAGGAGCCCGTGAGCGGAGAATGAGAATGCTCTTTGTTCGAACATACGCCCGACAGCCCCAGTTCTATGATCGGCCCCCGGATCGCGCCGGCGGAGGCGGCGGTTGGGCATGCCCGGATTGATCCTCGTAATAGAAGACGAACCAGGGATCGTCGACTTCCTCGAACGTGGCCTGCGGGCCCAGGGATTCGACGTGATCGCGGCCACCGACGGCTCCAGCGGCACTTCCGCGGCGCTGGATCAGGACGTCGATCTGGTCATCCTCGACTTGATGCTCCCGGGCCGCGGCGGTTTGGACATACTGGCCGCACTGCACGACGCGAAGCCAGGTTTGCCGGTGATCGTCCTGACCGCGCTCGGCGAGGTGGAACATCGCGTCGCGGGGCTTGACGCGGGCGCCGTCGACTACCTGACCAAGCCGTTCTCCCTGACCGAGCTCGCCGCCCGGATCCGCGCCCAGTTGCGTGCCGCAGCGCAGACGCCGCGGACGACCTTGAGCGCGGGCGACATCGAGGTCAACCTGATCACGCGCGAGGTGCGCCGGAGCGGCGAGTCTGTCCGCCTCTCGACCACGGAGTTCGAACTGCTGACCTACCTGATGCACAACCGCGGACACGTCCTCTCGCGCGAGCAGATCCTGCGCGCCGTATGGGGCTACGACTACGATCCGGGCACGAACGTGGTCGACGTCTACATCGGTTACCTGCGCCGCAAGCTTCGCACGCAGGGCACGAACGCGCCGATCGTCACGGTGCGCTCGGTTGGCTACCGGCTGGATGCGAGCACGTAGCCTCCGGCGGCGAAGCTCGCGGTCGTCTGCTCGTGCGCGGCTTCACGCGGCGCTGCCCACGGGCCTGCGCTGGAGACTGGCTGCATGGGTCGCCGCGGTCATGTTCGTGTCGGCCGCGGTCGTGTTCCTGGTCGTCTACCAGGACACCGGCGCGCAGCTCGAGAGCGAGATCGATCGCGACATCAGCGGCGACACCGGGCAGCTGCTGCAGTCGCTGCAGGCGCTCAAAGGCGAGACTCCCACCCAGATCCGGGCGGCAGCAACGCGATACGTACTGGCCCAGCCCTACCACGCGGCATCGACGCTCCTGTTCGTGCTGATGCCAGGCGTGGGGACAGCGAGCAACCACCCGGACGTGTTCGGGAGCGGTCGTCCCCAGGCGGGAGAGAGCGAGGCCGAGCAAACGCTCGAGAATGCCGAGGGGCGCACCCTGCAGGTGCCCCGTCTCGGTTACTCGACCGCTCGCGTGCCCGACGTGGGGCGAATGCGGATCTTCCAGCAACGTGCGGATATCGGGGCCGTCCCGGTCGTCGCGGGGGCCGGCGAACCGCTCTCGCTCGTGGAGCGCGCCCAAAATGGCGTCGCTCGGGCCTTCGTTCTGGCCGGGATCGTCGTCCTGGGGCTGGCGCTGATCGCTTCGTACCTGGCCGGCGCACGCGTCTCGGCTCCGCTGCGACGCATGGCGCAAGTGGCGACCCGGGTCGACGCCGGCGAGCTGGGCCCGCGCATGGAGACATCGAACGGCCGCGTCGACGAGGTCAGGGTCTTGGCTGAGGCTTTCAACCGCATGCTGGATCGGCTGTCGGAGGCGTTCGCGAGCCAGCGAGCGTTCGTGGCCGACGCCTCGCACGAGCTGCGTACGCCCCTGACCGTGATCAGCGGGCAGATCGAGGTGCTGGCCGCCCAGGAGAACCCTTCCAGCGCAGAGGTGACACGGGTCGAGCAGTTGGTGCGCGCCGAGATCACTCGCATCAGCCGGCTCGTCGATGACCTCCTGGTTCTCGCCCAGGCGGAGCGGACCGACTTCCTGCGCATCGAGGCGATCGACCTGCGTCCGTTCGTCACCGACCTTTGGGACGGATTGACCCTGACCGCGGAGCGCCGGTTCGAGCTCGGAACGGTCGTCGACGGAACACTCCACGCCGATCCCGACCGGCTCGCGCAAGCGCTACGCAACCTCGCGCGCAACGCGATCGAGCACACTACCGACGGCCCGGGGCTCGTACGCCTAGACGTGAGGCCACTGGCGCCCGACCGGATCTCCTTCGTGGTCACCGACGACGGTCCCGGGATCCCCGATCACGAACGTGAGCGGGTCTTCGAACGGTTTCACCGCACCGACAGCGCCCGAACGCGCGCCGGAGGGGGAGCCGGGTTGGGCCTGGCCATCGTGCGCGCGATCGCCGAGGCGCACAGGGGGAGCGTGCGGGTGCGCGATCCGCAGGGTGCTCGGGGGGCCGCGATCGAGCTCGTTCTGCCCGGCTTCGCAGCGAGTTGAGCGGCCGCCGCAGGCATTCAGGTGGTGGACACCGGGCCGGCCGGCAGCCATGCGTACTGGATGGCCGGAGCGCGCTCCTCGTTGTCGCTGCCATCCGTGCGCTCAATTTCCCGGAACCCGTGGCGCAGGTAGAAACGCTGTGCGCCCTGGTTCGAAACGAAGGTCCAGAGGCGCAGCCCCTCCGGCCGTTCGCGCTTGGCCGCCGTCATCAGCTCGGTGCCGATGCCCGCACGCGTCAGCTCTGGATCGACGTACAGCTGGTCGATCCACTCGGCTCCGAGTAGCAGCACCCCGACGACCGCACCGGACGAGCGCTCCGCTACCCAGCACTCACGGGTCGGGATGACCACCTGCTCGATCCAGTTGCTGATCTCATCGTCCTCGTGGGCAGGCGGCGGGATCGTCCGTGCGGAGGCGGCTGAATGACGCGCCCGCAGATACAGGTCGCTCACGGCGCGGGCATCATCCGACGTCGCACGCCTAATGGTCACCTGCATGCTGCGAGCCTCCCAGAATCGGATCGTCGTGGCTGAAGGTTGCGCTGCAGCGATGCGGCGAGCCGCGGCGATGGCATCATGGGGCGGGGGCCGCGAAGCTCCGCACCGTCATGGCTGAAAGTGATCGAACAGCAGTAGCGTCGGACGCTGAGAGCCTCGAGCAGGTGCGCCGTGAGCTCGACGAGCGAGGGGAGCGTGCAGATGAACGAGATCGCGTTGCGGACGAGCGCGAGCGGCTCGCGGACGAGCGCGAACGGATCGCGGACGAGCGCGAGCGGATCGCGGACGAGCGCGAGCGTCTGGCTGATGAGCGCGACCGGCGATTAGTCGAGGCGCAGGTCGCTGGCAGCGGCACCGTTCGGCGAAGCCAGGACGCGCTCAAACGAGCGCATGAAGCGCTCGAGCGGGCGCGCAACCGAATCAATCGTGCCGACGCCGAACTCCATCGCGAAGGAGCAGACTGGCAGCGAGAGGAGGCTGAGGTCAAACGCGAAATCGCTACAACCGAACGCGAAGGCGAGAACGCCGAGTGACGCGTCGATACGCTTGCCGACAATGAAGCGCTACCACGTCACCACGTTCGGATGTCAGATGAACGAGCACGACTCCGAGCGCATGAAGGGGATGCTCGAGTCGCTCGGCTACGCGGAGGCGCCGGCGCGTGAGCAGGCGGATCTGATCCTGTTCAACACGTGCTCGATCCGCGAGAAGGCGGACAGCCGGTTCCTCGCCCATCTCGGCCAAGCCAAGCGCGTGAAGTCCGAGCGCCCCGACGTGATCGTTGGCGTAGGCGGATGCTGGGCCCAGTCGGTCAAGGAGGAGGTGTTCGCGCGGTTCCCGTTCGTCGACGTCGCCTTCGGGCCGGGCCAGGTCCACAAGCTCGCGGATTTCCTCCTGAGCGACTCGCTGAGCGCGCAGGGCTACTTCGAGTTCGAGGGATTCACCGGCCACCTTCCGGCGAAGCGGGCGCGCGAATTTCAGGCTTGGGTGCAGATCAGCGTCGGCTGCAATTGCGTCTGCTCCTATTGCATCGTGCCCTCGACACGCGGTCGCGAGGTGAGCCGGCCGAGCTCGGAGCTGGTCGCGGAGGTCGAGGCGCTGGCTGCGGACGGAGTGAGGGAGGTAACGCTGCTCGGCCAGAACGTCAACTCATATGGCCGCGACCTGGTTGGCGAGGAGCGGATTTCCTTTGCGCAGCTGTTGGGGCGGATCGACGCGATCGAGGGGATCGAGCGGATCCGCTACACAAGCCCGCACCCCAAAGACATGCGCG
>JAFASQ010000055.1 GCA_019244395.1 Solirubrobacterales bacterium | reverse complement strand
CGTGGTGCTCGAGGCACGCGACCGCGCCTACGTCGAGAAGCGCGTCCGGGCCGGCCTGCTCGAGCAGAACACAGTGGACCTCATGCGCGAGCTCGGGGTGGGCGAGCGCCTCGACCGCGAGGGACTCGAGCACAACGGCGTCTACCTCCGCCACCACGGCACCAATCACTACGTCGACATGGCCGCGCTCACCGGCCGGCACATCACGATCTATGGGCAGCAGGAGGTGGTCAAGGACCTGACCAGCGCGCTGCTCGACCGAGGCGTGCCGGTCCACTTCGAGGTAGCGAACGTCGCACTGCACGATGTCGACTCGGACGATCCTCGGATCACCTTCGAACACCAGGGTGAGAAGCAAGAGCTGACCTGCGACGCCATCGCCGGCTGCGACGGCTTTCACGGGGTGAGCCGTCAGACGATCGCCGAGCACATCACCGAGTACGAGTACGTCTATCCGTTCGGCTGGCTTGGGATCCTGGCCGAGGCGCCGCCCGCCACCGAAGAGCTCATCTACGCGTGGCACGAGCACGGCTTCGCGCTGCACTCGATGCGCTCCCAGACCATAAGCCGCCTCTACCTCCAGGTCCCCGCTGAGGAGGACATCGCGAACTGGCCCGATGACCGCATCTGGGAGGAGCTCGGCTCGCGCCTGGGCGACGTCAACGAGGGAAATGTGTTCGAGAAGGGCGTCACGCCGATGCGCTCATTCGTGGCCGAGCCGATGCAGCATGGCCGGCTGTTCCTGGCCGGCGACGCGGCTCATATCGTCCCCCCCACCGGCGCCAAGGGCCTGAACCTCGCCGTCAACGATGTGCGGCTGCTGGCGCCCGCGCTCACCGACCTGATCAAAAACAAATCCGCGGAGCGCGCCGAGGGATACACGACCGCCGCCCTGCGCCGAGTGTGGCGCGCGCAGGACTTCTCCAACTACATGACCCAGATGCTTCACGACCTCGGTGGCGGCCCGTTCCAGGGACGGCTCCAACTGGCGCGGCTCGAGTACGTCGGGCGCTCCGAAGCGGCGGCACGCAGCCTGGCCGAAAACTACGTCGGGCTCCCGGCCCAGCCAGACTTCTGAGCAGGGGCCGCGCATGAAGATCGCCTACGAGCGCGGGCTGCACGAGCTGGGCGACGGGCTGTACGCCTACCTGCAGCCCGATGGCGGTTGGGGTTGGAGCAACGCGGGCCTGATCACGGCCGAGGGCACCTCCCTGCTGGTCGACACGCTGTTCGACATGAACCTAACGCGGGAGATGCTCAAAACGATGGCGTCAATCACCGATGCGAATCCGATTGGCCAGGCCTTCAACACGCACGGCAACGGCGACCACTGGTTCGGCAACGGTCTGCTTCCCGACGGGATCCCGATCGTGGCCAGCGCCCGCGCGATCGAAGACATGCGGGCGGCGCCTCCGAACGCTGTCCACATGATGTTCAACCAACTCGACCTCGGGGCGGAGTTCGACGCGTTCGCCCAACAGAACATGCGCAAGTTCGACTTCGCGTCGGTCACCGAGCGGCTGCCGACCGAGTCGTTCGAGAAAGACCGCAATCTCGCCGTCGGAGACCGCCAAATACACCTCATTGAGCTCGGGCCCGCCCACACCTCGGGCGACGCCATCGCCTACGTGCCCGACGCGGAAACCGTGTTCACCGGCGACATCCTGTTCATCGAGGGAACACCGATGATGTGGGCGGGACCGGTCGAGAATTGGCTGACGGCTTGCGAGCGGATCATCGAACTCAAGGCACCGACGATCGTTCCTGGGCACGGCCCGGTCACCGACGAAGCCGGCGTGCGCGACGTGCAGCGTTACCTGACCTACGTCCGGGATCAAGCCAGGCAGCGCTTCGATGCCGGGATGGACGATGAAGCGGCGGCCGACGACATCGACATATCCGATTTCCGGGACTGGGGCGACCCCGAGCGCCTCGCGGCGAACGTGGCCAACCTGTATCGCGAGTTCAATCCGTCGCTGACAGCGTTGTCCCCACCCGAACTGTTTGTGAAGATGGCTCGCTGGAGCGCCCGCCACTGACATGCGACGGGTCGCATATGGTGGGAACCCACACAGACGCGAGGTATGAGCAGGCCAGGAGGTGAAGTGATGGCGACACAGGCGGTGCAGGCAGCCCACAGGACGATCGCGCGAGCCGCAGCCGACGCGGCAGACCGCTCCGGCGAGCGCATATCGGTGCGGTGGCGTGAAGGCGAGGAGTGGCGTGACCGGACGTTCGCCGAGGTCAGCGAGATCGTCGACGAGATCGCCCTCGGGCTGGTGGAGCTCGGCGTCGAGCCGGGCGATCGGGTGGCGCTGCTGTCGAACACCCGGCCGGAATGGACTTATTCGAGCCTGGCCATCTCGCGCACCGGAGCGGTCGTCGTGCCGATCTACGCGAGCAATTCCCCCGAGGAATGCGCATGGGTGGCCGGCAATAGCGACTCAAGGATCGTGATCTGCGAGGACGCTGGGCAGGCGGCGAAGATCGCGCAGGTTCGTGACCAACTCGAGCACCTCGAGCATGTCATCATGGTCGAGGGCGACCCGTCGAAGAACGAAATCTCGATCGAGCAGCTCCGCGAGCGCGCTCGGAGCGGCGACCGCGCCGAGCTCGAGCGCCGCTGCGAGGCGGTATCGCCCGAGGACCCGTACACGATCATCTACACCTCGGGCACGACGGGTCCGCCCAAAGGCGTCGTGCTCAGCCACGGCAACTGC
>JAFASQ010000580.1 GCA_019244395.1 Solirubrobacterales bacterium | reverse complement strand
AACGCGCTGCACGCGATGGGTGCCGCCCTCGAACTTGAACACGGAGTACGCGCCATCCCCCTTGACGGCGAACGTGTACGTCCCCTCCCCGATCGACAGCGGCTCGACCTGGAACCCCCGCCGCTCGGCATACCGCGTGAGCATGCGGTACAGGTCTCCGGCCCACAAAGCCGCCTCGTCGCCGCCCGCGCCCGGCCGGATCTCGACGATCACGTTCTTGTCGTCGTTGGGGTCCCGCTCGACCATGGCCAGGCGGATCTCATCCTCCAGCTCGGCCATCCGCACCCGCGAGGCGTCGAGCATCGCCCGCAGCTCGGGATCGTCGCCATCCTCGTCGAGCAGCTCCCGCGCGCCCTCGGCGTCATCCGCGGCCCGCCGGTACTCGGAGGCCAGTCGAGCCGCCGGCTCGAGCTCGCGGTACGCGCGGCTGGCCGCGGCGAAGTGCTGCCGATCGCCGATCACCGCAGGATCGGACAGCTCCTCTTGAAGCTCGCTGAAGCGGGCCTCGATCTGTGACACCAGCTCGTAGATCACGCCGTGCCGAGTTTAGGCCGAGTCCCGGCCCGCGCCCCAGCACGGGCATCCCGATGTGGCTAGGCCACCACCTCGAGCCCGACCAAATCCGCGGCCGAGACTCCGGAGCCCTCCTGCCGCGCCAGCACTGCCTTCAGGGCGGCGATGGACACCGCCAGCTGGTTGAGGTCGGGGTCGCGGGTGGTCAGGCGCTGGAGCTGCAGCCCCGGGTACATGACCGCCCGCACCCATCCCCGCCGGCGGTTGCGCCCCGCCCACTTGATGACCTCGAAGGACAGGCCGGCGATCAGCGGCACGCCGATGATCCGCGTGAGCACCAGGATCCACCACGCCGGCAAGCCGATTGGCGCGAATACGAAGATGGCCATGATCATCACGATCAGCAAAAAGCTCGTCCCGCAGCGCGGGTGCAGGCGGGAGTACAAGGCCGCTCGCGCGGGCGTGAGCTCATCCGAGGCCTCGTAGCAGGAGATCACCTTGTGCTCGGCGCCGTGGTACTCGAACACCCGGCGCAGGTCGTGCACGCGCGAGAGCAACAGCAGGTAACCGAGGAAGATCGCGGTCCGCACCACCCCCTCGACGGCCCAGAACGCCACCGAGGAGCCGAGCTGGTGCTTGATCAGGCTGGTCAGGCCGACCGGCACCACGAAGAACAGCCCGATCGCGAACAGCGTGGCGACCACCACCGTCCCCGCCCACGCACCGCTCGAGATCTCCTGGTCCTCGTCGGGGAGTTGCGCGTTGGCCGAGAGCCCGAGCGCGCGCATGCCAATGGCCAGCGACTCGACCAGCGCCACCACGCCGCGGATTACGGGCCAGCGATAGATCCGCCGGCGCTTGACCCAGGACTCCAGCGGGAACGCCTGGACGTCGATCTGCCCGCTCTCGGCTTGGTCGGCCGGCGGCTTGCGCACGGCCAGGGCCCAGGTGTTGACGCCGCGCATCATCACACCCTCGAGTACGGCCTGCCCGCCGACGGGCGCATCGCGCGAAGCGGTCAGGCGCCCCTCCTCGACCGCCGCGCTCATCCGCCGGCTCCGAGCTACACGCCTGAGGTGCCTGCGCTGGCCCGCGCTGCGCGCCGGCCCTTGGCAACCCGGCGCTGGAAGCGCTCGACGCGTCCGCCGGTGTCGACCAGCTTCTGCCGTCCCGTGTAGAAGGGATGGCAGGCAGAGCAGATCTCGACGTGGATCTCGGGCTTGGTCGAGCGGGTCATGAACTCGTTGCCGCACGTGCAGCGGACGTGCGCATCGACATATTCTGGATGTACACCGGTCTTCATTGTGTAATCGAGTGTAGCGGCCGCGAACCTTGGCTCCCGCCGGATGCCGGGCACGTAATCGTCAGCGAGTTGTTGGCAAAGTTGTACTCGTCGACGGTGCGCGAACGATCGACGGTGACGGTCAGGACGGCGCCCGGGGTGCAGGCCGGCGCGACGAACCGGTGGCGCGCCGTCGACCGGGCCGCGACGGACGGGACGGTGGCGGCCTGCTGCGGACCGGCGCCGGCCAAGTCCACCTCGACCGGGCCGGCACCGGACTGGCCGCGGTTGCCGATCACCGCGTCGTAGGCATCCTGTCCCGAGGGCAGCGCGGTAACCGTCAGCGAACGCACCAGCAGGTCGGCCCGCAGCTCGGGCTGCCAGCAGTTCGGGCTCGACTGTTCCGCATTGCCGAGCGGCTGCCCGTGCGCACCGATCCACCGGAAGCTGACCCGGAATCGGTATGTGGCGGGGGCGCCGAGGTCGACGACCGGGTGGTTGACGATCCAGACGTCGCCCGGGCGCTGGCCGAGCGTCGATTCGGCCGGCGATATCCAGCTGCCCAGAAGCCGGCCGCGCACGAGCCGGAATGGACCTCCGGGCTTGGTCTGGCGCATCAGGTCGAAGCGCATCTGCATCTTGGCCGTCCCGGTCAGCGGCCGCATCACCGCCTGGATCGACACGGCGCGCGCCGGCGGGTCGAGCGCCTTCTGGCAGATGAACGAGCGCAGCTCGTCGCGTGGTGGCGCAGGTGACGCCGCCGACCGCGAGGCCGGCGCCAAGGCCGATGCCGGGGCCGGCGCCGAGGCCGATGCCGAGGCGCGCGCCAAGGCCGAGGCCGGCGCCAAGGCCGAGGCCGGCGCCGAGACCGAGGCCGTGCAGGCGACCGCAATCGCGCCGGCGACGATCAGGAATCGCATCCGAGACATTGCAACTATCAACAGGTCGCAAATTGGAAAGTTCCGCACGCGCGGCCCACACCCGGGACTTTGGCGCTGAAGCTACGTATTTGTTACCCGGATCGCCAAAGTCCGGCGGTGAGCCTACGTCACCGTGTACAGCGGGCCGTCGCCGCCTTCCGCTGGCGTCAGCCGGCCGCCCTTGGCCGTGATCGCTCCGCACTGCACGCAGTTGGTGTAGTTCACGATCACGTCGACGGGGCCGCCGGCGGGCGCGTCGTCGGGGATCTCGTAGACGCCGGCGGGGCACATCCATTGCCACGTCTCGGCGATCTCCCGAGGAACGCTCCCCCGCACGCGGATGTGGTTGGGTGCATCGTCTCGCGTGGCGTTGCCCGACACGTAGACGGAGGAGAGCTTGTCGAAGATGTACTTGCCGTCGGCCTTCGGGTAGTCCTGGCGCTTTCCGTCGACCGTCATGGGTGACTCGGCGTCGCGGTGGTTGGGCCAGCGGCCCCCGGGGAAGCGACCGCGCGTGATAACCATGGCGTTGGTGATGGCGCCCCCGACGAAGAACCCGCGGCCAAACGGCTGCTTCATGTTGCGCGACTGGTAGAGCTCCTTGCCGATCACCGAGTCCTCGACCTGCCGGTCGTACCCCGAGAGGTCGGTCCCGCCGTTGCGAAGCGCCTCGAAGATCGTCTCCGCGGCCATGATCCCCGAGTGGATCGCGTAGTGAATGCCCTTCAGGATGGGCACGTTGACCATGCCGGCGCTGTCACCGCAGATAAGGAGTCCTGGCGCTGAGGGCTTGGGCATGGCCCAGTAGCCGCCCTCGGGGATGGCCTTGGCGCCCCAGGCCACGCGCTTGCCGCCCTCCAGGATTCCCCGGACCAGCTTGGACGTCTTGAACAGCTGCAGGAGATCGTGGGGTGAGACCGTCGCATCGGTGTAGTCCAGCCCGACCACGAACCCGATCGATACTCGCTCGGGGCCCATCGGGTAGATCCATGACCCCCCGAACTCGTGCCACTTCGACCCGTAGCGAAGCGGCCAGCCCAGCGTGTGGATCACCCGGTCGAGCGGTTTCTCAACCTGCCACACCTCCTTGACGCCGAGTGCCCACACCTGCGGTTCGCGGTTCTCAGCCAGGGCGAACTCCCGGATCGCCGCGCCGGTCAGATGCCCCCAAGTTCCCTCGGCCAAGACCGTGGCCTGAGCCGTCACGTCCGACCCGGGCTCGAAGTTCCCGAGCTGCTCACCCTCCTTGCCGCGGCCCTTGTCCCCCGAGCGGATGCCGCGCACCACCCCGTCGCTCACCAGCAGCTGATGGGCGGTGGTCTCGGTCAGGATGTAGGCGCCGGCCTCCTCCGCCTTCGCGGCCAGCCAGCGCGAGAGCTCCGCCACCGAGACCATGTGGTTTCCGTGATTGCGAAACGGCGGCGGCGTCGGCTTGAGCGGCAGCTTTGACCCTGGGCCGAGCATCCAGTAGACGCTGTCCTTGTCAACCGTCCCGTGCGTCGGCCACTCGGACTCCGGCATGTCCGGGAACAGCGCCTTCAACCCGGACGGGCGCATCATCGCGCCCGACAGGTTGTGCGCCCCGCACGCCTTGCCCTTCTCGATGACCGCCACCGGCACCTCCCCGAGGCGCTCCATCAAGGCCGGCTCGGTCTCGAGCAGTTGCAACAGGCGCAGCGCGCAGGCCAGCCCGGCCGGGCCGCCGCCCACGATCACTACGCCGACGTCGATGCGCTCCTCTTCCGGGTCGAGTTCGCGCTTGACGAACTCTCCCACCGAGTCAACCGGGGGCGGAAACTCGCTCGGCGCCACCGGACCGCGGCCGTTCGTGGCGGCCACGGTCAGCACCACCTCCGGCCCGCGTGCATGACCCCGCCTCAGCTCCCCTTCTTGGCCTTGATGGCCTCGGTCAGCTTGGGCAGGATCTTGTTCAGATCACCGACGACGCCCAGGTCGGAGAATTCGAAGATCGGCGCGCCGGCGTCCTTGTTGATCGCGACGATGTTCTCCGAGGACTGCATACCGACCTTGTGCTGGATCGCCCCGGAGATCCCGGCCGCCAAGTACAGCTTGGGCGCCACCGTCTTGCCCGTCTGCCCGATCTGCGCCGCGTACGGGTACCAGCCGGCGTCGACCACGGCGCGGGTGGCCGCCACCGCGGAATTCCCGCCGAACGCGGCGGCCAGGTCCTCGGCCAGCTTGAAGTTCTCCGCCGTCCCCAGCCCGCGACCGCCCGCGACCAGAATGTCGGCGCCCTCGATGTCCACGTCCGCGCCGCGCTGCTCACCGCGCTCGACCATCTCGGCCTGGGTCGACCACGGCGAGTACTCGACATCGACGTCGACCACCTCGGCCGACCCGCCGTCCACCGTGCGCGCTTCAAACGCGTTGATCCGTCCGATGATGATCCCCAGATCGCCCTTGTAGCGCGATACCGAGATCTGCGAGTCCTGCAGGATCGGGCGCTCGGCCACCAGCTTGCCGTCCTCGGCGCGCACCGAGATCACCTCCATCGTGACCCCGGCGTGCTTGCGCGCGGCCAGCCCGGCGCCGATCTCGAACCCGAGCAGCCCCCCGCCGAACAGCGCATAGGCGTGGCCGTGCTCGTCGATCACCTTGGCCATGACATCGACCACCGGCTGCGCCAGGCCCTCCGGCCCGCGCCCCCGGAACACCTTCCTCGCGCCGTAGGCGCCGAGCGACTGGCACAGATGGTCGCTCAGATCCTCGCCACCCACCACCACCGCGTGACACTCCCCGCCGATCTCCGACGCACGGGCTGCGCCCTCGGACACCGCGCCGAGCGAGTTCTTGTTCAACTCGCCCTCGTAGTGCAGGACATAGGTGAGAACGTCAGCCATCTCTAGTCGTCTCCTTCGTGCGTGCGGTCGGACACTAGATCAGCTTCCTTTCCTCGAGCCACGCCACGATCTGCTCGACGGTCTCGTTGGTGTCCTCGTCCTCGATGATCCGGCCCGGCGGCTTGGCCTCCGGCGCATGGAAGTCCCCGCACTGAACGCGCGAACCGTCCTCGCCCACCAGTCCCGCGTCAATGCCTACCTCGCCCGCGGCGACCTTCTCCAAAGGCTTCTTCCGCGCGCCCATGATCGCCTTCAACGACGGATAGCGCGGCTCGTTGATCGCATCGCCCACCGAGATCACCGCCGGCAGCCTCACCTGCACGGTGTCGTAGCCGTACTCGGCCTGCCGCTCGCACCGCAGAGCACCATCCGCGACGTCCATCTTGATCACCTGAGTGAGCGACGGCATCCTCAAATGGTCGGCCACCACCGCGCCGATCGTGTAGCACTCCCCGTCGTCTGACTGCTGGCCTAGCAGCACCAGGTCCGGCGACTCCTTCTCCACGGCCTTGGCCAGCGCATACCCGGTGGCGGCCACATCCGAGCCGGCCAGCGCGTCATCGCTCAAGTGCACCGAGCGGTCCGCCCCCAAGGACACCGCCTTGTGCAACGCACGCACGGCCGACTCCGGCCCCATCGTCACCGCGACGATCTCCTCAACCTCGACCGCGCCGCCTTCGCGGATCTGCATCGCCGCTTCGATGGCATGCGTGTCATACGGGTTCAAATTCTTCTCGCCCGCCCGATCCAGGCGGCCCGTCGAGGAATCGATGCGCTTCTCCACAGCGGCGTCAGGAACCTCTTTAACGAGGACGCAAATCTTCAAGTCAGGCCTCCTAGCAGTTCAAGACGGTGTCGCATATTAGCCGGTTGACTGACGAGTCAATCGGTCGGCCAGACGAGGTCAGGACCGCACCGCGCCGCGGATGAACTCGACCGCTTCCTGCGTGGATGCGCCCGGGGTGAACACCTCCGCCACCCCCAGCTCCTTGAGCTCATTGACGTCGTCGGAGGGGATCGTCCCCCCCAGCGTGACCACGACGTCGTCGGCGCCCTGCTCCCTGAGCAGCTCGAGCACCCGCGGCACAAGTGTCATATGCGCGCCCGACAGGATCGACAGCCCGACCGCGTCGGCATCCTCCTGGATTACTGTCTCGACAATCTGCTCGGGCGTCTGGTGCAGCCCCGTGTAGATGACCTCCATGCCGGCGTCGCGCAGCGCCCGAGCGATGATCTTGGCGCCGCGGTCGTGGCCGTCCAACCCGGGCTTGGCGACGACCACGCGGATCTTCTTCTCGCTGGCTGCGGGCATCTGAGGGGTCGGGATTCTAAGGGCCCGTAGGGAAATAATCTCGGCTCTGGATGCGGCGTGGATGACTTCGCGGATGCGGCACCGGCGCGTGCGCACCGTAGCGCTGCTACTAACGCGCACGCCCCGGCACCGTCCCGCTCGCCCCCAGACCACCCCAACACCAATCTTATTTCCCTACGGGCCCTAAAAGCGCTCAGAAGACGGGCGCTTCGCGATAGCTCCCGAACACCGTCTGGAGCGCGCTCACCATCTCGCCCTCGGTCGCCTCCGCGCGCGCCGCCTCGAGCAGCAGCGGCATCAGGTTGTGGCGCTCGCCGCGCGCCGCCTCGACAAGGGCCTCGAGGGTACGGGCCGCCGCGTCCGCGTCGCGCCGCTCCCGCAGCGCCTGCACCCGGCGGACTTGCTCGACCTCGAACGCAGGGTCGATGCGCAGGATGTCGGTGTCCCCATCGTCGCCCTCGGTGTACGCGTTGATCCCGACCAGCTTACGCACGCCGGACTCGGCCTCCTGCTGGTAGCGAAATGCCGCGTCAGCGATCTCCCGCTGGGGAAAGCCCTGCTTGACCGCCTGCACCATGCCGCCCAGGGCGTCGATCTTGGCGAAGTACTCGTAGGCCGCCTCCTCCATCCGGTCGGTCAGCGCCTCGACGAAGTACGAGCCGCCGAGCGGATCGATGGTGTTGGCCACGCCGGTCTCCTCCGCGATGATCTGCTGGGTGCGCAGGGCGACTCGCACCGCCTCCTCGGTGGGCAGCGCGAGCGCCTCGTCGAACGAGTTGGTGTGCAGCGACTGGGTGCCGCCCAGCACGCCGGCCAGCGCCTCGATCGTGGTGCGCACGATGTTGTTGAGCGGCTGCTGGGCGGT
>JAFASQ010000049.1 GCA_019244395.1 Solirubrobacterales bacterium | reverse complement strand
GCCGAGTACGGACCGCTGGCCACAGAAGCCGCGGTGCGCGGGTTCATTCCCAAGGCGCAGCTGTCGGGAGCGGTTCTCACCGCTCTACTATCTACTTGAGGTCGAGATGAATCGCCACCTGCGCTACGTGGGCGCTGTCGGCGGGGTCGGCGCGATCTATTGGCTTGCCGCCAAGGGCGGGCTGCAGCTGGCGTATCTGCATGGAAGTGTGGCGGCGCTGTGGCCTCCGGTGGGCGTGGGTATGGCTGTACTGATCCTCTACGGCCTTTCTCTCTGGCCCGGGATCGT
Source organism: Solirubrobacterales bacterium (assembly GCA_019244395.1). Lineage (GTDB taxonomy): Bacteria > Actinomycetota > Thermoleophilia > Solirubrobacterales > Solirubrobacteraceae > Palsa-465. The sequence goes on along the minus strand of JAFASQ010000049.1, from coordinate 30,210 downwards.
CTTGGGGGACCTTGCCGTGGCCAACTTCTCGCAGCCGGTGGAAACCGTGCTCGGACAGACGATCGGGAACACGCTTGAGGTCCTGATCGCCGCCGTCCTCTTCCACCGGCTGGCTGAGGGACGCACACAGTTCGGGCGCGTGCGCGATGTCGCCGCGCTGGTCGCGGCGGCCGCCGCTGGGACGGCCGTAAGCGCGGTGTTCGGCACGGCGTCGCTCAAGCTCGGCGGACTGATCCCCACCGGCCAGGTGGGAACCGTCTGGCGGACTTGGTTCCTCGGCGATCTGTCCGGTGCGCTGGTCTTCGCCCCGCTGCTGCTGTGCTGGATGCGGGCGCGCATCGGTGCGATAAGCCCGCGGCAGGCACTCGAGGGTGCCGCCATCGTGACGCTGATCGTCGTGGTCGCGCTACTGCCCTCCCAGCGCGACGTGCCGTATATCGTGTTTCCGCTCCTGATCTGGGCGGCGCTTCGCGGTGGGCCGCGTGGAGCAGCGGGCGCGGTGGCGCTGGTGACCACGCTCACCGTCTACAACACCGCACACCATGAAGGCCCGTTTGTACGGGCAACGATCACCCAAAGCCTGCTCGCCACGCAGTTGTTCGTAGCCGCGGCCGCCGTGACGTCGTTGGTGCTCGGTGCCGTCATCGAGGAGCGTCACGCCGCCCTCGACGCGCTACGCGAGAACGAGCGGCGACTGCGCGACTCCCGCGCCCGCATCGTCAAAGCCGGCGACGCAGCCCGACGCCGGCTCGAGCGCAACCTCCACGACGGCGCCCAGCAACGCTTGGTCTCGCTCGCGCTCACCCTCAGGCTGGCCAGGCTCCAACTCGAGAAGAACCCAGCCGAGACGGAGTATCTGCTGAGCGAGGCGTCGGATGAGCTTCAGGGCGCCATCGACGAGCTCAGAGAACTCGCCCGCGGGATCCACCCAGCGGTGCTGACCGATCGCGGGCTGGGCCCCGCCCTGGAGGTGCTCGCGGACCACGCACATCTACCGGTTGAACTCACCGCCGACCTCCCCAGCCGGCTGCCGTCGACCGTGGAGGCCGTCGTCTACTACGTGGCCGCCGAAGGACTCACCAACATCGCGAAGTATGCCCACGCGACAGCAGCGACGCTCCGGCTCGAGGCGAGCAACAAGAATGTAGTCCTGAGCGTCGGCGACAACGGCGCAGGTGGTGCTGACCCGAGGCGTGGCACCGGGCTGCGCGGGCTGGCGGACCGAGTCGAGGCCCTCGGCGGCAGGCTCGAGCTACACAGCCCGCCCGGTCAAGGCACGCTCCTGACGGCCAGCATCCCGTGCGAGCATTAAGCCGGCAGGCGATGTCGATCGAGTCGCTCGCCCCGCCACGCGCTCCCGTCCGCGGCGGGGGTAGATTGCCGGCCGAGGCGCAGATCAGCACCGGCGGGGCCCTGACCTCGCGCCCAACGACGGCATCGAGTTGCCCGCCGGTTAGGATCGGGCTCGCAGCAGCGTGGTTCACCTTCGGCAGGAGAAAGGGAGACGCAGATCGTGGCCGATTACAACCCCTACGACTACCTACCCAAGGTCCCGTCGTTCGAGCTGACCAGCGAGGACGTGCGAGATGGGCAGGAGCTCCAGCAACCGCAGCTGAGTGGCCTGTTCGGCGCCGGCGGCGAGGACGTATCGCCGCAGCTGTCTTGGCGCGGGTTCCCGGATGCCACCAAGAGCTTCGCGGTCACGTGCTACGACCCGGAAGCGCCGACCGCCAGCGGCTTCTGGCACTGGGCGGTCGTGGACATCCCGGCGAACGTGACCGAGCTTGCGCACGGGGCGGGAGACGAGCAGGGGAGCAGTCTTCCGCGAGGGGCGTTCCAGCTGCGCAACGATGCGGGAGTCAGGCAGTACGTCGGTGCGGCCCCGCCGCCGGGGCATGGTCGCCACCACTACTACTTTGTGGTCCATGCGGTTGACGTTGAGTCGCTGGGGATCGACAAAGACGCCACGCCTGCCTTCCTCGGTTTCAACCTGTTCGCGCATACGCTCGGCCGGGCGATGATTGTCGCCGGGTACGAGGCCCCGGACAGCTGATCCTCGGCGGGTACGAGGCCCCGGACAGCTGATCCTCGGCGGCTGGGCCACGCCGGAAGGCGTGGTCTGAAGGCGTCTACTGAGGCTGCTTCTCGCTCGACCCAGGGGTGACAGGCGAACCGGGAAGGAATTACTCGGTGCGGGCGTCAGACAGTGGTTGGGACCGTGTCGATGAGAGGAGGAAGAATGGCGCGGAGACTAGGCGTGGTGAGCGTGGTCGTGTTCGGAGCGCTGGCAGTAGTCGGATCGGCGCTGGCCATCGGCGGCGGATCGCTTCTGCTCGGCCCAGCGTCGCACGTGCGCCAGCTCGCGTTCCACGGCTACTACGACGGGCACAAGGACACGTACTTGATTACCGACGTATCGAGCAAGGCTCAGGCGAAGGCGCTTCACGTCAACTACGCGCCCGCTCTCGGCAAGGTACGCGACATACCCGCTCAGTACTTCGTGAAGGGAAGCGCAGCGGCCGGGCAGCTCGCCGTGTTCGGTTCCGAACCGGGCGAGAAGGACTACAACCCGCTGTGGATCGAGCTCTTCGTGAAGTGGAACCCGGGGATGACGCCGGTGCTGCTCCTCAGCGATAACCAGATCAACTCGCTAGCCGCGGCGCACAAGCTGACCGTCACCGATGCTCACATCGTCCTGAACGCGCCGATTACCAAGGTCGGCGGCTAGGACGAGGTAGATCCACGATTCCGGCGACGCGCCTCGCTCCGGACAAGAAGTTCTGGGCGGTCTAGATCATTTGACGAGATCCCCGAGGCTTGGTCGGGCAAGATCCTCGGCGGGCCTCATCGAGCGTGCCCGGAGCGCCGCGCTAATCGGCTCAAATCGCCGCGGCGGCCGCGCCGGTTGGCCAACGACCATTCACCTTGCCCGCTGCGGGTTACTGTCTCCGCGTGGCCGTGACCGTGCGCCACCAGCCGCCGTTTTGAGCCCCGTCGCGCTCCAGCGTCTCGCCGATGAGCCAGATCATCGGGGGCCAGAGTCCGACGAACAGCGCGCGACGCTCGGCGTTCCCGCGCTCATCCTGATCGACGGTCTTGGCGCGGATCCACAGGCCGATGCAGAGGCCGATGGATCCGAACGAGGCGAGGTGCAGATGCCAGGCTCGGAGCCCGGTGCGATAGAGGCGGCGAGTCAACATGCCATCGAGTCTCTCCGCGAACGCCAATATCTAAACAAGGTGTCTAGATTTAATTCATGGGTATGTTAGAGGCATGCCCAGACGTCCGTCCCCGACGCACCGCTGGCTGACCGCGGCGACGTGGCCGGCCGGGATCGCGCTCACGGCGTGGGACTACATGTGGCGTTCGACGCCGATGCACCGGAGCGAGCGTCTCGAAGGCCCTGACTCGTGGCGACCCTGGCCTGCGGTGGAGGACGCCCCACTCACCGACGAGATCCAGGGCGTGGAGAAGGGTTACGGGCCGCTGTTTCACCGCCGCTATCGCACTCGGATCAGCGACGCGGCGGTCGGTCCGGAGGAGGTCATGAGTGCTCTTCAGGCCAACCTGAACCGGGCCGCCCCGACCACTTTCGCCCGCTTTCAGAAGGTCCACGGTGACCGGCGAACCATGCGCATCGGCGACGAATACGTGGTGCGGATGCCGGGACCGTGGGACGGCCCGGTCCGCGTCATCGAGGCCGAGCCGTGCTCGTTTCGCCTCGCCACCCTCGCCGGCCACCTCGAAGCGGGCCAGATCGAATTTCGGGTCGGGACGTCGGAGGGTGGCCAGATGGCGTTCGAGATCGAGTCATGGGCGAGGAGCAGCGGCCGCGTGTCAAACCTTCTCTACCACAGGGTGCGCTTCGCCAAGGAGGTTCAAGCCCACATGTGGATGTCGTTCCTGGAGGGTGTCGTGTCGCTGGCCGACGGGCGGATGACCGGCGGCATCCAGATCGAAACCCGGCGGATCGAGGAGCTTCCCGATGGCCGATGACTCGGTGCTTGGCTCGCCAGCCGTGCGCCGGCGGCTGGCCAGCCTGTCGCAGCGGAGCCTGAACTTCGATCCCGCCGTGCTGCGGCACGCTGATCCCGAGAATGGCTGGATCATCACCGACCTGTGTCAGACGCTACCGTCCGAGGCGCCCGGTATGCCCGTCGAGGGCGGCAGCTGGGATGTAGCGCGGGCGCTCATGCAGGGCTACGAGTTCGCCGACCCGTCGATCGTCCGCGCTTACTACGATCCCGCTGCACCGCTGGAGGGCCGCAACATGCTGCTCAGGCTCCGGGCGCTCGGGCTGTTCTGGCTGTTCGTGGGCGTCAGGGTGGGTGAGGTCTACGACCGGATGCGGCGCACGCCGTCCGGAGACGTCCGGGTGTGGGGTTGGAACTACCGGACACTCGATGGGCATGTAGAGATGGGCCAGATGGCCTGGGAGGTCTGGAAGTGGCTCGACAGTGGGGCGGTGGAGTTTCGCGTCCACGCGGTGTCGCGGCGCGCGCCGATTGGCAACCCGATCGTGAGGATCGGCTTCCACCTCCTGCGCGAGCGCGAACGCGGCGCGTTCCTACAGAGCACCAAGCGCAGGATGCGGGCGTTCACGGAGCTGGCGCTCCAGGACGCGGGACGAGGAGAGTCGCTGCGCTCGGCGGCCGTCGAGCTGACGGCCCGGCGGTCTCGGCCCTCCGACCGGGCCCATGACGAGCTGACGCGTCGGCTGAGCTGAACCATGCCCCGGCGCTATCCGATCTTCCAGTTCCCCAACCCGCCGCTGATCACGGCGATGCTCGCCGGCGCGGTGGCCCGAACCGCGCACGGCCCGACGGCGCGCGGCGCCGCGGTCATCTCCGCGCTGGCGCAGCTGGTGTGGGCCTACCAGGAAATCACCGAAGGCGCCAACGGCTTCCGGCGGCTGCTGGGCGTCGCCGGCGCCGCGCGGGGCGCCGCCGAGCTGGTGCGGATTGCGAAGCCCCCCTCAGCGCCCTCTCTCAGCCAGGCCTGACCGCTCACCAGGCGGGGCAGCCGGGGCGCTGGGCGGCCCGTGCGCCCACTCGCCGGCCACGAGCGTGCCGCAGGCCCGCAGGTCGTGGTCGAGGATGGTTAGGTCCGCGTCGAAGCCCGGCGCGATCGCCCCTTTGCGGTGATCGATCCCCAACAGGCGCGCCGGATTTCTGCTGGCCAGCACCGCCGCTTCCTCGAGCGAGATGCCGAGAAACCTGACGGCGTTGCCGACGGCGGCATCCATCGTCAGCGTGCTCCCAGCGATCGATCCGCCACCGGCAATCTCGGCACGACCGCAAGACACCGTCACGGTCGCGCTGCCCAGTCGGTAATCGCCGTCGGGCATGCCGGCCGCCTGCATCGCATCGGTGACCAGCGTGGTCCGGGAGAGGCCCTTGGCGCGAAAGGCGAGGCGCAGCGCGGCAGGATGCACGTGGATGCCGTCGCAGATCAGCTCGCAGGTGAGCGCATCCAGATCGAGCGCGGCCCCGAGCAGTCCCGGCTCGCGGTGGTGCAGGGGCGGCATGGCGTTGAAGGTGTGGGTCGCGCAGCGGGCGCCGGCGCGGACCGCGGCTCGGGTCTCGTCGTAGGTCGCGTCGCTGTGCCCGAGCGCGAGGGTCATTCCGGCCGCCACGAGCGCTCGGATCATGTCCAGGGCACCGGGCAACTCCGGCGCGATCGTCATCATCCGGACCGTTCCGCCCCCTGCGTCGAGGAGTCGCTGGAGCGATCTCTGGTCCGGCTCGATGAACACCGCGGGGTCCATCGCGCCCGGGCGGCGGCGGCTGATGAACGGGCCTTCCAGATGGGCGCCGAGGACCGACGCACCGCCGGAGCGCGAGGTGCAGACGGCGATCGCGGCGAGCGCGGCTTCGAGCTCCTCGACCCTCGCCGCCACGGTCGTGGCGAGCAGCGCGGTGGTGCCGCGCGTGGCGTGGAATCGAGCCATCGCAAGCACTTCTTCGGGATCGTCGGTGTTGCACTGCGCGCCGCCGCCACCGTGAACGTGCAGGTCGATGTAGCCGGGGAGCACCGGACGCCGGCCAAGATCGAGTACACCGGGCGCATCGGTCGGCGCACGCACTGCCGCGATCCTTCCGTTCTCAATGACCAGCTCGCCGGGACGAACGCCGTCGGCGCTGACGATCCGCTCGCTGGCGAGAATCAACGCGCTGCCTGCCAGTTGCGCAGTCGCGCCTCGTCGATACCGGCCGCCCGCCAGGCCCCGATCGCGGCCCCGTACCGTCCGGCCTCTTCTCCGAGCCGGGCCGGGACGACCGGCGGCGGCTTGGCAAAGCGCATATGTGCTTCCAGGCGATGGCGAAGCGAACCGAACAGCTCCTCGCCGGCGGCGGCCATGCCTCCACCGATCACGATCAGCTCCGGATCCAGGAGCGTGACGTAGTTCGCCACCGCGATCGCCAGCGCGTCGATCGCCTCTTGCCAGACGGCGCCGGCGATCGGCTCGCCGTCGGCGGCGCGCTGGGCGACGTCGCGCGCGGTACAGCCTTCCGCATGCTCGTCGGCCATCGCTTGGTAGCGCAGCGCGATATGGCCCGCGGACGCGAATGCTTCCAGGCACCCGGCGCGTCCGCAGCCGCAGAGAGGCCCGCGCGGCTCGACGGCGACGTGCCCGAGCTCGCCGCCAAACCCATGAGCGCCCGTGTATGGCTCCCCGCGGATCACCATGGCCGCACCGACCCCTGTGCCGAGAGTGATGAGCAGATAGTCGTGAGCGTCCCGGGCCGCACCGAGCAGGCCCTCGGCCACTGCGGCGGCGCGCACGTCGTGCATCACGGCCACCGTAGTTCCCAGGCGCTCCCGGGCCAGCGAGGCGATCGGCACGTTGCGCCATCGCAGGTTCGCTGCGCTGATGACGGTCCCCGTCTCGTCATCTACGACCCCGGGCAGCGCCAGCCCGACCGCGACGCGATCCGGCGAGGCGCTGGCCAGCTCGGCGGCGAGCTCGAGCACCGCGCCGATCACCGCGTCGGGACCGTCGGCCGCCCGCGTCGGGCGCCGCTCCAGCGAGAGCGCGTGCCCATCGCCGTCTACGCAAGACCCCTTCAAGCTCGTACCCCCGACGTCGATCGCGACGACGTGATGCGGCGCGACCGGCCTCACGGCTCCAGGACGACCGAGCGCGTGAGGTTGCGCGGGCGGTCGGGATCGAGACCTCGCGCCAACGCGAGCTCGACGGCCAGCCTTTGCGCGCGCACCAACTCGGCCAACGGATCTCCCTGCGGGTTCACGACCCTTGCGCCAGTGGCCGTGATCTCGTCCTCGAGACCCTCGGGGAGGGGCTCGAGCGCCCAGACGACGGTCGTGTCGTCTGCGACGCTGATCGGTCCGTGGCGGTATTCCATTGCCGGGTATGCCTCGCTCCACGCCTGTGCTGCCTCCCGGACCTTGAGCGCCGCTTCGTGCGCGAGTCCTACGCTGGCCGATCGGCCCAGGAAGACAAGCTGACCGATCTCCTCTGGCTCAACTGGTAGCGGCGCGCTGAGGGCGCGCTCGCCGTCGGCGACTACCCGTTCCAGGCGCTCTCCCAGATGGGCGCGAAACAGCGCCACGGTGCAGGTGGCAAAGCGCGTCTGCACGACCGATCGCTCGTCGGCAAACCCCAACGTGACAATCCTGGAGGCGAGCTTGCCGAGCGGACCGTCGTCTTGTGCGGTGATCGCCAGAACCGGGATCGACGCGCGGAGCCGGCGCGTCAGCTCCACGACCTCGGTGGTTGTACCGGACCGCGACACGGCAACCGCCAGGTCGTATCGGCGGCCACGCGGCATCTCGGAGGCTGGAAAGGCGTCCGTTTCACCGTGGCCCGCCGCCTCGCGCGCGGCGCCGATCGCCTGCGCGACGTAGAGCGAGGTCCCGCAGCCAAACAGCGCGACGCGCGCGCCGCGCTCGGGCAGGACGGTAGCCGCATCAGCCGCCGTCGCAGCAGCTCGCCGCCACAGCTCGGGCTGACTTTCGATCTCCTCGGAGACGAACGTCACGTCACCGTGACCTTGCTCAGGCCCGGAGGGTTGTCGGGATCGAGCTCTAACGCGAGGGCCAGAGCCCGCGCAACCTGCTGCCCGCGGACCACCGCGACGATCGGCGCCAGCGTTTCCGGCATCCCCTGCGGGAGTGCGACATCTGCCTCCTCGTCGGGCGAGATGAGCAACGGTCTGGCGCCCCGCCGGCGGAGCTCCACCACGAGATCGAGAACGTCGTCGGCCGCTGGTCCAGGCGCGCTGATGGCAATCACCGGGAAATCCCGGGTCACCGCCGCGATCGGCCCGTGGCGAAGGTCGGCCGAGGAATAGCCGTCAGCGAGGATCGAGCACGTCTCCTTGATCTTCAGTGCCGTCTCGAGCGCGGCGGCGTAGAGGAACCCGCGCGCCACCACGATCAGGTGTGCGGCGTCGACCAGCATCTCGGCCGCCGCTTCCGCTGGCTGCGGGTCGTCCAGCACCTGCTGGACCCAACTCGGCACTGTTTCGAGCTCGTCTCGGGAGAACGGCGTGTCACCAAGCGCGTGCGCGATCTGCGCGAACGCCACGAATTGCGCCGTCACCGTCTTGGTAGCGGGCACTGCGCGTTCTTCTCCGACTCCGAGCTCGAGCACGCCGCGGGCCATCCGCGCGATCTCGCTCGTGGCGTCATTGGTGATCGCCAGCCCGCGGGCGCCGGCCGCGCACAACCGGCTGAGCGTCGTGACGATCTCCGGTGTACGTCCCGACTGGCTGATCGCGACCGCGAGCTGCCCTTCGTAGTCGCCGCGAACGCCGTAGAGCGTGTGCAGGCTCGGCGCCGCGAGGCTGATCGGCTTGCCGGTGGCCTGTTCGAGCAGATATCGCCCGTAGACCGCGGCGTGATCGGAGGACCCCCGAGCGATCAGGGTCACCCCGCGCAGCGGACGCGGGGCGAGCGCCTGCACCACCGCCTCGACCTCATCGGTGCGGGCGATCAGATCGCGCAGGCGCTCGGGCTGCTCGGCCATCTCGGCGCTCATCTGGCGTCCGGTCACGGTGCCACCACCGATCCGGGTTGCCGGTCGGCCCCGCGCCGGCCGGGCGTCTGATGCTTGGGCGTCCAGCTGCCGCCGTTCTCCCAGTAGACACGGATCGCCTCGAGCGGCCGGCCCTTAGTCTCCGGCGCCATCCACGCTATGAACACGAACGAGAAGATCGCCAACCCCAGGAAGAGCGCGAACGTGCCTTCTCCGCCCATGCCCTGCAGCACGGTCAGGAAGAACCGCGAGATCAGCAGGTTCGCTACCAGATCGGCGGTCAGCATCACCGAGGCGCCGGCCGTGCGCAGCCGCGCCGGGAAGCTTTCCGACGCGTACACCCACACCATCGCGCCAAAGCCGAAGTTGAACCCCGCGGTGAAGAACAGGATCCCGATGAACCCGAGGACCGAGCGAACGCCGCCGAAGTGGCTGCCGAGCGCGTACAACACGACCATCAGAGCGTTCGAGGCGATCATCACGCCGACCCCGATCAGGAGCGTCAGGCGACGCCCGATGCGATCCACGAGCAGAACGGCCGCGACCGTGGCGAAGACCGAGAACACCTCGATGAGGGCCTGAATCAGCAGCACGGAATGCCCACTCCAGCCGATGTCGTGGAAGATGAACGGGCTGTAGTAGGTGATCGCATTGATTCCGGTGATCTGGACGAGAAACCCGAGAACGAGCACGAACACCGTCGGCCTGGCGTAGGGCAGGCGAAGCATCTCGCGCAGGTTTCCGCCGCGCTCGGCGCCCAGGTCGTTCTCGATCTCGCGCACGGCCTCCTCGGGGTCGGTCTCCGGGTCGACCAACCGCAGCGTCCGTACGGCTTCGGCTCGCCGGCCGCGCATGACATACCAGCGGGGCGTGTCCGGGAGCCTGAGCAGCACGATCAGGACGAGGCCGCTGGCGATGGCGGAGAGTCCCAGCATCAGCCGCCATGAGCCCGAGTCGGCCAGCGCCCAGTCGGCGAAGTACGCCACCATGATTCCGGTCACCGTGGCGAGCTGGTAGCCCACGATCAGTGCGCCCCGGATGGCCACGGGCGCGGACTCGGCGATGAACACGGGCGCCGCGACGGTGGAGATCCCGATGCTTACGCCCAGGAAGAAGCGCGTGATGTCGAGCCACACGATGTCCTGCGCCACGGCCTGGAGGATCGCGAAGACGGTGAAGCCGATCGCGATGAGCACCATCGCGGGCTTGCGCCCGAACCGGTCCGCAACCCGGTTCGCGGCCAGCGCACCGACGATCAAGCCGAGTGCGGTGAACGTGGTGATCCATTCCGTGGCGGTCGTAGAGAGAGAGAACTGCGCGGGCACGAACAGCAGTGCCCCGGCGATGCTGCCGGTGTCATAGCCATAGACGATCCCGACGATCGCTGCGGTGAGGGCAATCGTGATCCCCATGCCGCGCCTGGTTACCGTCGGCGCCATGGTTGACGTCATGATCCGCCTCCTCCCTCGAGGTATTTGTGGGCGTTACCCACGTTCCCCGGCGCCGCGGCGTGAAACGCGCTGCGCCCACCACCCATGAGCCGGACGCAGATATGGGGACGCCACGGTAAGGAGACTGACATGGCACCGCGTCCTGATGATGGACCGAGCAGATTGTCCTCCAGCCGGTTGGGTACTCGTCTCCACCAGGGAGACATGCGATCGGCAGCGACCACGACGCGCCGCTCAGCGCCGGGTGACAGCTCGACGCCGGCGCGTGACCGTATTTCAGCGCCTGAGCGCGACGGCGGCTTTGAGCGCGGCATCGGCCTGCGACAGGCCATCGCGATCAACATGACCCAAATGTGCGGGATCGGGCCGTTCGTCACGATTCCGTTGATGATCGCCGCGCTCGGCGGGCCGCAAGCGGCGTTCGGATGGATCGTCGGCGCGCTCCTCGCGCTCGTCGATGGACTTGTATGGGCCGAGCTCGGCGCCGCGATGCCGGGGGCCGGAGGCACTTATCTGTATCTGCGCGAGGCGTTCCAATATCGGTCCGGGCGGTTGATGCCGTTTTTGTTCGTATGGACAGCGATGATCACCATCCCGTTGATCATGGCCACCGGCGTGATTGGCTTGGTCCAGTATCTCGGCTATCTCCTGCCCGGGATGTCTTGGATCGAGATCCATGCCGTGTCGCTGGCGGTCGTCGCGGTGGTATTGATTGCCCTGTACCGCCGCGTAACCGAGACGGGAGCGATCAGCCTCGTTCTCTGGGGTATCGCATTGCTCAGTCTGTTGATAGTGATCGTCGCCTCGCTGACGCATTTTCATGCTCATCTCGCGTTCACCTATCCCCATAAGGCCTTCGCGTTCGGCGGCCCGTTCTGGGCCGGACTCGGCGGAGGCCTGCTGATCGGCATCTACGATTACCTGGGTTACAACACGACCGCATACATGGCTGCCGAGCTCAAGGATCCCGGGCGGGTGCTGCCGCGGTCGATCATCTATTCCGTGATGGGGATCATGGTCGCGTATCTCGCGATGAACATCGGTGTGCTCGGGGTGGTGCCGTGGCAAACCGCAGCACACTCCGATTCGATCGCATCCCTGGTCCTCGAGCGGACGTGGGGAAAGACCGCTGCCGACATCACCACCGTGCTGATCGTGGTGACCGCGTTTGGTTCGATCTTCGCCGGGCTACTGGGTGGATCTCGCGTCCCCTACAACGCCGCCCGCGACGGTCTGTTCTTCCGCGCCTTTGGACGACTGCATCCACGCCACCACTTCCCACACGTGGCGCTGCTCGTGATGGGCTTGATCACGGCCGTGGGCAGCTTCTTCTCGTTGAGCACGGTGATCAACGTCCTGCTCGCCGTGTTTGTCATCGTGCAAGCGATCGCGCAGGTCGTGGCCCTCACGGTGCTCCGACGTCGCCAGCCGGAGCTCCGCCGGCCCTACCGTCAATGGCTGTATCCACTACCGAGCCTGGCCGCCCTGGCCGGTTGGATCTACGTCTACACCTCGTCGGGCAGCACCCCGATCATCTTCTCGCTCGCCGTGCTCGTCGCGGGGCTGCTCGCCTTCGCCGTGTGGGCCAAGGTCGAGCGGCAGTGGCCGTTCGGCCCGAAAGTGGTCCACGAGGACTTTCTCGAAGCTCAGCGCCACGGGGATCGGCCCGTCACGGCGTGAACGCCGTACCGCGGCCCGGCTTCGTCATCGGCGTCGACTTCGGCGGGACGAAGGTCGCCGTCGCCAGCGCAACCCTCCTGGGCACGATCGTCAAGCACGTCCGATTCGACACCGAGGCGGCTCACGGCGCCGAGCAAGCGGTGCATAGAGCGGGCGAGGCCTGCCGGGCGATCATCAGCGAGACAGAGGCTGACACCCATGGCCCGTGCCTCGCCGCCGGGATCGTCTGCCCGGGGATCGTGCTGAGGAATCGCATTGCCCTTGCCCCCAACGTCCCCGGCTGGGAAGACCTACGGCTGCAGGAAGCGATGCAGGAGGAACTCGAACTCGCAGCGATCGCGGTCGAGAACGACGTCAAGGCGGCTGGCTTGGCCGAGGCACGCTGGGGTTCCCTCAGCGGCTGTGACCCGGCAGTGTTCTTGAGCCTGGGCACGGGGGTCGCGGCATCTGTCCTCGTCGGCGGCCAGGTGCTCGCGGGCGCTCACGGCGCCGCCGGCGAGCTCGGCTACAGCCTCTGCGGCAGTGCGCAGGGACGCGCGTTCGCGGCGGGCCGTGCCCCGCTGGAGGAGTTCGCGGGAGGACGCTTCATCGGGATTCGGGCGACCCGGATGCTCAAGCGCAATATGACCGCCGCCGACGCCTTTGCGGCCACCGACGAGGCCGTCAGCGAGTTGGTCGATGGCGCGCTTGACGAACTCGCAGTTCACGTGGCAAACATGGCGATCATCCTGGATCCCCAGCGGATCGCCGTCGGCGGCGGACTGATGGGGTCCGCCGGTCGGGTCCTGGCCGCCCTAGGGCGGCAGCTGAAGAGCGCTGTTCCGTTCCCCCCGTCGCTCGTCCGGGCCAGCTTCCTACACGATGCCGCGCTACGCGGCGCGATTGCCCTCGCTCTCGACCTCCCGGCGGCGCGCTCTGAGGGGATGGCGGAGCTGGCGACGGGCCACCGCCGCGGCTGACGGGCTGCGTCGCCGCCCAGCGTGGGTCTGCCAAGCTTCCTGCCATGAGCTCGGTGGCGGCGTACAGGCTTGATCGTCCCGGGGCGACGCGAGTGGAGGCGGGGCGGCGAGCCTTTGGCGACCTGCTCGGCGCAGATCGAGTCGGCACGGGAGCGGACATTCTCGCTCAGCATGGTCACGATGAGTCATTTCACCCGGAGGCGCGACCGGACATGGTGGTATGGCCGCGCAGCATTGAGGAGGCCGCCGCGGTGGTGCGGATCGCACTCGAGCACCGTCTGCCGCTCGTGCCGTTCGGAGCCGGCACTTCGCTCGAGGGCCATGTCGCGGCGCTAGCCGGCGGCATCAGCGTCGACATGCGCGAGATGGACGCGATCGGCCGACCATCGCTGGATGACCTCGATGTCGCGGTAGAGGCCGGGGTCACGCGTCGCGCGCTGGATCAACGCCTACGTCCGGAGGGCGTCTTCTTCGCGGTCGATCCGGGGGCGGACGCGACCGTCGGCGGGATGGTTGGCACCGGCGCCTCGGGGACAATGACCGTGCGCTACGGGACGATGCGCGAGAACGTACTCGCGCTGACGATCGTCAACGGCCGAGGTGAGGTGGTTCGCACCCACTCGCGCGCCCGGAAGTCCTCGGCGGGCTATGACCTAACGCGCTTGATGATCGGGTCGGAGGGGACGCTCGGGCTGATCTGCGAGGCGACCTTACGGACCCATCCCATACCGCCCGCGATTGCCGCGGCCGCCTGCACCTTCCCCAGCATCGACGCTGCGGTGCAATGCGCGGTGGGCGTCCGCCAGTACGCCATCCCGGTGGCGCGGATCGAGCTCGCGGACGAACTGCAGATCGAGGCCATCAACCGTCACGACGAAACTTCGTTCCGGGTCGCACCCACGCTGTTCCTGGAGTTCCACGGAATGTCGGAAGCCGATGTCTCGGCCCAGGCGCAGGAGGCCGCGAGCATTGCGGCCGAATTCGGCGGCAGCGGCATTGAATGGGCTTCCGACGAGCGGGAGCGTCGCCGCCTCTGGCACGCGCGCCACCGCGCCTACGATGCGGCCCGGGCGCTGCGACCGGGCCGCGCCGGCCTGACCACCGATGTCTGCGTGCCAATCTCGGCCCTGGCCGACTGCGTCACCGCCGCTCAGGCCGACATCGCCGAGCATCATCTGACCGCGCCGATCGTGGGCCACGTGGGCGACGGCAACTTCCACGTCTGCGTGCTGGTGGACCCGAACGACGCAGAGGACATCGCGCGCGCCGAGGCCTTCCACGGCCGCCTCGTGGAGCGCGCGCTGGCGCACGGCGGCACCTGCACCGGCGAGCACGGCGTTGGCTACGGCAAGACGCGCTTCCTCGCCGCTGAGCACGGTCCGGCCGGCGTGGAAATGATGCGGGCGGTCAAGCACGCGCTTGATCCCCACGGGATCTTCAATCCGGGCAAGGTCCTCGGCTGAACCGCCGAGCCGCCGCCCGCTACTTCAGATCCGGATTCGGGAGCATGAAGTCGCGGATCACGCCAACCAGGTCCTGATAGGACGCGATGAAACCGCGCAGGGTGCGCACGGTGGCGCCGTACGCGTCGAACTCCTCGGGCCGCATGCCATCGGCATCGTAGGCGCGCCGGAAGTCCGGGAAATTGTCATACAGCTGATTGATGACGCCATCGGGGAGGGGGTTGTCGATGCGCGGCACCACCTCGATCGAGGACTCGTTGAACAACCGCTGCCAGGCGTGGGGGATGGTCAGGACGATGTCGCCGCCGATCAGCTCCGACCAATGGAGGTGGTGACGGTAGGCGGCGGCGAGCAGCCGGGCCCGGTATCCCCGCTCGCGGAACAGGCCATAGGCTCGCTTGAAGCAGGCGATGCCGGCCCAGTGCACGAGGCCGGGGTCGACCACGATGCCGTCGCGCTTGACCAGCACCTGCATCCAGTCGTCGAGGCGGCCGACCATGAGCGTGCACACCGGTGCCATAGTCGCGGTGCCCTCCCCCGCCGCGGCGCGGCGGTCCAGCCCGCGCTCGACCGCCTCGGCGACCGCCACTGCCTGCGGGACGGTGAAGCATACGGTGGCATTGATGCTTGCTCCCGCGGCCGTGACCTCCTCAATCGCGGCGATCCCGGCTTCGGTGGCCGGGAGCTTGACCTGCATGTTGGGCGCGAGCGTGTCGAAGTGCGTTGCCTGGGCCACGAGCCGCTCGCTGTCACGGTAAAGCTTGGGGTTGGTTTGGATCGACAGCCGCCCCTTGAGCCCCCCTTCTCGCTCGAAGATCTCCAGCAGCAGCTGGCCGGCCCGGACGGCCATCTCCTCGATCAGCTGCCAGGCCACCTCGTCCTCGGTCCAGGTTGGATTCCCAGTGATCATCTCACCGATCCGATCCCGCCACAGGTGCATCTCCTTGCCCAGTACCTCGCCGACGATGGTCGGGTTGCTCGTGGCGCCGACCGCGCCTCGTTCGATCGCATAGGTCAGCTCGGCGATCGAGCACGAGTCGTTCCAGTAGTCGGTGGCGGTGAGCGCAGTGCGGTGCAGCGGCGCGAGGGCCTGCTCCGCGGTGTCCGGTGTGCTCACGGCATCTGCGATCGTGTCGCTCATCGCTCTTCCTTCGGCTCGAGTTGGGACAACATCATCACTCAGATCACGCCGGCGTGGCGAGCGGCTCGACGCCGAGATAGCGCCGCTGGGCCTCGATGTCCCCGGTCAGCTCGGTGGCGGTGGTCTCGAGGGCGATCCGGCCCGAGACCATGACCAAGATCCGCTCCGCCACGGCGGTGGCCATGCCGAGGTTCTGCTCGACCAGCAGCAGTCCGATGCCCTCGGACACCAGGGTTCGGCAAGTCTCGATGAGCTCCTCGACGATGCGCGGCGCCAGCCCCTCTGAGGGCTCGTCCATGAGCAGCAGGCGAGGGTTGGTCAGCAGGGCCCGGCCGATGGCCAGCATCTGCTGCTCGCCGCCGGAAAGCTGGGTGCCGCTGATCCGCCGCCGATCCGCCAGCCTGGGAAACAGCTCGTACACGGCATCGGGCGACCAGCGGCCGCGGCGCACCATCCGCTTGGAGATCATGCGCAGATGCTCGTCCACGGTAAGCGAGCCGAACAGCCGCCGGCCCTGCGGGACGTAGCCGATACCGGCGTGGCAGATCTTGTAGGAGGGGCGCCCCACCAGTTCGCGTCCCTCGAAGCGGATCGAACCTCGAGCCACTGGCGGGGCCATGCCGACGGTCGCCTTGCACAGGCTGGTCTTGCCCATCCCATTGCGGCCGATCATCGCCACCGACTCGGTTCCGATCGAGAACTCGGCGTCCTCGACGACCAGCGCGGAGCCGTAGTAGGCCCGCAGCCCGGTCACCTCGAGTAGCGGCTCACCCCTCGCCATGCGTGTTCCCAAGGTAGAGGTCGTGCACCATCTTGTTGGCCCGGATCTCCTGCGGCGTACCCTCCAGCAGCTTCTCCCCCTGGTGGAGCATCGTCACGTGCTCGGCCACCGTCAACGCGACGTCCATGTCGTGCTCGATGATGATCAGCGTTACCTCACGGTCGAGCTCGAGCAGCATCTTGGTCAGGCTCAGCCGCTCCGCGCGCGACAAACCGGCGGCGGGCTCATCGAGCATCAGCAGACGAGGCGACGGCGCCAGTGCCAGCCCGATCTCGAGCTGGCGCTGCTCGCCATGCGAGAGGGAACCGGCCACCGCGTGCTGCCGGTCGGCAAGACCGACCTGCTCGGCGACCTCGCGCGCCCGTTTGCGGATCGCGCGCTCCGATCCGCCGCGCAGCAGCCGCAAATGGCCCCGCCGCGCACCCAGCACGGCCAGGTAGAGGTTGTCCTCGACGCTCAGGCCGCCCAGCACCCGCGAGGTTTGGTAAGTGCGGCCGAGGCCCAGCCGCGCGCGCTTGCGCACGGCGAGCACGGTGACGTCGCGTCCGAACAGCTCCACGGTCCCCTCGCTCGGGGCCAGGTCGCCGGCAATCAGGTTGAACAACGTCGACTTGCCGGCGCCGTTGGGGCCGAGTATCGCGCGGCGCTCGCCGGGTAGAACCTCGAGATCGACGCCGTGCAGCGCGGGCACCGCACCGAAGTAGCGGCTGAGGCCGCGGGAGCGCAGCATCGGCGCGGCCGCGGTGGCGGTCATCGCGCCACCCGACCCTGCCCGGAGCCCGTGCCCACCCGCGCGGCCGCGGTGGCGGTCATCGCGCCACCTGACCCTGCCCGGAGCCCGTGCCCACCTGCTCGGGATCAGGGACCGTCGCCGCGTCGTCGGCCGGGGTGGGCGATGACGGTGTCGGAGTCGCGCCACCGCGCCTCCTCACCAGCGTGAAGACCCGGCTGGCCAGCCCGGTTAGGCCGTCGGGGCTCAGGATCAGGATGACGAGCAGCACGATCCCGATCCACGTCTCAAACCGGGCGGTGATCCCGCGTGTATATGTATCCAGCAGCGTGAACACGAGCGCGCCGACCCAGGCGCCCTCGATCCGGTACAGGCCGCCGATCACCGCGATCGTCATCAGCTGGATGACCTGAGAGACCTGGATCGTCCCGGGGGAGATCCGGGTGTCGGCCCACGTGCCGAGCACCCCAGCGAGACCGGCGATCAGGGCGCCGGCGGCGAATGCCAGCGTCCGGTGCAGGCGCACGTTGAACCCGAGCGCGCGCATGCGTACCGGGTCGTCGCGAACGCCCTGCAGCGCCAGGCCGAAGTTAGTGCGGGCCAGCAGGCGGACGCCTACGTAGGCAATCACCGAGCAGGCCAGGAGGACTTCGTAGATCGCCGCCGGATGGGTGACAGGGTTGCCGACGAACCCGGGTGCCGACACGCCGTTGATGCCCTCGTGTCCGCCGAAGCTCCCCGACTGGGAGAAGAAGTAGTAGGTGATCACGCCGAGCGCCAGGGTGATCATCAGCAGGTAGATCCCCTCGCTGCCGCTCACGATGGCGCCGAACAACAGTCCGAACATCACGGCGATGGCGATGGCCAGCACAGCGGCGAGGATCGGATCCATCCCGTTCGTGACGATGAACCGCGCCATCAAGAATCCGGCGATGCCGTAGAGGCCGGTCTGGGCCAGCGAGACAATCCCGCCGTAGGCAGCCAGGAAGGTGAGGCTGACCGCAGCGAGGCCGAAGACCAGGGCGCGCACAGCGACCGCGCTCGTGAAGTACGTCGTGAACACGGCGGGGACGAGTGCGAGGGCGGCCACCAGCGCGGCGCTCAGGACCAGGCGCACCGGCACGCTCAGCCTCACGTGCGTCTCCCGAACAGGCCCTGCGGGCGAACGGCCAGCACCACTACGAGCAGGATGAAGGTGAGCAGGATCGAGTCGTTGGTGAACTGCTGGGGGAGGTAGACGGCGGACAGCTGCTCGATCAGCCCGAGCAGGAGCGCACCGACCGCGGCGCCGCGCAGGCTGCCCAGCCCGCCCACGATCACGACGACCAGCGAGCTGAGCAGGAACTGATCGTCCTGTCCGGGCGCCAGCGAGAGGATGGTCCCGCCCATCACGCCCCCGAGCCCGGCCAGCGCCGCGCCGATGAAGAAGGCGCCCCCGAACACCAGCGGCACGTTGATGCCCAGCGACGAAGTCATGGCGCGGTCGTCGACGCCGGCGCGGACGATCATGCCGAAGCGGGTAAAGCGGATGACCAGCCACAGCACGAGTGCCACCACCAGCGCGGCGCCGATGATGAACAGGCGAAAGACCGGGTACTCGAGGTGGTACAGACCGAGGCCGATCGAGTTGGCCAGCTCGGCCGGCGGAGTGAGGCTCGACGGGGTCGCGCCGAAGTGGACGATCATCTGGTCGGCCAGGATCGTGGCCACCGCGATGGTGATCAGCGCCTGGCGCAGGTCCTGGCCCTGGTTCCAGCGCAGCAGCGCCTGGTGCACGAGCAGGCCGACGGCGCCGGTGATCAGCGCGGCCAGCACCATCGCGCCCCACCATCCCATCCCGTGGTTGACCAGGTCCAAGGCCACATAGCCGCCGAGCAGGTAGAGCGACCCATGGGCCATGTTGACCACGCGCATGAGCCCGAAGATCAGGGTGAACCCGCTGGCCGTGATGAAGTACAACGCGGCCAGGCTGACGCCGTTGAGGGCGGTGATCACGAACTGGGGGCCGTTGCCGCTGATCCCGAAGCCCTGGCCGAAGGCCTTGATAGCCACCCAGACGATCGCGAAGGCGAGCAGCAGCCAGCTCAGCAGCGCCGGGCCGCGACGCGTCAGCATCGAGGCACCACCTCTCATGGCGGTCGAGGGTAACAGGAATCTAGAACCGACCAACGAGAATCGATAATTGATTTGTGCTTAGATCCCGCCATGCGCAGCCGCGGCGGCGGCCCGGCTGCCAGGGGCCGGATCCCGGCCAGTGTCGATCTAAGGAGAGCGAGTGCTTATGGCAAGACTCAAGTGGTGGAGCGGCTGGCCGGGTGGCCGCGTAGCGCTCCTGGCCGCCGTGGCGGCCACGGCGCTGCCCATCGCGGCGTGCGGCTCGAGCAGTAAGTCGAGCTCGGCCCCCGGACCAACGACGGCGGCGAAGACCGCCGCGCCGGGAAGCTCCAACAGCGCCAACGCGCTCAAGATCGGTGTGCTGGCCACTTGCGGCGGGGCATTTGCGCTGTTCGAGAGCGAGGCGTTCTCCGGCGCCAAGTACGCCCTGATCAAGGAGGCCGGCGGGAAGTCGCTCGGCACCGGGGCACAGGCCGGCGTCTCGGGTGCCACGGTCGCGGGGCGGCCGGTGAGCCTGTACTTCGGGTGCTCCGACGCCACTCCTGACGTCGCTGTGGCCGAGGCCCGGCGCCTGGTCGAGAGCGTGAAGGTCAACATCCTCATCGGCCCCCTCTCCGGAGATGAGGGGATCGCCGTGGCCAACTACGCCAAGACCCAGCCGCAGGTCACCTTCATCAACGGGACCTCAGGCGCGCAGGCCACCACGCTGAGCGTCCACGCGCCGAACTTCTTCCGGTACGGCGGGGATGGGGCTCAGTGGATGGCCGGCCTGGGCACGTATGCCTACAAGTCGCTGCACTGGCGCAAGGCGGCGATTCTGGGGGAGGATTACTCCTATCCGTACACCCAGGCGGCTGGCTTCGTCGCGGAGTTCTGCGGCCTCGGTGGTCAGGTCACCAAGCGGATCTGGGCGCCGCTGACCACCACGGACTGGTCCTCGTACGCGACGCAGCTGCCGCGCGACGTCGACGGCGTCCTGCTGCTGACCGGGGGCACCGACACCGTCAACGTGCTGAAGGCGTACCTCGGGTTCGGCGAGCAGATCAAGGGCCACGTGCTGGGCGGCTCTTCGGTGCTCGACCCGACCGCCTTCACAGTGGGCAGCCAGCTGGCCGGGCTTGCGGGCGGATCACCCGTGCCGCTCGGCGGAACCAGCGCCGACTGG
Source organism: Solirubrobacterales bacterium (assembly GCA_019244395.1). Classification (GTDB taxonomy): domain Bacteria; phylum Actinomycetota; class Thermoleophilia; order Solirubrobacterales; family Solirubrobacteraceae; genus Palsa-465. The sequence goes on along the minus strand of JAFASQ010000049.1, from coordinate 9,724 downwards.
ACAAGCTATGTCAACGGCTTCTCCTCGATCTACCCGAAGTCACTGGCCCAGTCGCTGTTCACGGTCCTGTACTACAACGCGATGTCGTCGGCGATCGAGGCCCTCAAGCAGGTCAACGGATCTCTCGCCAACGGTCAGTCGGCGCTGAAAGCCGCGCTGACCAAGCTGACCCCGACCTTCCCCAACGGGCAGGTCAAGCTCGACGCCAACCGCAACTCGGTCCAGCCGGCCTACGTGGTGCAGGTGGTAAACGGCAACGGCGGGCTCGGCTTCAAGGTTCTGCACACGGTCAACAACGTCAGCCAGGACTTCGGCGGGGTGTTCAAGCCGGGCGGCACAGCGCCGAGCCGGACCGCGCCGGCGTGCGCCAAGGGGCCGCTGCCGCCTTGGTCGAGCGGCGCCTAGATGTGCCGTCAGACGGCCCGGCGCGCCGGCCGGGCCGTCTGGCCACGGCGCCCGCGCCTCTGTCCCCACTGCAACCCGGGAGGAATCCGTGAGCCAGACGATCCCAACCACCGACGAGCTCGAGCGCTTCCGGCTCGAGGGCCGCGTGGCGATCGTCACCGGCGGCACCGGCGGCATCGGCAGCCGGCTGACCGAGGCGCTCGGCCGCGTCGGCGCTCGCGTGGTGGTGCACGGGCGAGACCAGGCTCGCGCCGGTGCGGTCGTGCAGGGCTTGCGCGATGAGGGGGTGGAGGCGCTGGCGGTGGTTGGCGACCTCACCCGCCACGCCGATTCCGATCGGATCGTCGATGAGGCCCGGCAAGCCTTTGGGCGCGTCGACGTGATCGTGAACACGGTCGGCGGGGCGGCCGGGACGGCGCTCTACCCGGCCGAGTCCTATCCCGAGCACGAGTGGGACCGGATCGTCGATCTGAATCTTCGCGCGGCGCTGCTGCCCACGCAGGCAGCCGCGCGCGCGATGATCGCCGGGGGCCGCGGTGGTCGGGTGCTGCACTTCTCCTCGGTTCGCGGCCAGCTTGGCATCGACAACGGCTTCTCGGCCTACGTGGCGGCCAAGGGCGCGCTCGACGCCCTCACTCGCCAGCAGGCCACCGAATGGGCCAAGCACGGAATCACCGTCAACGCGATTTCCCCGACTTTCGTGGCCACCGAGCAGGCGGCCAACCTGTTGGCCGACGAGAAGTTCAGAACCGGTCTCGAGGCGAGGATTCCCCTACACCGGATCGCCGACACCGACGACGTAGTCGGGGCCGCGCTGCTGCTGTGCTCGGACGCCTCGGCGTTCATAACCGGTCAGATCCTCACGCTCGACGGGGGCTTGACCGCGTGCCAGTGAGGCGGTACCCGGACGAATATTGACCCAGACAGAGGAGGACACGCCGTGAGGCGCATCATCGACCTCTCCATGCCCGTGCACATGGACATGCTCACCTTCCCGCGCGTGCCGCCGCCCGCACTCACGGTGTACGAGAGCCACACCGACTTTGCCGATCGGATCGGCGCCAGCGCCTACGGCGTCAGCTCCCTCACGGCCAGCTACCTAGTGGTCCAGAACGATCATGTCGGCACGCACTTGGACGCGCGTAAGCACATCGTGCCGGACGCCGGCGGACCGGAAACCATCCCGCTCGAGTACTGCATGTCGGACGGCGTTCTCCTGGACTTCACGGACAAGGAACCGGGCTACGTGATCAGCGAGGACGACGTGCGGCGCGAGCTCGACCGCATCGAATACACGGTCAAGGAACGCGACATCGTGCTCAATCACACCGGCGCGGGCGCGTACAACACCGAGGAGCGCTACCGCACCGATCATCCCGGCATGAGCGCGGGCGCGACTCGCTGGCTGATCTCCGAGGGCGTCAGGCTGATGGGGTGCGACGCCATCACCTACGACCCGCCCGTTTGGGCGATGTTCGAGAAGAAGCTCTTCTGGGAGGCGCATCGCGTCATGTGGGACGAGGAGTACTGGCATCTGGAGAACCTGATGAACCTCGAGCAGATCGGACGGTCGCACGGGTTCCAGGTGTGCGTGCTCCCGATCAAATGGGTCGGGACCACAGCAGCGCCGGTGCGCGCCGTGGCGATCGTCGATGACGACTCCGGCAACGGCGCGGGTCCCGCCTGAGGCGTCCCGCGCCAGTCACACAGAACTCAAAAAGTGCGGTCAGTCCTGGCCGCGCTGGCTCCTGGCCAGCATCCGACCGAAGTGGTCGAAGTGGCTGCGGATCGCTCGGCCGGCGGCACGGGCATCGCGCCGCCGGAGCGCCTCGACGATCGGTTCGTGTAGCTCCGCCGCCTCCTTCGGCGTGATCCCCATCCGGAGCGCGGTGATTGCCGTGCGCGTCTCGACCTGGAGCGAGTGCCAGATCTCGATCAGGCGCGAATTACCCGACGCCAGGACGATCAGCTCGTGAAAGTGGGCGTCATGCTCGACCTGCTCGCGCACGTCCTTGGCTTTGCGCATCCCGGTCAGCTCGACCTCGAGCGCCGAGACGTCACCGCCCATCCGCTTGGCGGCCTCGACGACGGCGACCTCCTCCAGCGCGCCGCGTATCGGATAGACCTCGATCAGCTCGGCGTCGCTGACCCGGCGTACTCGAGCTCCTCGGAATGGGGCCGACTCGACGAAACGCACCGACTCGAGATCGCGCAGCGCCTCGCGCACGGGCGCCTGGCTGACCCCAAGCTCCTGAGCGATGCGAATCTCCACCAGGCGGTCGCCGGGCGCGTAGAAACCGGACAGTATGCGCTCGAGCAGGACGCTCTTGACCTCGTCGCGCAGCACGGTGCGCCTGATCGACACCGGGCTGGCCGCCTCGGCTGCGGCTGATTTGGGCTCGGGCAATATGACCTCCAATTTACTCAGGTCAGGTGATCGCAACGGGATCGACCATCGACCCGGTCGCGCCCCGGATGGCCAGCGGCAGCGCCACGAAAAGAAACTCGCGGGTGCCTGCTGCGGCCAGCCCCTCGAGGTCCAGGCTCTCGAGCAGGTATATCCCGTGCTCGATCAGCAGCAACGTGTGGACGGGCTGGGGGTTGGCCGGCATGCCCCGATCGGGCGCCGGCTGGACCTCGTAGGTCTCGGTATCCGTGCCGGTGGCCACCACGCCGCGCTCGAGCAACAGGCGAGCGGCGCTGATGTCGGGACCCGCGCCTCGGCTGGCCGCCAGTCGATCGGGGTCGGGCCACCCCGACAGGTAGCCGGTGCGCACCAGGGCCACGTCCCCCCGCCCGGCCGCGACGCCGGTGGCAGCCTCGATGGCCAGCAGCTCGTCCGCCGTTATCGGCTCGCCGGCGCCAAGGGCCGAGATCCCGCGGTGACCCGGGACGTCGTACAGCACCCCGCGGCGCCATAGCGGCGGGATCTCGGTGGCGTCCCCGACCACGGGCCCAAAGTCACCGAGCTGCGTGCGGGCCGTGCCGCCGTGCCAGCGATCGTCCTCGCCGACCGTCATGTGGGCGTGCGCGTCGATGTGGGCGCCGGTGTGAGTGGTGCCGATCACGAGCTCGCTCATATAGCCCAGGCAGGCGTCGTTGGGCAGGCCCCAATGGTGATCGCCGGTGACCCGGCTGCCATGTGGCGTGCGGTAGGAGACGACTTCGAAAGTGGGGTGGCCCGGAAACAGCGGCATCCTCGGAAAGCGCTCACGGGCCAGGCGGTACATGCGGCCCTCGCGGATAAGCGCGACGCCGGCCAGGACGTGCGCTGGAGTCGGAGCGGCCGCGTCGGCCGCCGGCTGACCTGGCCGGACGATGCCACGGTCGCTGCCGCCGCGGCGGGAGGGCGGGCTCACCGCGCCACCGTTCTCTGCACTGGCGTTCTGTACCGCGCGCAATGCCTCGTCGAGCATCGGCTGCGCGAGCTCGCGGGCGTGCTCGAGGCTCGGGTCGATCCGGTCGAGTGAACTGCGCACCTTCGCCACGGCGCGCTCGGGCGTGGCGCGGCCGGATTGAACCCAGCTGATTACCAGCGGGGTGAGCGTGTCCAGGAACGAGAGCGAATCGGCTGCCTGGAGCAGGTCGGCTTCCGGCCACCCGCCTTCCTCGTGGACCCGGATAAGCGCCTGGACACCGGCCACGAGATCGTCGGGAGCTGCCTGCTCGCGCAGCCAGCGCGCCGCGATGGCGGCGCAGCGTTCCTGATGCCAGCGGTTGTACTCCGCCGAGTCCCAGTCGCGCGCGGAGTCCCAGTCGACATCCGGATCGGGAAAGGCCCGCTCGATGTCGTGTAGGACGGCGGCGAGACGCAGGCGTTCGGCTGCCTCGGGATCGAGCGCGAGCAGCCAGTCCTCGGTACGCAGGAGATGGCGCGCGTGAGGATGGTCTACCTCCTGCACCCACTGCCGCGCCGCGGGCAGCAGGTCGCTCACGTGGTCACCGGCCGCGCCTGCAGCACGTAGAGCTCGCCGTCCTGCACCGCCCACTCGATGTCCTGCGGGACCCCGACACGCCGTTCGAGGTCATCGCCGAGCTGGGCCAGCCTGGCCAATAGCTCATCGCCGGCCTTGCGCACGCCACCCTCGTCGGGCGAGAGCGGACGCTCGGTTACGCCTCCCGCCTCGTCGGCGACGATGGCATATGGCTGCTCGTGCACATGAGCCTTGCGTACGCGCCCGTCGCGCTTGAGCACGTAGTGGTCGGGCGTCACCGCTCCCGAGACGGCCGCCTCGCCCAGGCCGATGACGGCCTCGACGACCATCCGATCACGGCGCTTACGCACCGGATCGCAGGTAAACAAGACGCCCGCGAGCTCCGCCTGGACCATGCGCTGAACGACCACCGCCATCCCCAGATCGGACAGCGAGCCCTTCTGGGCGCGGTAGAACAGCGCGCGCTCGGAGAAGAACGACGCCCAGCAGTCGCGGATCCGCGCGCGCACCTGATCAGCGCCGCGGACATGCAGGAACGTCTCCTGCTGACCGGCGAAGCTGGCCGCCTCCGAGTCCTCGGCGCATGCGCTCGACCGGACGGCGACCGGAACGCGGTCGCGGCCAAGTGCGGCGTAGGCCGCCAGCACCGACTCACGCAACGCCGGATCCAGCTCGACCGTCTTGACCAGGGCCTGGGCGGCCTCGGCATCCTGGGCCTGGGCCAGCCGGCGGAGCCCGGCGCCGCCGTCCGGCAGCGCATCGGCGAGCGCGCTGGCCGGGACCACAAAACCGGGCGGCACGGGAAGCCCGAGCGCGGCCATCCGCGCCAGCGACGAACCCTTGCCGCCGGCACAGCTGACCTCGGTGCAGCCGGCATCGCCGAACGGCAGGACCCCGCTCATGACGACAGCACCTCAACAACGCCGGTGGCGCCGTTGACCCGGATCTGATCGCCCGTCTTGATCCGTTCACCGGCGTTGCCGGTGCCGACGACGGCGGGGATCCCGAACTCGCGCGCCACCACCGCCGGATGGGAGACGGCGCCGCCCGCCTCGGTGACCAGGCCCTTGATCTTGGTGAACAGCACGACCCACGCCGGGTTGGTCATGCGGCACACCAAGATCTCGCCTTCCTGGACCTGGTCGAACTCCTCCAGCGCAGCGACGAATCGGGCGGTGCCTTCGACCACGCCGGGAGATGCCGGTAGGCCCTTGATCTCGCCGGTGGTGGTCGGCTCGCCGGCGTAGAAGCGATCGGGAAAGCCCCACAGGCCGCCGTAGGGAAACTCGATGGCGGACTTCGTTGCCGTACCCAGCCACGCCGGCGCCCTGCGCTCGAACGCCTCCTCGTGCTCGTCGCGCCGGTCCGATACGAGGTCCTTGGCGTCGAACGCGTCGGGATCGGCCATCAGGCGGCGCAGCTCGTTGTAGCGCAAGAACACGACGTCCTCGGGATCATCGAGCGCGTCGGCCGCGACCAGCTTGCGGCCGATGACGATCGCCACCACGCGCAGGCGGGCATTCGTGCCCTGGTCGACGAAGAAGTGATGGTCGGGGGTGAGCGGGTTCATGTTCAGTGACAGCTCGAGCGCCCGGCTCAGCTTCTCGCGATTCTCACCCTCCACGCCCTCCATCACCTGCCGCTTGGCTGCCTCGAGATCGTCGGCCACCGCCTTCAGGTTGGAGGGGTAGTCGTAGTCGGTGGCGACGTAGCCGCGGATCGCCTCGATGATCGGCGCCGGGTCCTCGACCCAAAGCTTGTACATGAACTCGTGGGACCACAATGCCTTGAAGCCGAAGGTCCGCTGATGCGGCTGGGTCCGCTCGGCGATGAAACGGCGGCCGCGCTCGCTCTCACCCAGCGCCTTCATCACCTCGCCGGCGGTCGGCTGCTCGAACGCAGCGCGCAGCTCGGCGTCCGCCTTGACCTCCTCCTTGGCCCGCCAGAGATCCTCGATGGCGTCCCAGTTGCGGTCCTCGACGCTTGACTGCAGGCGGCCCATGACCGTGGTGTCGCCGCCCACCTCTTCGATCACCGCATTGAGGTTCTGCGTGGAAGCGAACTGGGCGAAGTTGAGCATCCAGTGGATCTTCCAGTGGCGATCGTGAATGTCGATCGCGTCCTCAAGCGCCACCGCCAGCTCCAGCAACGACGCTCCGTCGTAGTCAAAGCCGTCCAGGTATTCGAAGTTGCGCTCGATCTCGGGGCGCAGGCGCGTTTTCCACCAGTCCATGAAGTTAGCCGCGTAGATCGGCAGGACCCCGCCCAGGTAGGCGCCGATCTGGCCGGCGTACTCTGGGTCGCGCGGGACACGCGGCACGTAACGGTTCTCGTACTCCGTGGCCTCGGCGTGCAGCCCCGGCTCGCAGGGAACGGCCGCCGTATAGACGTAGCCGTTGACCACCTTGGCGATCCAGTCACACGCGAACGGCGTGCCGAAGCGCCGGAACATGTGATCGCAGGTCAGCCACCACCCCCCGATGTCGAAGAACAGCGGCGACACCGGATTGGGGATGTGCAGGTCGTCGTAGATCCAGAAGAGCTCCCGTTCGCCCTCCTGCCAGTCGACCGGGAAGTGATCGGTCCCGAAGTTGGTGCCCAGCACCTCATCGTGCTGCGTGGTCGTGGCCATGTCGGTGGTTCCCCCTCCTCAACGTGGTTTCAGCGATTGGCGATCATAGATAATCGATGATTAGCGGGCAAGCGGATGGTCGGGTGCGGACGGTGGCGGGGTGGGCGCGGCCGGCGGCGGTGTGGGCGCGTCCGGCGACGATGTGGGCGCGGCCGGCGGCGGTGTGGGCGCGGCCGGTGGCGGTGTGGGCGCGGCCGGCGGCGGTGTGGGCGCGGCCGGCGAGCCGCCCAACCGCGCCGGCAGGCCGAGGAGCTCGCGGGCCCCGTCGGCGTCGACCGGCTCGCGGTCGAGCAGGGGAGCCAGCGTCATCGCTTTCGTGACCAGCTCGGCATTGGAGTCCGCGCGGCGCGCGCCGGTCACGCGCAGGTTGTCCTCGAGCCCGACCCGGATGTGGCCGCCCAGCATTAGCGAGCTGGCGGCGAGGTGAAACTGAGCCGGATAGCCGACGCCCGCCGCCGACCAGGTGAACCCATCGGCCCCGAACAGCGACTGCGCGGTGGCGTGGACGTGGACGAGTTGAGGCAGGGAGGCGGCGTTGGCGCCCAGCACTCCGAGGACGAACTGGATGTGGATTGGAAAGTCGACCAGGCCCTGGTCGGCCAGGTGGCGAAGGTTGTACAGGTGCCCCACGTCGTAGACCTCGTACTCGGGCTTGGTCCCGGCCTCGCGGAACAGCTCGGCCAGCCGGTAGAGATCGGCGAAGGTGTTGCGGAACACGTACTCGCGTGTGGACTCGAGGTAATCGATCTCCCAGGGGGCCATCTCGGGTCGGTGATGGACCCGGAAGATCCCAAAGTTGAACGACCCGCAGTTGAAGGTGGCCATTTCGGGGCGACAGTCGGTGACCACCCGCGCCCGCTCCTCGATCGTCATGCCGACGCCGCCGCCCGTGGTGGGCTGCACGATCGCCGAGCAGCGCTCGCCGATCCCGGCCAGGACCTCCTTGAACAGCTCCAGGTCAGCGACGGGCCGGCCGGTTTCGGGCTCGCGCACATGAATGTGGACGATTGCCGCGCCGGCGGCGTGCGCGTCCACGGCGGAGTCGATGATCTGCTGTGGGGTGACGGGGATGGCCGGGCTCTGGCCGGGCACGCTCATCCCGCCGGTGATCGCGCACGAGCACAGGACGCGCGCGTCGTTCGCTCCGGCACGCGCGTCGCTCATGCCGGCGCGTCCTCGTGCGGGTGGACCATTACCTTCAGCGCGCCGTCGGCGCGCTCGGTGAACGTGGCGTAGGCCTCGGCAAAGTCCTCCAGCGCGTAGCGGTGGGTGATCAGCTCGCGCAGGCGGATTCGCCCGCTAGCGGCGAGTTCGATGGCGCGCGGCATCTCCCCGGCGCTCGCCCGCACCCCGACCACGTCAATCTCGTCGAGCACAGTGCGGGGCATCGGCAGGCTGGCGTTGCTCAGGGGGATGCCGATCACGGCCACGCGGCCGCCCTTGCGCACCATCTCGATGCCCTGGGCGACTGCCTCGGGCGCTCCCGAGCACTCCAGCGCGACGTCGGCGCCGAAGCCGTCCGTGGTCTCGCGCACCGCCTGCACCGGGTCGGTCTCGGTGAAGTCGATCACCTCGTGTCCGAGCTCGCGTGCTTTGGCCAGGCGGCGCCCGCGGCCGATCACGATGACCCTGCCGGCGCCCAGTGCGTGCGCGCACTCGGCCACCAGCAGCCCCATCACGCCGGGGCCGATCACGGCCACGGCGTCGCCGGCGCGATGGCCGCCGCGGATCACCGTGTGCAGCGCGATTGCGGCGGGATCGAGCATCGCCGCCTCCTCGTCACTCATCCCATCGGGCACGGGGAACACGCTGCGCACCGAGTGCACGACGTATTCGGCGTAGGCGCCGGGGGCGTTGTGTCCGTACTGGGCGTGGAGGCCCTCGACGCCGAAGTTCTCGCAGATGTTGTAGCGGCCCTCGATGCAGCGGCGGCAGTAGCCACAGGCGGCGTGCGACGTGCCCGCGACGCGCGTGCCCACCTGCCAGCCCAGCGCGGCCGCGCCCGCGCCCACCTCGACCACGTCGCCGCACCACTCGTGCCCCGGGATCAGCGGCCAGTGCTTGGGCCAGAAGCCGGGATAGTGGCCCTGGATGATGTGGGGGTCGGTGCCGCAGATCGCGGTCGCGCGAACGCGACAGAGCACCTCGTAGGGGCCCGGCTCCGGGCGCTCCACATCGCGCACGGCGAACTCGTTGGGGCTCTCTACGACGAGTGCACGCATCACGCCGGGGCGGCGTGCACGAGGCGCGAGATCGGTGTGGACGGCATCCTGCTCCTCTCCGGCTTGGCTGCGGACTCCACCGATCATAGATAATCGATACATGATCTGGTTGGTGAGCTCATGATGGCGCGCTCTAGCCGGACCCCCAACGGCCCCCCGCGTCGCCGCCGCGTCACCCGTCCCACGCTGCGCGACCAGATCAAGCAGGTGCTCCTGGAGCGAATCGTCGACGGAACCTACGCCCCCGGAGAACGGATCGTCGAGATTCGGGTCGCCCAGGAGCTGGGGGTCAGTCAGGCCCCGGTGCGCGAGGCGCTCCGCGAGCTGGAACTCCTGCGCCTCGTCGAGTCCGAGCCGTTCCGCGGTGCACGAGTGCGCGGCGCGGGCCCGGAGGAGATCGTCGAGATCTACCCCGTGCGAGCCGCGCTCGAGGAGGTGGCGGCGCAGGAGGCGGCGCCGCGGCTGGCCGGGAGCGCGGGGCCGCTGGCGGAGGAGATCGAGTCGATGCGGGCCGCCGCCGCCGCGGACGA
>JAFASQ010000034.1 GCA_019244395.1 Solirubrobacterales bacterium | reverse complement strand
GCGGTAACGCCAGGCTGCCGCTTACTCCGAGAGCGGTGCTGATCCCCGACCGACCGAGCCAGGTCGGCCCCCGACCCGCGGCGACCGCCGCAACGCTGGGGCGATCCGGCGGCCTCGCGGTCACGATGAGACCGCTGGTGCTCGATCGTTGCGATCGTCTGCGTCGCTGGGGCGAGACTCTCGCTTTCTCCGCCACGGGTGCTTGCTGAATGGCATCGGGCCAGCTAACACGACGGGCCTGTGACTCGGCGGCACGCTTGGGGCATCTTCCCTGCCTGTGGCGAATACGAGGTCTCTGCCCAGCGAGGGCGAGACACCTGCATCGATGGAATCGCGCTACCCACGGCGCATGTCGACCTCAGCGGAGGGACTTGCTCGTCGCTTCCTTTGCGCGGGGAGCAGCAGCGTCACCGAGAGTGCCGCCTGGGCGACAAAGCGGCACTCGCCGTAGCGAGCCTTTGACAGGCTTGTTGCGATCTGAATGGGGAAGTCCGGCCGCTCAAACGGGTCTTCCTATCGCAGGTCGTCCGCAGCGGCGGTACCACCGGCATAAAACGTTCGCGCTGACGGATTCGTGAGCCGGAGCGGAGGGTGCACCTGACTGGCCGCTGCGTATGGTTGTCCGCGTGCAACTGAGCTACGACCGCTCCGGCCGAGGCGAGCCGCTGGTGCTGATCCCCGGGATCGGTAGTCGCCGACAGGTCTGGGCGCCGGTGCTCGACCGGCTGAAGGCTCAGCGCGAGGTTGTCGCGCTGGATCTGCCGGGCTTCGGGGACTCGCCGATACAACCGCCCCCCGGAACGGCAGCCGGCGTCGGATCGCTCACCAGCCTCGTGAGTGGCTTCCTCGATGAGATGGGACTTGAGCGCCCGCACCTGGCTGGCAACTCGCTCGGGGGCTGGATCTCGCTGGAGCTGGCGAAGCTCGGTCGCGGCCGCTCGGCAACGGCACTCTCACCTGCGGGCTTCTCCAACAGACGCGAGGCCACGTATGCCCGCGTGTCGTTGCAGTTGAGCGTCCGGATCGCCCGGCTGCTCGAGCCGAGGGCCGACCGCCTATTCGCCTCTCCGCTTGCGCGCGTGCTGGCCTTCGGTCAGCTTGTCGCCCACCCCACTCGGATGTCGCCGGCAGACTCGACCGCGTCGCTTCGAGCACTCGCGCTCGCTCCATGGTTTGATGAGACGCTGATGGCGGCAGCGCTCGACCGCTTCCGTGACGGCGAGCAGCTCAGCGTCCCAGTCACAATCGCATGGGGCGAGAAGGACCGCCTGTTGCTGCCACGGCAGGCGCGCCACGCCGCCCGGCTGATCCCAGGGGCGCGCATCGTGATCCTTCGCAGTTGCGGGCACGTGCCGATGTACGACGATCCCGATCAGGTTGCGCAGGTGCTGCTCGACGGAAGCCGTGATTGACACGCTCAGGAGCACTAGCAGCGAGCAAGCAGATATCGCAGTTCGGCCGTCAACGCCACTTCCGCAATGACGAAGCCTCGGCCGTCTGGCCTGACCGGTTCTCGGGTGTCCGTACTTCTGCTTCGGATCTCGAGCCGACCGGAGCGGCACTGCGCGACCGGGGCCGCTGCGGCCGACAACGAATACTGGGACAGCGGCCGGGCTTTGACTAGGCCCGATCATACTCGACTCGTAGCCGGCGCTCGCCGCGCAGCGCCTGGCGTCACCGCGACCGTTCGCTACGAACCTCGTGTCCGCCTGCACTGTAGGAGCGGGTGAATCAATCGTCTCTGTGGGGGGCAGACTCGACTGTGATGGCTGATCGAGGGGACCAAGTTGAGCGGGAGGCCGAGGCTGCGATCGAGGCGTCGAAGCGTCGGGCTGCGGCGGCGCGGGAGCGACGTGATATCGCCGGCGAACGTGCGCAGGAGCTCTCCGATGATCGACTGCACGCGCCGCATCGCGCCAATGAGGCGCGGCAGCGGGCCAAGCGCGCGAGTGACGCTACCGAGCTGGCGCACGAGCAAGCCGCCGCAGCACATCGCCGCGCAGCCGCTGCGTACGAAGACTCAGAAGCGATGCATGAGCGCGCGGCGCAAACCTCGGAGCGCGCGGGTGACCACACCACCGCCAATGCTCATCACCGAGCCGCAGACCAAGCACACGAGGACGCTAGAACCGAGCGCGACCACGCCAGTCACGAGCGTGATGAGCCTGACTGAATAGTCGCCAGCTCAGCGTGACTTGGAAGGCGGCTTCTACCGGCCAGCTCGCAGACAGCACTCCACAGCCCGAGCCCTCAGCTCGCTGCCGCAATCACGAGACCGAGCCGTCTCGCCATCCCGGCTGCAGTCGCTCCTCGCTCCTGGTCTGGGTCTGCGGGCGGCCGGAGCGACAGTGTCCGGCGGACTCCCCGGGCGGCGACTAAGCAGAAGCGACGAGACGCTGCGGGTCTCGAGATTGCGCGGACCGGTCGTGCGTCGCCCGGGTTCATCGGCGATGATGGGGAGGATGGCGTCGGCGTCGGGCCAGATCCTGTCCGTGCTCGCTACCAGCGGGCGCTTTGAGCGCTTAGCTCGTGGGCTGCCGGGCGGCGATCGGGTCGCCTACCACTTGGCGTTGCGCTACGTCGCTGGCCGTGAGCGCGGTGACGCGTTCGCGCGCACGCGCGAACTCGCCGAAGGCGGGCTCAGCGCCTCGATCGATTTCTTCGGCGAGAACGTCACCGACCCGAGCGAGGCCGAAGGCGTTGCCGACTCGTACGTGTGCCTCGCCGGCGCGCTCAGGGACGCGCCCGCCGGGACGTTCGTGTCGCTCGATCTCTCCCACATTGGCCTCGACCAGCCCGGCGACGGCACTCGCAGACGGCTGACGAGGATCGCCGAGGCGCTCCCGGCCGGCGCCAGGCTGCAGGTTGGCGCCGAACAGGCCGAGAGGGCCGACCGGATCCTCGGGTCGGTGATCGCGGTCGCTAAGACGGGTGCCCCAGTGTCGGCGACCGTGCAGGCGAATCTCAAGCGCAGTCCCTCCGACGCCAACCGCCTGGCCGACGCGGGGGTGCCGATCCGGCTAGTGAAGGGCGCCTATCTCGAGAAACCTTCAATCGCACATGCGTCGGGCGAGCCGACCGACCTCGCGTTCCTGGACCTCGCGCACGAGCTGCACCGCGCCGGCGCCGGGCTGGCGCTGGGCACGCACGATCCCGTACTTCGCGAGGCGCTACTCCGCGCCCTTCCAGGCGTCGGAGTAGAGATGCTGCTCGGAGTGCGACCGGAGGACGCGAGAGCTCTGGCTGCTCGGAACGTGGCGGTCCGCATCTACGTCCCATATGGGAACAATTGGTTTCGCTACGCCATGCGGCGCCTCGCCGAGTCACGCAGAACCTGAACCACCAGCCGCTGACCACAAGGTCCCCTCACCTGCGGGAACCCCGAAGCGGCCCGCGTGTTTGTGCCGGCCCTCGAGCTCCCGAGGACCACCAGCAATGCGGCCGATGGATGTCCTCAGTGTGCATCCACGACCATCGACCCTTCTGGCCTCACCGGTTCTCGCCCGTTCGGACTTCTGCTCTAGACCTCACGCGGGCGGGAGCGGCAGCCCGCGCCTGGGTCCTGCGGGGGCGACGAAGCAGGAGCGCAAAGGCTACGCCGTGGGGCGACCCACGGAGACTCTCGACTCCTCCGTATTCGTCAGCGAAGCGACACGGTGGGAGGTCCTCAGTCTCCTTGGCGGGGCAGCCGGAGGCGTCTGAGCGCGATCGCGTTGATGGCGACGATGACGCTTGAGCCGGACATGCTGAGGGCTCCGATCGCGGGGCTTAGTGTGAAGCCCAAGGGTTCCAGGACGCCAGCGGCGATGGGGATCGCGAGGCTGTTGTAGCCGGTCGCCCAGCCGAGGTTTTGGTACATCTTTTGCCTGGTGCCGCGGCCAATCGTGATTGCTGTGGCGACATCGAGGGGGTCGGAGCGCATAAGGACCATGTCTGCGGTCTCGACGGCGACGTCGGTGCCGGCGCCAATTGCGATCCCGACGTCGGCCTGGGCGAGGGCTGGCGCGTCGTTGACGCCGTCGCCGACCATCGCGACCTTTCGGCCCTGCTTCTGGAGCTCGGCCACTTTGCTTGCTTTCGCGCCGGGGAGGACTTCGGCGATCACTTCGGCGATGCCGATCTCGGCGGCGATGCGCTGGGCGGTGGTTTGGCTGTCGCCTGTGCGCATCACGGCTTGCACGCCGAGTTCGCGAAGGGCGCTGACGGCGGCTGGTGAGGTGTCGCGCGCGGCGTCGGCGATCGCGATGACGCCGGCCGCGCGCCCGTCGAGCGCCACCCGCACGGTAGTGCGTCCCTCGCCGGCGAGCTCGGCCGCTTGGTTGGCGAGCCCGTCGAGGGAGATGCCCTCGCGATTCAGGAGCCGCGCGTTGCCGACCGCGATGCGTTTGCCCTCGACGGTGGCGATCGCGCCCTCGCCCGGGACCGCTTGGAAGCTCGCGGCCGCTGGCGGGTCTAGGTGCCTTGCGCCGGCGGCGTCGACGATCGCCTGGGCGAGCGGGTGTTCTGATTCGCGCTCGACGGCGGCGACCAGCCGCAAGAGCTCAGATTGGTCGATCCCGTTGGCGGTGGTGACTGCCACGACCTCGGGCTGGCCGCGGGTGAGCGTTCCGGTCTTGTCGAAGATGACCGTGTCGAGGCTGGCGATCTGCTCGAGCGCGGTCGCTGACTTGAACAGGATCCCCCGCCTGGCCCCCAGACCGGAGCCGACCATGATCGCGGTTGGGGTGGCCAGCCCGAGCGCGTCCGGGCAGGTGATCACGATCACGGTGATCGCGAACAGCAGCGACTCCTTGACGTCTCGCCCGACAACCACCGCCCAGATGAGGAAGGTGATCGTCCCTGCGGTGAGCGCGACGAGGACCAGCCAGAACGCGGCACGGTCCGCGAGCCGCTGGCCGGGTGCCTTGGAGTTTTGCGCTTCTTGGACCAGCTTGACGATCTGCGCCAGCGCGGTGTCCGAGCCGATCGCGGTCGCGCGAGCGCGCAGGGTGCCGTTCTTGTTGATCGTCGCCCCCACCAGAGTGTCACCGGGGTGTTTGTGGACAGGCAGACTCTCCCCGGTCACAGTGGACTCATCGACCTCGCTCTCGCCCTCGATCACCTCGCCGTCGACCGGCACCTTCGCCCCAGGACGGATCAGCAGCCGATCGCCGACCGCCACCTCCGCAGTCGGGACTTCGACGGGCTCACCGTCGCGGATGACCACGGCCGTTGGGGGGGCGAGGTCAAGCAGCGCGCGGATCGCGTCCGAGGCGCCGCCCCGCGCACGCATCTCAAACCAGTGACCGAGCAGGACGAACGTCGCGAGCATCGCCCCGGCGTCGTAGAACACATCGCCCGACAGGCCCGCGGTGACCACCGCCGAGTAGACCCAGCTGATCCCGATCGCGACCGCGACCAGCGTGTTCATGTCAAGCGTGCGCTGTCGCAGCGCCGCGACCGCTCCGTTGAAGAACATCCGCGCCGCCCACAGCACCGGCAGACTCAACAACAGCTCCCAGATATTGCGGTCCAGGCCGAACGGGGTCGCGAGCTCGTGCCCGAAGACGCTCTTGCCGACGCTCGAGAAGGCGAGGATCGCGAGCGTGAAGACAAGCGCGATGACGAACCGGTTTCGCATCTCAGTGGCCATCTGCTCCATCGAGTGACCGGCATGGCCGCCTGCGCCATGCCCGTCAGGACGCTGCGCGCGCTCGACCTCGGCCTTGTCGTGGGCGCGCTCGGGTTCGCCCGGCTCGCGCAGCGGGTCACAGAGGCACCCGGGCGTGTTGCAACCCGCGCATTCAAACCCGCAACGCTCGACCGCGCGGCGGAGCTGGTGCACCGAGGTGACCGCCGGGTCATACTGGACGGTCGCTGTCTGCCCGACCGGGTTCGCATCAACCGAGAGGACCCCGCGATACCTTGCGAGCGCTGCCTCGACGACCGCCTTCTCGCTGGCGCGGTACTGACGCCCGACATGCAACACGACGGTCTCCGTTGTCGCCCTGGTCTGATGCTCAGTCGCTGTACTCACCGGCTGCTCTCCCAAGTACGAGGGTTGAGGCCATTTTCGGACCTAGCGAGCGCGGGCGAATCGCTGGACGGCCTCGAGACCGGAGACGGGCCGAGCCGGCCTGCGCCTCACGCCAGAAAGTGATTGTCGAGCATCAGGAGCTCAGCACCGCCTGTTTCACGAACATTCAGCCACGAGGGCGACGGTTCTAGCGCGAGGTCGGACTGCTCCTTCTGGTCGTTCGACGCCCGGAGCAGAAGCAACTCACGCGTGGCTGGAGTGGCGAGGAAGCAGGTGTCGGCGCGGCCTGTCACATTTTTGGCGCAGACGGCACTTGCTTCTGATGAGGGATTACAGGCTGAAGTCGAGCGATGCCGAGCTGCTTGTGGCGGCTCGGGCCGATCCCGAGGCATTTGGCGAGTTCTACCGGCGTAACGCGGTTGGGGTGGAGCGCTGGTTGCGAACGCAGACGCCGGACTTGGCGACCGCGGCGGACCTGACGGCCGAGGCGTTCGCCCAAGCGCTTGTGGGCTTGGACCGGTTTCGCGGCACTACCGATGAGCAGGCCATGGCATGGCTGTTCGGCATCGCTCGCAATCTCGTGCGCCGGCTTCATCGCCGCGGCCGCGTGGAGCTTGAGGTTTGCCGCCGTCTCGGTATCGAGCTTGTCCATGACGAGGAGGAACTCGCGCGCCTGGAAGCCCAGATCGACGCGTGCGCTCAGGCTCCTCATCTGTCTGACGCTCTCAACACCCTGCCCGACGCCCAACGACAAGCCCTGCAGCTGCGGGTGATCGATGAGCTCGATACCACGAAGCGGCCGCCCTCATGGGCACCAGCGAGCATAACGCTCGTATCCGCGTGTCGCGCGCCCTCAAGACCCTCTCGTTGCGACTACAAGGAGTACACCGATGACCACCGTTGATCGCCTCCCGGATCACCTCGAACGGATTGGCTGCCAGCTCACCGCCGCCGCCCAGGACCTGTATGGATCGAGTTCCCCGAGCGAACGGCAGGCGAGCGACCGGCAGGCGCTTCGCAGGCAGCTCGTTGGCGAGCTGCGTCCCCGCCCGCGCCGGCGCCCCCGAATGCGGATCTTTGCTGGCGTGAGCGCGGTCAGCGCCGCAGCGGCGATCGCGCTGGTGGCGCTGGTGGGGAGCACGGGATCCGGTGGACCCGCAGCGGCCGTCGCGGCCATCATCCACCACGCGCTCCGTGCCGTGACCCCGCCGGCGGGCGAGATCCTGCATACGAAGGTGCTCGGCACCCAGAACGGGACGACGTTCGCGAATGAGGTCTGGCGGCAGACCGCCCCGCCCTACGCCAGCCGCGCCATCAAGGATCAGATGGAGTTCTCCGACAACGGCACCACCTCGTTCTACTACGACCCTGCGACGAACACGATCTATGAGCGCCCAGACTCGTCACCACGGCCGGCCCCCAACGACCCGGTCGCACAGGTCCGCCAGGAGCTCGCGAGCGGGCAAGCCCAAGTCACCGGCACGGTCGTCATCGACGGTACTTCTCTCTACAAGATCGACCTTCCGCGTGGATTCGTCTGCTACTTCGACACGAGCAACTACGCGCCACGCTACGTAGATGCTCCACAGCGAGCCGGTCATCGCGGCACTCGCGGAACTGTGGTCCGATTCCGCGTCGAGGTTTACGAATACCTACCGATGACGCCGGCGAACCGGGATCTGCTCAGCGTGACCGCGCAGCATCCCGGCGCTCGGATCGACACGAACCCGAGCGACGCGCCCGCGTTCTGAAGTCGTGATCGGTCGGGGCGCGGCGGTGACGAACCGCCGCGCCCCGCGCCACCGGCAGCGCGGTGCTCGCCATCGCCCGCTTGATCCGGGTTCATTCATCCGGACTCCACCGCCCCAGGAGTGAACGGCGGGGCGCGCGACGACCCGCGGGCATCGGCGCTGGTGTCACACGAACACACACGGCTGAACCGACGGCCCCGTCCGCCGCCAGCGCTTCGCCGCACGACCGCTTCCACGAACCAAGGGCGATCTCGGCGATCGCTTCTCCACCGACCTGAGACTGCCGCTTCGGACCGGATCCAGCGCGGTTGCGAGTCACGCTTTCGCTCGGCAGCGCGCTCCTCGCCCGGCGCCAACCGCGCCTTGCTTTGCGCGGTGGCTGTCGCATAAAGGGTTCCGTCCGGGGCGGCCGGTGGGATTCCGGGTATGCCCCAGAACGTCATCGAATGTGATCGTGAGCAGGCGTTTCTGTTGCCGCCGTCGTTGCGCGACTGGCTGGCGGAGGATCATCTGGCGTGGTTCGTGATCGACGCGGTCGGCCGGCTCGACCTGCAGCCGTCCTACGCGGCCTATCGCGCCGACGGGCACGGCCGCGCTGCGTATGAGCCGTCGGTGATGGGGTGGATTCAACTGGTTGTCGCAACGCATGACGTTGAGGAGTTGCGATGCCGAGAAGGAATGCCGCTGTTGTTCGTGCCGCTGCAGCCGGGACGCGTTGGGGTGGACACCCGCCTGCGGGGCGAAGGGAGCATCGGGTCCG
>JAFASQ010000007.1 GCA_019244395.1 Solirubrobacterales bacterium | reverse complement strand
CTTCGGCGAGTTTCTCGACGCGGACCGCGTCTGGTCCGCCTATCCCCAGCGCACGTAGACCTTCTTGTACCCAGCTGGTGCGAGGAGTGCGGAGCGGAGCGGCCATTCGTTTGCCCTAATCGGGAACCTGACCTGCGCTTGACGGATAGGATCCGCGAGCCGTACAGTTCGGCCACGCGCGCGCCAACACAAATCGGTTGCCGGCGATACGGCCGGCACCCGACGCTTCTCACTCAGCTGGCTGGGTTCAGCTAGATCACACCAAAAGCCTGGTGCCGCCACCCTGGTCCCCAGCCTACCCAGGCGACGCAGCGATCATCGCTACGGGCTCTTCTTCACGCGAAGGCGAGGCGGGGAGCGGCTTCGGCCGCCCGCGCGATACGGCCCGTGGCGAGATCGAGCGCTCCGCCTTTGAGCAGCGCGTTCGTGGCAGTCGCGAGCAGCCGGCCTGTGAGGCCCGAACCGCCGCGCAGGACAATCGAGGCAGTGACTTCGCTGCCGTCCTCGACGCGCTCGAGGACGTACATTACGTCGAGCGATATCGCGCCAGCCGCGCTGAGCTTCAGCCCGTCGGCATCGGCGGAGTGCACCTCGACATCGAACCCCACTCGTCTGCCGGCGAGTGAGCCCGTCACACGAGTGACGCTGCCGGAGTCGAGCCGGTGTCCGTCGAACTCCTCGACCTCGAACGGGATTGGCGACCAGCTCCGGATCTCGTCCGGATCGGTCAGCACCTCGAGCACCTGCTCGGGGGATGCGCAGACAATGGTCCTGGCGGTGAACTGAGCCATGCCGAGAAGATCTCGCAGACACCCCTTTGATACATCGGCCCGCAGGCGGATCTTCGCCCCGGCCAAGGAGAACTCAAGCGCGCGGCGATCAACGGGCGCTAGCTTGGGCGACCGCGCTGAAGCGCCTCGAGTCCTCCGCGCAGGAACTCGAGCACGTCCTCGAGGACCGCGATCGCCTGTTCGAAGGTCATCGGTCCACCCGTCTCCGCCTCGAGCCGGTCGCGCAGGTCGGTGAACATGGCGGTCATGGAGGCGGCGACCAGGACTGGGCGGATGTCGCCGGGTGGCGCGTCGAGGTCCTGAGCGATCAACTCGGCGATCAGCTGCTCGACGCGGCCGTGGTGCGCGCGCGCCGCGAGGCGCAGTTCCTCCTCGCCGTGGATGATCTTCTTGCGCAGCATCGCTTCCTCGCTCGGCGGGCCGATGGTGCGCAGGAAATCGCGGAAGGCGTCGACGGTGGTGGTGCCCGGCGCGCGCTGCTCGAGTTTCTCCTTCAGCTGCTCGTAGAACACCATCTCGTCACAGAGCAGGATGTCTTCCTTGCGGTCGAAGTAGGCGAAGATCGTGCGCGGCGAGACGTTCGCCGCCTCGGCGATGTCGGCGAGCGTGGTGTTGTCGTAGCCGCGCTCGGCGAACAGTTGCAGTGCGACCCTCGCGATCGTGTCGCGGGTTGCCTGTTTTTTGCGCTCCCTCAGCCCGGGCCTCGCCGGGACCGCCTCGGTCGGCTCCATTTGGCCGCAGGATAGCAAAGAAACTTCACATCAGGAAATTTTGCATGGAGTGTTGACTTTGCCATGCACCGAAGGTATTAATGCACGCCTTGCAGACTTTCTATTTGTGAAAGCCGGGGCTGCTCATGCTGAACATCGCTCGCTGGACCATGACCCACCGCCGCTTCGTCGTCATTGCCTGGATCGTTGCCGCGGTCGGGATCTTCGCCGTGTCGGGCGCCGTCGGGAAAAAGACCGCGAGTGACTTCACGTTGCCCGGCACCGGCTCCCAGCACGCCGTCGATCTCCTGAAAAGCCGTTTCCCAGCGCAGTCCGGCGACGCCGATCAGATCGTTTTCCAGGCGCGAAACGGCAGGCTGACCGGCAATGCGTACCGCGCGACGATTGTCACGACTCTTGCCCGAGTCAGAGACCTGCCGCACGTGACAAGCGTGGACAGTCCCTACGCCCCAGGCCAGCACGCGATCTCCCGCGACGGGACAATCCTCTTCGCCACCGTCGTCTTCGACCAGCGGGCCAACGCACTTCCCAAGGCGGCCGTAAACCGGGTGATCACTACGGCCGAATCCGCGCGCTCGCAGAGCCTTCAGGTCGAGCTTGGGGGCCAGGCCATCGAGCAGGCGCAGCAGGCCTCGCTGGGCTTCGCGACCGTGGTCGGCATCGCCGCCGCGATCGTGATCCTGCTGATCAGCTTCGGGTCGTTTACTGCGATGGGCCTGCCGATCGCCACTGCGCTGCTCGGCCTCGGGGCGGGCCTCGGGGTGATCTCGCTGGCCAGTCACGTGATCGACATGCCGGACTTCGCCTCCGAACTGGCGCTGATGCTCGGTCTCGGTGTCGGCGTGGACTACGCGCTGTTCATCGTGACGCGCTTCCGCGAGAACTACCGCCAGAACGGCGGAGCTGTGCAGCAGGCAGTAGAGGATGCAATTGACACGTCGGGTCGAGCGGTGCTGTTCGCAGGCGCGACGGTGGTGATCGCGCTGCTCGGCATGTTCGCGCTCGGCATCAGCATCCTGAACGGTGCCGCTGTGGCGGCCGCGATCGGTGTGGTCCTGGTCCTCGCCGCGTCGCTGACGTTGCTGCCCGCCCTGCTCAGCATGACCGGGCATCGGATCGCGCGGCCCAGCCGCCGCGACGCCGCGCGCCGGACGGGGGCCGCCCAGCCCGGGTTCTGGCTTCGCTGGGTCCGCCTTGTACAGCGGCGCCCGGTGGTGACGGCGATGCTGGCCACAGCGTTGATGCTCACGCTGGCCGCGCCGGCGGTCGGTCTGCGACTCGCCTCGAGTGACGCTGGCAACGACGCGCCGAGCCAAACGACGCGCCAGGCCTACGACCTGCTCGCCAAGGGCTTCGGCCCGGGCTTCAACGGTCCGCTCCAGATCGCCGTGGCGCTCCCCGCGGCCCACGATGTAACGGGCCTGCCGGCGATCGCCACAGGTTTGAAAAGCACCCACGGGATCGCGTCCGTCGCCACGCCGCGCGTAAACGCGGAAGGAACCGCGGCGGCGATCGTCGCCTACCCCTCGACCTCGCCCCAGAGCGCCCAGACGGCGAGCCTGGTCGCGTCGCTGCGCGACCGCGTGCTGCCGCCGATCGAGCACACCACCGAGGCGGTCACCTATGTCGGCGGTGCAACGGCGTCGCAGGTGGACTTCTCCCACATTCTCTCGAGCAAGCTCCCGGCGTTCGTCGGCGTCGTGATCGCACTCGCAGGGCTCCTCCTGCTGATCGCGTTCCGATCGCTGGTGATCCCGGTGCAGGCCGCTCTGATGAACCTGCTCTCTATCGCAGCTGCGCTCGGCGTCGTCCAGGCGGTGTTCCAGCGGGGCTGGCTGAGCAACCTGTTCGGAGTGCAGCCAGGACCGATCGACGCCTTCATCCCGGTGTTCATGTTCGCGATCGTGTTCGGGCTGTCGATGGATTACGAGGTGTTCCTCATCTCGCGCGTCCACGAGGAATGGCAGCGGCAGCGCGACGCGAGCGCGGCGGTCCGCGATGGGCTCGCCAATACCGGGCGGGTCATCACCGCCGCGGCTGCCGTCATGGTGGCCGTGTTCGCGGCGTTCGCGATCAGCGGCAACCGTGTGCTCGAGATGTTCGGGCTCGGCATGGCGACCGCCGTGTTCCTCGACGCGTTGGTGATCCGGATGGCGCTTCTGCCCGCTATCCTTCAACTCCTCGGCCGCGCCACATGGGCACTCCCGAGGTGGCTAGGGCGTCGGCTTCCCCGAGTTGCGATCGAGCCCGAACACGCCGACCCGGGGCGGCCGTACGTCCCCGAACCAGCGTTCGAGGCCTCCTCATGACCACAGAGCGCAAACTCGAGCGGCTGATCGTCCATCTGAGATCGCACGTCGCGGAACTGCGGCGACTCGAGCGAGAAGGAGCCGGGGCAGAGGAAGTCGCCGAGAGCAGGCGGGTGATCCGGCTACTGCAGGATCACCTCGCATACGCCGTCCGCGACCTGCTCAGCGCCCCGCGCCCGTCACCGACATGACTCCCGACGGCTACCGCATCTATGGAA
>JAFASQ010000425.1 GCA_019244395.1 Solirubrobacterales bacterium | reverse complement strand
AGATACCGAAGATGCTGAGCACGTAACCCGGATAGGTAACGCCTCTCATCAAGGCGAGAATTCCACACACGCTCTCCGCGATCGCCGCGACCAGAACACCATAGTTCAGGCCAACGGTGAGTGGCCCAGCGACCAGAGTGGTGTCCTTGACCGTGATGAACCGGGCTCCGAACAGTGCCAGGGCAAAGGCAAAAAGCGCCAGCCCAACCGGTACCGGATCCGCCACCATCCAGTGCCGCGGCCCGGCGGCCCGCGAGACTGCGGTTGACTCATGGATCTGCGTCGTCGCCATAGATGTCCTTTCCGGCCGTCGTACTGGGCGATCGTCGGTCGAGAACGAGGCGGCGGTGAAGTGGCTTCCCTGGTCGCCGCGACCTTCCGAGGCCTACGTGACGTCCGCCTCCGCACGCATTCCTGCTCGGTCTTCCCGCGGACGGCTTAGCGTCCGTGAGGGGCAGCGAGCGTTAGACAGACTCGCCGTCTGGCTCGATCGGTCCTCCCTCAGCTCTCCTCTGATTTGCGCTTCGAGCGGCGCGAGTATAAAACAATCGACGAACGGTCGTCAAGCAATTGTTCTGCCTGGCGAGTAGCGCAGTCTGATCACATCTGCGGACGCGCAGCAGCGCGTGCGGTCATCTGCAGCTCGCGTGCGGACACGCCATACCGCTCGCGGAACAGGCGGCTGAAGAACGACACGTTGCGGAAGCCCCATCGGTAGGCGATGGCGGTGACCGACTCGTCCGTGGCGCGCAGCAGATCGGCGTGGCAGCGGCTGAGTCTACGGTTACGAATGACCGCGCCGACCGTGTCGTCTGTGCACTCGAACAACCGGTGAAGGGTGCGGAGCGAGATCGCGTTCGCGTTCGCGATCGTGGCCGGGGAGAGGCTTGGGTCGCGGAGGTTCGCATCGATGTACAGCCGCACGGCCATGAGCTGCGCCGTGGTCTGGGGTCGCGGTTGAGGGTCGTCGCGTGTGGCAACGACCGCTCGGGCGATATCCAGCGCGGCATCCGCGACTGCGTCGCGCGCCGCGACGTCGAGGCTGCTGACGAGCGGCATGAGGGAGCCCAGGAAGCTCCCTATCAGTCTGGCGGCGGGATGGTCGGATCGGAACGGCTGGCCGAACATGGCCTCGTAGCCTGGTGCCTCCATTGCCAGACGCTCCCGTGGGATGACGAGGGTTTGGTTATCCACCCTGCCGAGCGTCGTGAAGCCTCCGCGGCGCGCGGTGTCCCACATCACGAGTTGGCCGTCGCGAAGCGCGGCTGGCTTGCCCTCGAAGTCCATGCCGATCGTGCCGCGGCGCATGTACAGCAAGCCGACGAGGTCAGGGTCGCTGGCCGCGATCTCGGCTCGGCCCCTCCGGCCGTCGCCGCGGTCGTGCGCGGTCTGGACGAGCGCAAGGCTGCCGAGCTGCCAGCGCGAGGTGCTGGCGGAGAACGCCTCGCCGGGCTCCGGGGCAGCCTGGACCGCGAAACCGAATGTGTAGGTCCGCGCGAGCACCTCGCGCCAACCGTCTGTGAGGTTCGCAGTCGCGACGTCGTGCAGGTCGCATGACACGTCGCCCAAGGCCGGCTGTATCGCCATCCAGTCCTCCTTCGCGCGGGGTACCTTAGAGTCGACTACGGAGGCATGCAAGGCTCCGCCCGCGCGGCGGAGACGACGTCAGCATAGACGCACGGCCGTGCCCGCAGAAGCTCTAGGCATGGCCCGTCTTCGCAGGCGGGCAAGCTTGCGGACCCTGTCCGAAGTCAATCTTCTGCTGCAGGACGCCGGCGCGCAGTAGTCGGACTCTTTTCGATCCGTGCCGACCCGTTTTCTGCCCGTGCCAGATGCCTCGTATGCCTCTGGTGCCGACTCAGTTCGACATATACAGCGCGCCACACTACCGTCGGCGCACTTTGCCGGAGGAGATACGGCGCGTGTCTGGACCACGTCGGAGAATGTTTGCGGTGCCTGCTGTGCTTGGCGCGAGCGCGTGCTCGTCGCCGGCACTGTGGCTGGGACGCTGGTGCCAACCGTCACGGCGCGCGGCCGTGGACGCCGGCATGTGTCCGTTCGGCCCTGCGGGCCATCAGCTGGCGGCCCAAGACCTCCGCCGCGCCTTATGTCGAGGAGTACTCGAGGAGTACTCCCTCAACCGCAAGGCGAATGTGGATAGCTGGGATGCGCTCGGTGGCGGCCGCAAGGCCCCGCGGCGCCGGAGACGGCACGTCGGGACCTGGTTGACACTGTCGTACTCTATGCGACAATGGCGAACGCTATTACGGCTTAGCTCACCTGAGGGAGGTGGCTCGTGTTTGCGAGTACGGGCCGGTTCACGCCGGGAGACGCCGATCTGCGACATCGGCTGCGGCAATTGCGCGGGGTCACACGGCGTCAAGGGCGTCGATCTGTGGTCGTCGCGCTACTCGTCGTGCCGGGCATGGGAATGTTTGCGGCTGGCGCTGCGGCGGACGGAACTGATGGCCAGCGGCAGCCGGAGATGCATTTCGGCGACCGGATCCGGATCGCGACGGTTTGCTTTAGCGTGACCAACCCGGCCGGGGGTCGCAGCACGCTATACGGGTTGCGTTACAGCGATGAGCAGCAAGGGTACAGGGGGCGTTGGCACGCGGCCGACAGGGATCACGGGCGCGCCCCCGCGATCGTGCTCGTGCACGGCATCGCGTCCTCGACCGCGAACTGGGACTTCTCGCCGACGTGGTCGGTGGCGAGGGCACTGGCCGCCGCGGGCTATGTCGTGTTCTCCTACGACCGCCTCGGCTACGCCACCAGCAGCTATTTCGATCAGCCGGGCGGCGGCTTCACCCTGACCACGGCGGCGCATCGCGCGGAGCTGCACGAGGTCGTTGACGAGGTCGAGACCGGCGACTACACGACGACCGACGGCAGCGATTGCTCCGCTCC
>JAFASQ010000319.1 GCA_019244395.1 Solirubrobacterales bacterium | reverse complement strand
CTCGGGCGAAGCCGCAGACATCGGCGCCTCCCGCCGTCCGAGCCACTCTAACCGGCCCTTTCTGGCACGTACCCCTGCCCGTCCCGATTGGGCCAAACCTGGATCGGAAGCCGCCCGCTGAGAATGCGGGCGGTTTTCGTATTCGGGTCCGGCGTCACGTACGACCCGCGGTCCCGGGCGCCGGCGACGGTGGTCGATGGGCGAAGGTGACCGGGCGCGAGGACCGCGGGTCGCACGTCGACGCCGTCCCCTCGAGCTCATTAGCCAGCCGCTGTCTAAGCCAGGTTCGATCTGCGCGGGTAGGCGACTGATGGGTCGGTGAGGACGTTCACGAGCGCGGGTCGGCCGCTGGCCAGGGCGCGGTCGAGGGCGGGACGGAGGTCGGACGGGGTCTGGACGAGCTCGCCGTGACACCCGAGGGCTTCCGCGATCTGGTCGTAGCGGGTCCCCGGCCGGAGCTCGGCGGCGACCGAGTATCCGTAGAGCGCCTCCATTGGGTGCTTCTCGAGCGCCCAGATGCCGTTGTTGCCGACGACCGCGAGCACCGCGACACCGTGCCGCGCAAGCGTGTCGAGCTCCATTCCGGAGAAGCCGAAGGCGCCGTCGCCAAGCACAAGGACGACCTGCCGGTCGGGGCAGGCGAGCTTGGCCGCCAGCGCGTATCCCGGGCCGCATCCCAGACAGCCCAGTGGACCGGGGTCGAGCCAGCAGCCTGGCTCGTAGGAGTCGATGACGCGGCCGGCGTAGGAGACGAAGTCCCCGCCATCGCCGATCACGATTGCGTCCCGGTCGAGCAGTCGGATCAACTCGCCGTACACGCGCATTGGGTGAAGGGGCGCCCGATCGTCGGCCAGTTCGGCCGCCTCGCCGGCGCGCGCGTCGTCTTCGGTGGCGCGTAGCGAACGGATCCAGGCCTCGCGCTCGGTGAGCGGTTCCGGTGCGAGGCGGCCTCGTGCACGGCGTCCAGCGTGGCGGGGAGGGCGCCGTACAGCTCCGCCGTGACCGGGCGCGGCGGGTCCTGCGCCGGCTCGGTCACGTCGATCGCCACGATCTCGGCATCGGGCGCGAACGCGCCGCCGAAGCCGAGCCGGAAGTCGAGCGGGGCACCGATCACGACCGCGACATCGGTCCCCTGAAGGCCCGTGCGGCGGGCCCGGGAGAACGCCAGCTCGTGATCGGCCGGGATGCACCCGCGGGCCAGGCCGTTCGCGAACACCGGGATCCGGAGGCGTTCGGCGAGGCTCCGGAGCGCAGTCTCACCGCGCCCCCAGTACAGGCCGGCGCCGGCCATGATCACCGGGCGCTCGGACTCGCGCAGCAGCGCGGCCGCCCGGTCGATCTCGCGCGGGTCTGCGCCAGGTCCACTTGCCGGGTCGGGAAGGGGGCCCGGCGGATCCGCGCTGGCGGCCTCTCCGAACACGTAGTCGAGCGGGAGGTCGACGAAGGTCGGCCCTGAATGCGGCGTGATCGCGCTGCGCACAGCCTCGTCGATCAGAGCCGGGATTTCCTCCGTGTCCTGGGCCGTCGCGGCGAACTTGACCAGCGGGCGCACGAACGGCACGTGGTCGATCTCCTGGAGGGACCCCTGGCCCCAGCGAAACTGCGGCGCCCGCCCGCCCAACACCAGCACCGGTGAATGGTTCTGGTGAGCCGACGCGATCGCGCTCATGCCGTTGGTGACACCCGGGCCGGCGGTCAGCGCGCACACCCCAGGCGTGCGCGTCACCTTTGCCCATCCCTCGGCGGCGAAGGCAGCCGACTGCTCGTGGCGCACGTCGACGATGTCGATCCCCTCCGCCCGGCAGCCGTCGTAGATCGAGAACAAATGCCCGCCCGACAGCGTGAACAGCTTGGTCACGCCGTAGGCCCGGAGCCGGGCCGCGATCAGCCGCCCGCCGTGCTGCTGCGTCGTCGGCTCGGCCTCGGTCGCCACCGCCGGCACGCTAACAGCCGGGGCGTGGGGGCGGTCGGTGGCGCCGGCGGATCGAGGCCGGTCGGTGGCGCCGGCGGGTCGAGGCCGGTCGGTGGCGCCGGCGGATCGAGGCCGGTCGGTGGCGCCGCGTCGACTGCCCACCGTGTCGGCCGCCGCGACGCGCGATGTCATAGCCGCCGCCACAGCCTGTCTCGGTGCGCCTCCGCCCTCAGAGAGCGCGCGCGCCGGCCAGCGCCACCGCGTCCAGCAGGCGCTCGCCCTCGAACCAACGCCGGCCGAGACGCACGGCGGGCAGCCGGCTCACCCCCCGGGCGCGCAACCCGCGCGCCGTGGCACACAACACGCCGTCGCGGGAGGGATCGCGGGCGGCCGCGAGGCACCGCTCGATTGAGAGGTGGGCTGCGCCGGCGGCCACAGCGAGGATCTCCGGGTCTTGCAGGTCGAAGCCGCCGCAAAAGGCGAGGCGCATCGCGGCGAGAGCGAACCTTGAGCCGGCGCCGTGCTCGGCCGCGTAGTCCCCCGCGCGCAGGGCGTGACGGGCGTTGGCGGGGAAGCTGTCGGGCCAGACCAGAGAGAGACGGGTGGCCCGGGCTTCGCGCTCGGCGAGGGCACGGATCGCCTCGACCCGGAGCGAGCGGGCGCCGCCGTCGAGTTCCACGGCCGGCGCGGGAAACCAGTCGACCTCTCCGAGCGCACGCTCGATTTGCTCCCCCACGAGATACGAGAAGGGGCAGGCGAGGTCATAGAAAAACGCCGCGCGCGAGCGCCTCGTGGGTCGAGAGCGATCAGCGAGCCGATCCGTCAGCTCGATGACAACATCCATGTACAGGCAAAAACGTTCCAGAACGCCAAAACTGCCGAATACCGCGCAGAGTCAGCAAAAACTGGTGTGAGCGACGTGCACGGCCGGGCCGGTTAAGCCCGCTCACAGCGCCCGCCGACGGACAGGAGCGGCGCAACCGTCCGTTAGACTCGAACTTGGTAGGTACGCACCGTCCGCTGGGAGGCTGTCCCCCATTCCGCACGTACCCCCACCGAAACGCCACCCGTATGACCAGTGGTCACCGGACGCCCGGGCACTCGATCTGGTCGGAGACAAATGGACCCTGCTGATCGTGCGTGACCTGGCAGCCGGGCCGCGCCGGTTCGTAGAACTCCAGCGTGTGCTGCCGGGAATCTCCACTGAGCAGCTCCGCTCGCGGCTGAATCGTATGGTCGCCGACGGCATGCTTACCCGCAAGCGCTATCGGGAGGTCCCTCCCCGGGTCGACTACGAGCTGACCGAGCGGGCGCGTGAGCTGATGCCGATCCTCGGCGAGCTGGCTCGGTGGGGTTACGAGTGGGCGTGGAGCCCGCCGCGCGCCTCGGAGTCGATCGATCTCGGGGCGATCTTCCGCCTGGCTCCGGGACTACTGCCGCGTGTCCCCGCCACCGGTACGGTCGAGTTCGCCGTCGAGGACGCGGACCGACGCGCCGACTTCACCTTCACGCTCTCCGAGGAGGGCATCAGCGTCGAGGAACGCTCGGCCGACGGCGCCGACGCCCGCGTGGCCGGCGCCACCGAACACTGGGTCAGCGCGTTCTCGCCCGGGCGCGACCGCAGCGGCCTCCAGCTCACGGGCAACCAGCAGCTCGCCGAAACGCTGCTCGATGTGCTGGCCGCGGGCGGCCGGCGCGCTTCGACTGGCGCACAACGGGCCGCCTAACCGCACCAGAGCGG
The DNA here is from genome assembly GCA_019244395.1 of Solirubrobacterales bacterium. GTDB lineage: Bacteria > Actinomycetota > Thermoleophilia > Solirubrobacterales > Solirubrobacteraceae > Palsa-465. The sequence continues at coordinate 4,557 of JAFASQ010000319.1, read as the reverse complement.
CCGCCTGGATGCCTTTCGGGCGGCGCTTAACGCCGTTGAACGCGCCGCTGGAAAGGCTCATGCGAGCCGCGCACCGGTTCACGCGCTAGCGTTTCCTCGTCGCGCGCCCGGGTGGTGGAATTGGTCAGACACGGTCGCCTTAAGAGCGACTGCCCCAGCGGCATGAGGGTTCGAGTCCCTCCCCGGGTACTGCCGTTGCGGTAGGCGCCCGGACCGCAACTAATCCGCTGCTACGGTGTCAAGGCCACCGACGGCGACGTGTAGCTAGCCCGTGGAAGTCTCTGCGCTTAGATACTCGGGAGGAATCGGCCTGCATGCCCGCTCGCCCCTCCTTAGGCTGCAATCCGATGAGCGCCTGGTAGCGCTGATCCGGCGGGGCAGCACCGGCGCGTTCGAGGTGCTGGTCGCCCGCTATCACGCCCGCCTATTGGCCTTCTGCCGGCACCTGCTCGGCTCGCGCGAGGACGCCGAGGACGTCCTCCAGGAAGTCTTCTCGGCGGCCTTCAACGCGATCCTCGACGACGATCGCCCGATCAACGTGCGGCCCTGGCTCTACCGCATTGCCCGCAACCGCAGCCTCAACCACCTGCGCCGGATCCAGGCCGTCGGCGTTGACTCGATGGACATCCACCTCTACGACCACGGCGCCACCACGGCGGACAGGGTCCACGACCGAGAGGAGTTCCGCCTCCTGGTGGGGGACATTCAGGGCCTACCGGAAACCCAGCGCACCGCGCTGGTGCTCCGAGAGATGGACGCGCTGTCCTACGAGCAGATCGCCGAGGCGATGGAGACCACCGTGCCGAGCGTCAAGTCGCTACTCGTGCGCGCGCGGGTGTCGCTGGCCGAGGCCGCCGAGGCCCGGATGCTGACCTGCGAGCAGGTGCGGATCGAACTGGGCGAGGTGGCCGAGGGTCTGCGCCGGCGACCAGGGCCGCTTGTGCGCCGCCACCTGCGCACGTGCGAGCGCTGCTCAATGTTCAAGAGCCAGCTGAGCGAGACGAGCAAGGCGCTCACCGCCGTTCTCCCGGTCGGCGGGTTCTTCCTGCTGCGCAAGCTGGCCATTCTCCATCTCGGCCATTCCGCGGGCGCGGGGTCGAGCGCGTCGGGCGCCGGCGCCGCCGGCCAGGCGGCGGCCGTGGGATCGACCGCGGCGGCCGGGGCCACCGCCGTGATGGGGACGACGAGCGGCGGGTTCCTGTCGGCCAGCGTCGGCGCGATCGCCACCAAGGCGGCCGCCGGCCTAGCGGCCGCCGCGCTCGTCACCGCCGGCGCGGTGGAGGTCGAGCAGCCGTCCCGGCACGTGCATCACCGCGCGGCGGCTACGCCGGTGGCCTCGGTCCCCGCTTCGCCGCCGGTCACGACGACCACCGCTGCCCAATCGGTAGCGGCGGCGCATTCGGCGCGGGTCATCCCGGTCGCCGCGCACCACCGTCCCGCCGTCAAGCATCACAACACGGTCGCGCCGGCGGCCACGCCCGCGACGACGCCGGCGCACAAGACTCCGCTCAAGCCCGATCCTAAGCAGGCCGCGTCCGCCGCCACCAAGGCCAAGGCCAAGGACAAGCCGAAGGCCACGCCCGCGGTGCCACCAGGGCGCACCCGGACCCAGACCGACGCGACCGTCCTCGCCCAGTCGAGCACCCCCGCCGTGGGGACAGCCGGGGCATCCGGGACCGTGGGGGCATCCGGGACCGCGGGCTGCGCCGAGCCGAGCAGTCCCGCCACCGGTTCGGCGACGACGACGTCGACGCCACCCCCAACCACGACCGCGGCACCACCAAGCTCCGATCCAGGCAGCACCACGATCACCGGCCCCACGACCACGACCGGCCAGCCGAGCGCGGATTCCGGAACCACGACCACGACGACTGTGACCTCGGCGCCGGCCCCCAGTCCCCATCCCGATCCGGCTCCGGCGTCGTCGTGCGCGCCTGACTCCGCGGGCGCCCCGAGCGGCGCTCAGCCGGCCCCCTCGGGCGGCACCGCTCCGTAGTGATCGACATCACCCAATTCCAGGCCGTCGACATGCGCGTCGGTCGGGTGGTGTCGGTCGAGGAGTTTCCGGAGGCTCGAGTGCCAGCCTGGAAGCTCCACATCGACTTCGGGCCGGAGGTCGGGACCAAGCGGTCCTCGGCGCAGATCACGCACTACTCGCGCGAGGAGCTGCTCGACACGCTCGTCGTGGCCTGCGTCAACCTGACACCGCGTGTGATCGCCCGGTTCCCCTCCGAGGTGCTAGTGATGGGCGCGCTCGACGAAGCCCTCGGGGTGGTGCTGCTCAGGCCCGACAAGGACGCTGTGCCCGGGTCTCGGATCGCCTAGCGCCGGGCGCGCGCCCACGGCCAGCCGCGTATCTACAAGAACGGGCGGCGCTCTCACGTTTTGCAGGGTAAGGGCCGATAAATGGGGCGATCAGATGGAAGTCGGAGACGGATACTCCGCCAGGAGACTGGTCGAATACGACGCGCTTAGCCACCGCCTGTGGATCCTTGGACAGCGTTGCCACCACGGCGCTACCGGTAGCGTCGTCGCCGCGGCCGCCTTCGTGGCGCTGCTCAGCGATCCGGACACCGTCGCGAGACCGATCGCGCGGCCTGTGTCGATGCTCGCGTTTGCGTTCGCCGGGGGCGCGCTGATGATGGCGCACGACTGGAAGGACCGTTCGATCTGGTTTGAGCGCGGCCGCGGCTCGCAGGTCTAGCTGCGGCTCGCAGCCCTTGGATCGTGGGGACGGGCTTACTGCGGGACCAGCTGGGGGCGCTCAGGTGAGCTTCTCATCGGTCGTTTCCGGCTGCGGCGCCGCGAAGCTGCCAGCCGGCTCTGCGTGGGGAAGCCTCAGCATGACGGCCATCGTCTCACCGTAGGGAGTGACCGGGGGCAGCTTCAGTGGGCGCAGCGCGCGCAGCGTCGGCCGCCACAGCGCCCCGAGGAGGATCATGCGCTCGACGCCGAGGGTCTTAGAGCGACCTATCCGGGAGCGCACCAGCGACTGCGCAAGCCAGGCCCAGGCGACCGGTGAGCGATCGAGCCTCGCGCAGCGCCGCACCGCGCGCCGCTTGCGGGGCTCGATAGCGTCGCCGGCTCGCAGAAGCAGAAGCTCGGCCGAACAGGTGACCCCGAGGAGGATGTAGTGGCACCGGCGCATCATCTCGAGGCAAACGACGAGAAGACGGCGGAGTCCCTCGCGGTCTCGTACGGCTCGCAGCTGGCGTCTGGAGGGCCGCCGCCGGGGGCGGTCCCGCTCGTGGCCTAGCGCGGCGCCCGGATGCTGGACATAGTCGTAGAGCGGGCGGTCCACGTACGCGACCTCGCCGACGGTCATTGCGACGAGGGCCAGCCAATGGTCGTGCATCAGGCCCTCCGTGGCCGGGAACGGCAAGATGTAGTCGAGCAGCTCACTCCGAAACAGCGACGCGGCGCCGGTGATGGAGTTGACCAGCAACAGTTTCCCGAGGTCGTCTTTGTTGTTGGCGCGCTCGGTCCAGAAGGTGGGCGCGACCAACCCGCCGTCGGCATCTGTCACTCGCGCGTCGCTGTAAACCAGCGTCACGTCCGCTCGCAGCTCGCAGACAAGCGAGGCGAGCTTGTCTGGGTCCCAGCGATCGTCATGATCGGCGAGCGCGACTAGCGGCACGTCCGGCTCGACCAGACCCAGGGCGCACTCGAAGTTGCGGTAGACCCCAAGCCGTTCAGGGTTGGCTTGAAGGCGAAAGCGCGGATCGTCGCCCAAGGTTTCACGGATCAGCTCAAGGGCTCTAGGAGGCGAGTTGTCGTCGCTGATCAGGCAGATCCAGTTGTCGTAGGACTGCGCCCGAATCGAATCGATCTGACGTCGAAAAAGCTCCATCGGTGGGTTGTAGGTCGCCATGCAGATGGCGATTCGCGGTGCCCGCTCGCCCGGAACAGCCCAACGGCTACGTTTGTGGGGCACGAGCTCGACTTCGCTAATGAGCCGGCTGGCAACTTCTCCGTCCGCCAGCCTAGCTACGAGCCGGATCTCTACCCTCCCGGCCCCGACTGGCTCGCGTAGCTCCGCGAAGCCCAAAAAGCCGGTCGCACTAGTGCTTGCTGTCCCGCGAGGTGCGATGTCAGGCCGCGGCATTCCCTGCTCGCGCAGCGGCTGGCGCTCACCCCCGACCAGCAGTTCGAGGTGGCGGACAGGCAGACGCTCGTGAGCGCACCAGCCGTGGACGAGCAGGAGGTCGCCGCGCCCTACGACGACCCGGAGGGGCAGGTCCGATTCGACGCCGACATGGAGCGTCGGGTCGTCCGGAGGCCTCATCGCTATCGCCTGGCTGGCGCCAATCGCGTGGAACGGTGACGATTCACTGCCAATACGGAAGTGAATCGCCGGGCATGGCGTGCGGGCCGGGCGCAACCAGGTGCCCGAGGACCCGGCGGCCTGGTGGTGCGTGTGGTAATGCGGGTGCACTGTCTCTTCGTCGCGCTGCGGCTCGAGGGCGTCGTAGACGCCCGGCAGGGGCGGGACATCGGAGGCCGTGAGCCGCTCGTTGGAGGACGTGTCATAGGGCCTGACCCTTTTATCAAACCGCG
>JAFASQ010000513.1 GCA_019244395.1 Solirubrobacterales bacterium | reverse complement strand
GCCGGGCCAGCGCGCCAGTCTCGCGGGCCTCCTTGAGATGGCGCGCGCTGATGGCATGCCAGCTGTCCTCATCCCAGAGGATGTTGGGCGGGATTGTCGTCATCCAGCCCCATCGGAAGTTCTCCTGGGCCGGTGACGCTTCGTCCGCAAACGCGGCCGTCGCCCGGATCAGCATTGGCGCGGCAGCCGCCGGTCCTTCCGTGACAAAGGTCGCGAGGCCATCGAGGAGCAGATCGGATGGACGCACGGGGCGGGTCGGCCGCGGAGCCGATCTGGCGGCACGGGATACCTCGACCAGGCCGCCGGCGAAGGCCAAGCGACCGGCGAACAGCGCAGCTCCCCACGCGTCGAGGTAAGTCTCGCGCGCAAGCTCGGGGTCGAGCCGCTCGAGCCGTTGGGCCGCCTTCAGGAGCAGCGGCGGCGCGGTGGTCCCCAGGCTCGACGCGAACGCGATCTGACCCCTGAGCAACTCCACATGCGCCATCTGCAACTCGTCCGGCGTCGCGGCCTCGGCCAACGCCAAAAGCTCGAGCGCGCCGTCAAAGATGCCGGCATTCAAGCTCGCTTGGGCAGCGGCAAGCGCACGCCGGACCCGCTGCTCGGGATCGCCCGACAGAACGACAGAGCGATGCAGGAACGCAGCTGCCGCGGCCAGGCCCCCGCGCGCCTGCGCGCGGCTGGCGGACTGCTCGAGCTCCGCGGCGACCAGCTCATTGGGCCCGGCTGCAGCTGTGGCCAGATGCCACACGCGACGGTCAGGGTCGACGCTGCGGTCGGTCGCCTCTGCCAAAGCCAGATGGACCTCCCGGCGTTGCTCTCTGGTCGCTGTTCGGTATACCGCGGAGCGCACCAGCGGATGACGGAAGGTCACGCGCTCTCCGAGCGCGAGCAACCCGTCCGTTTCCACGTCCACGGCGGAGACCGCGATCCCGAGTCGCTCGGATGCAGCCAGCAGCAGCAGCGGATCGCCGACCGGCTCAGCCGCCGCGAGCAGCAGCAGACGTTGCGCGTCCTCGGAAAGCGTCTCAACCCGACGAATGAAGCTTTCCTCGATTCGCCCTGCAAGCCCCTGCGCCTCCACAAGGCCGAAGCCGCCGGCCAACTGTCTTGCCGTCAACCCCCGTGGGAGCTCGAGCAACGCCAGCGGGTTCCCGTGCGTCTCGGCGACGATCCGGTCGCTAACTCTCTCATCCAACCTGAGCCACACGGTCGCTCCGAGCAGCGCCCGCGCGTCGTCCCTGAGCAAGCCGCGTAACTCCAGCTCCGGAAGTCGCGTGAGCTCCCCTCCCGGCTCGCGTGCCGCGAACACGACCCCAACCCGCTCGGCCAACAGGCGACGGGCGACGAACGCGAGGGTCAGCGCCGAGGCCCGATCTAGCCACTGCGCGTCATCGACCAGGCACAAGATCGGTCGCTCGTCAGCGGCCTCTGAGAGGAGGCTCAAAACGGCCAGCCCGACAAGGAACCGATCTGGAGCTCCGCCGGCGCTCCGACCGCACGCAATCTGCAGAGCCAGACGCTGCGGAGCCGGCAGCCTGTCGAGCCGATCAAGCAGCGAAGCGCAGAGCTGATGGAGACCGGCGTACGCGAGCTCCATCTCCGACTCCACCCCCACCGCCCGGAGAACGGTCAAGTCCGGCGCCGACCGGGCCAGGTACTCAAGCAGGGCCGTCTTCCCGATCCCAGCCTCCCCACGGACCACCAGCGACCGGCCCTCTCCCCGGCGGACCGCATCGACCACGGCGTCGAGCAGCGCGCACTCGCTCGCCCGGCCGCGCAGGCCGGCGGACCGCCCCAGTCCGGGAGCAGGGTTCACCATCGGCAGCCGCCGCACATGCTACGACGGCCCCGCCGACACTACAAGATCCGCGATCCGCCGACGCCCGCCTCACACCGGCGCTCACGCATGCCATCCACTCGCCTGCCAGAACTAACCTCTCTCCACCGCTCACGCGGTCTGCCCTGCATCTCGCTCCGAGCTGAGCCCGGTGACCGTTCCCGGGTGAAGGTATCCGGCGCGATACGTGACCTACGCCTAGCTTCCGAGTCGGACGAGGGACAGGAGCGTCCCCGTCGCCTCCGCCGCCGCTCCTAACCGAAGATCGCAGAAATACCGCGTCGACGAACGAGCAGGACTGCGACCGTCGTCGTCACCTCACCCGCGTTTCGTCAGCAGCGAGGGTGACCGCGTCGGCGGCGGTCAGCCGCGGTGACGGCATCAGCCGGCGTCCTGCTTTCTCGCGAATGCGGGCACGCACAACCCGACGCCGCGCGGCCGATCTGGAGTCCGCAAATTTCGACAGCGGGACTCCGACCGTCACGGCGACCAGACCCGAGTTGCGCGGGCTGCGTGGCAGACGCCGCAGAGCGAGCACGGACACGCTTCCGTCAGCGAGCGAGGCGCCGGCGGCGGACGGCTCGACCGCGGACCGGGCCTCGCCAACCGCGCAAAGCTGGTCTGCGCACGAGGGCGCGGGATACACGTGCGACGAGAAGAGCACGTCCCGCCAGGCGTAGTAATCGGTCCTCGGTCTGACCACTCCACGCGCCTGAAGGAGTCACGACGCCGTCGCGCCTCCTCGATTCAAAGCAGTTGGGCTTCGATGTAATCTCATCGATCGGGCAGGCCCGCGAGGGACTGCGGGTCGGCGTCTAGGCGCGGTCGCTGAGCAGGGACCGCTCGAATGGGAAGGACGAGAGCAGTTCGGGTCCATCGTCGGTGATGAGCAACTGCTGTTCGAGTTTGACGCCCTCGTCGCCGCCCTTCTCGCCGATGTAGCTCTCCACACAGAGGGTCATGCCGGCTTCAATCACGCCGTCGTAGCCGGAATCTGAGAAG
>JAFASQ010000485.1 GCA_019244395.1 Solirubrobacterales bacterium | reverse complement strand
ACCTGACGAACGGGTCCGTCGACCAAGGCGTTGACTACGCAGCCCCTGGTGGCACCCCCCTGTACGCGATGGGCAACGGGGTGATAGTCGGTGCGGGGATCAGCGGGTTCGGGCCGAACGCGCCGATCCTGAAGATCACCTCGGGGGCGCTGGCAGGAACGGAGGTCTATTACGGGCACGCCGGCCCGAATAGCGTCCAGGTCGGTCAGCACGTGCGCGCCGGGCAGCAGATCAGCCAGGTCGGCTATGGCATCGTCGGCATCTCGACCGGTCCGCACCTCGAGATCGGCTTCTATCCACCGGGGACGATGGGCTCGGGTTCGCGCATGCTGTCGGTGATCGACGGTCTGCTGCGCCAGCATCCGAGCGGCCGCGTTTGGGGCGCGAGTGCGGCCACCGCGCACGCTGCTGTCGATGTGGTCCACACAACGCGGGCATCGTCGATCGCGAAGACCTCGAGCGCAAAGGGATCGACCACGAGGAGCTCGGCCGCACGCATGACTGCCAAGGCTCGCGGCTCGAGCGGTAGGTCGAGCGGCTCGGCGTCGCGGATCGCGACCGGCGGCGTGGCGATCGCGACCGGCGGCGTGGCGATCGAGGCCGGCAGCGTGGCGATCGAGGCCGGCGGCTCCGCCGCGCCGGCGACCCGTTCTGCGGCGGTGAGCCACCCGACGCCTGCCCCCAGCACTGCCCCGCCCACCAGCTCCGCGGCGGCGACCAGCTCCGCGCCGGCGACCAGCTCCGCGCCGGCGACCAGCTCTCCCGTCTCTCCGGTGCCCGCTGCGGGCGGCACGCCTCGGTCACCTCAGGCGGCCACCAGCCACAGCAGTCAGGGCGCCGCGGTGACGCCGAGCTCGGCTCCCGGAGCCGGGACGTCAGCGACCGGCGCCGCCTTGCCAGGCGCCGCGACCGAGACGACCGTCACGCCCCCATCGGGGTCCGCGCCGGGCGCGGCGACGGCCGGTGCCGCCTCGCACGCGGGGTCGACGAGCACCACTGCACCACCGGCGCCGACGACGGCCAGCACGGCAAGCGCCGGGCCACAAAGCCCGCCTGCGTCGACTGCCGCGACTCCCGCGGCTCCCAGCTCCTCGGCCGCGGCGACGGCGACACCCGTGGCGAGCGCACCATCGACGCCGGAGAGCCCGGTGGCGCCGACCGCGTCGCCGAGCGCAGGTGGGGCGTCGAGTGAAGCCGGTGTGTCCGCGCCGCCATCGACGGCGAGCTCACACGCGGGCGTCACCTCCTCCGGAGGCTCCGCGCCGGCCGCGGGCGCCGTGCCGGCCTCGCCGGCGCAGCCAGGCGCCGGCGCGTCGGCCACCGAGTCGGCACACAGCGAGGCCACTCCCGAAGGCGCCTCGGCAGGCGCGGCTGCCGGCACGCAGGCGAGCTCGCAGGCGTCGGCTGGAGGGGCGTCGTCATCGAGCGGGGGAGGGGCCTCAGCCTCAGCTGGGTAGCCCAGGCTAAGCCCCGCTCCGCGCTGGGATCGACGGCGGGCACAACGCCGAAGCGGACGAACCCGTCTCGTTCCAGGAAGCGCCCGCCATCGCAGGAAGCACACGGTGGCCGATCGCGGTTCGTGCTTGGCAAACGGGGTAGCGTTGTGGCATGACTTGTGGGCGTACGAGGCATTTGTGAGGCTGGCATGAAGAAGGTTTTGGAGCTCCTGCTGTGCATCCTGCATCCCGTGGCCATGGTGTTGATCTGGATCAACCTTGCGATGCGCACCGATCTCAGCTTGATCGCAAAGCTCACCTGGGCTATCGCAGTGGTGGTTCCGTTCGTTCCGTTCGTATACGTGCTGACCGGAAACGACTTCATCTAGATCGCCGCCGGTGGCGCGGCTTCACGTTTCGCCACAGCGCTCCCTGATCGGCGCAGAGCCCGCGCGGCGAGTCAGAACGCAGCGAACGCGACATCTGTGCTGGCTAGTGCGCGCACTTCGGGATGACGTGGCTCGAATCTTTGACGCGCCGATGGTCCGAGCGCGGACATCGTACCCGCGGCGCGCACCTCCGGTGGCACGAGCTATATGCTGTCGCCCCGGCGCCGGGGAAGCGCAGACATCCGCACCGAGGAGAGGGATTCGATGATGGCGAGGCGTCGTTTCGCATTTGGTCTGCCGTTGCCGCTGGGAGCAGTCGTGCTGCTCGGCGCTCTGTGGCTCGCAGCGCCGGGCTGGTCGGCGTCGCGGGATCGCTTCGACCGTGGCGGCCTTTCGATTGTCTCGGTGTCGAACCCGCATCCAAATCTCGTCAGCGGTGGTCAGGTCCTGCTGCGTGTGGCGACGCGCTCCGGCGTGCCGGCGAGTCGGGTGCGGATCACGCTCAATGACGTCGAGATCACCTCTGACTTCAGCGTGGAGCCCGACGGGACGCTGCTCGGCCTCGTCTCCGGTCTCATGGGCGGGCGCAACGTGGTCCGCGCCGAACTGGGCGGTCGGTTCGGCTGGCGAGCTGAGGCGCGACTGGTCGTGGTCAACCATCCGATCACTGGCCCGGTCTTCTCGGGTCCGCAGCAGAAGCCGTTCTACTGCCAGACCACGGCCTTCGGCCTGGCGCCGGCGACCCAACCGGAGTGCTCAGCGCCGACGCAGGTTACCTATCAATACATGTCCACCAGCGGCGCGTACAAGCCGTGGCCGTCGGCTGGGCCGCCTTCGCCACCGTATCCGTCGGATCTCGCCACGACGACCGTCAACGGACGATCGGTGCCGTTCATCGTGCGTCTGGAGCAGGGAACCATCGACCGCGGCGTGTACCAGATCGCGGTGCTCTACGACGGCCATAACCCGACTCCGTACACGCGCGACGGCAGCTGGAACGGACGCCTGGTGTATACGTTTGGCGGCGGCTGCAATTCCGGCTACCACCAGGGGACCAGCACCGGCGGGGTCCTAGCGGCGGCCCCGGGACCCGGGGGTGAGGACCTGTTCCTCAGCCAGGGCTACGCCGTGGCGTCGAACACCCTGAACGTGCTCGACAACAACTGCAGCATCCCCATCTCGGCCGAGGCGGCGATGATGACCAAGGAGCACTTCATCGACGAGTACGGGCCGGTGGCGCACACGATCGGCTGGGGCGGGTCGGGCGGCGCGATCCAGCAGTACGGCATCGCCGACGCCTATCCCGGGATCCTGAACGGGATCATCCCGTCCATATCGTTCCCAGACCCGGTCGGGGCCACGCTCAATGTGGTCACTGACTGCCGCTTGCTCGACAACTACTTCGCCGCCCACCCGGGCTACACGTTGACGCAGGAGACGGCGATCTCCGGGTTCGGGTTCTACTCGACCTGCCCGTCCTGGGACGCCTCGTTCGCCAACCGTATCCAGGCCACGGCGAGCTGCAACCCCGCGATTCCGGCCACCATTCCGGGGGATCCGAACACGATCTGGAACGCAACGACCAATCCGGGCGGGGTGAAGTGCGACGCGCGCCAGCAGCTCGTCAACCAGCTCGGCGTCGATCCGGCGACCGGGTTTGCCCCCAGCCCGCTCGACAACGTGGGGGTTCAGTACGGGCTCGCGGCGCTCGCCTCGGGCGCGATCACACCGGCCCAGTTCGCCGATCTGAACGCCAGTATCGGCGGCTTCGACTACCTGGGCAACCCGACTCCTCAGCGCACCCTGGCCAGTCCGGTCGCGCTGCACGCGGTATACGCCGACGATCTGGACAACAGCGGCGCGCAGGGGCTCCAGATCACGCCGATCATCGACCAGCGCGACGATCTCGACGCGATCCCGGGCGCCAACATCCACACATCGGAGTGGTCGTTCGTGATGCGCGCGCGCATGCAGAGGGCCGGGGACGCCGCGAACCAGGTGATCATCGAGAACGCGTTCGTGCCCGCCGAGGTCGAGAACGTGAACGCGTACGAGCTATCGGCGATGAACCAGTGGCTGGACAACATCCAGGCCGACGCACGGTGGCGAGCGCTGAAGGCAACGATTGCGCGCGCCAAGCCCGCCGGGCTCGCCGACGGCTGCTTCCTCAACACGAGCCAGACCTCACCCACGCTGCAGCCGGGCGGACTCACGGCGGCCGGAACGAATGGCCCCTGCGAGACGGCGTACCCGATCCACGCCAACACCAGGATTGCCGCTGGCCAGCCGGAAGACCTGTACGTGCTCAAGTGCGCGCTCCGGCCGATCGACTGGGGCGATTACCCCGTAACGTTCACGGCGACGGAAAAGGCCGAGCTCGAGTCCGCGTTCTCCCATGGTGTGTGTGACTACGGCCGGCGGGGCCCCGAGGAGCAGCCGCCGATCGGCACCTGGCTCAATTACAGCCTTGGGACCATTCCGTTCCGGGACGACGGTGGTGACGGATAGGAGCTAAGCGGAGGCGCTGGCCGGGACCCAGCCACGGTGTCCACGGTGGCGCTGGGCCTCAGGCCTGGGCGGTCCGCGGTCGGCCGGAGGTGATGCACGCGCTCGCGATGTGCTCGATGTGTGTCGTTCGTCGGTTCCGCAACCTCCGCCGAGGATCGTGAGCTCGGGGAATCTGGCCACAACTCGACGCACACTCGCTCGCGAGCTCGTGCGGGTCGCGACTTGTCTGGCAGCCACCCTGCGCAAACTCCGCGCGGTCTGCTGGTCGTCTAGATTGGCCACGATGGTTCGCGCGCTCGCAGCGGTTCTGACGGCGGTGTGCGGTATCGCCCTCTTTGTCGGCGTGGTGTCCGG
>JAFASQ010000475.1 GCA_019244395.1 Solirubrobacterales bacterium | reverse complement strand
CCCAACGTCGGCAGCTTCGGCCTGACCGAGCAACAGGCACGCGACCAAGGGCACGACGTGGTCGTGGGCAAGCTCCAGTACGGCGCGGTCGGCGCCGGCACGGTCTACGGCGACCGCACCGGACTGGTCAAGATCGTGGGCGAAACGCAGTACGGCGAGCTGCTCGGCGGGCACATCGTCGGCTCTCGGGCCACCGAGCTGATCCAGGAGCTGGTCAACGTGCGCGCGCTCGAGGGCGGCTATCCAGAGGTGGCGCGGATCATCCATGGCCACCCCACCCTGTCGGAGGCGGTGATGGAGGCCGGCCGCGCAGCGGACGGATGGCTCATCCACGGTTGACGTGGATCAGGCACAGCCCGTCTTCTATTACGACCTCGGCAGCCCGCACTGCTACATAGCCGCCGAGACAATCATGGCGACCCTCCCGATTGTGCCTGAGTGGGAGCCGGTCCTGGGGCCGGACATCGGCGCCGCCACCGCGCCCGACCCTGGCCGCCGGCGGATCGAGCGCCACATCGCCGAGCTCGGCCTGCAGCCGGTCCGGTGGCCCCGCAAGTGGCCCCCGGACAGCACGCGGGCCACGCTCGCCGCCACCTACGCCAAGCGAATTGGCCGAGCCGTTGCGTTCAGCCTGGCCGCCTTCCGGCAGGCCTTCGCCGGCGGCCGCGACCTCGGTGAGGAGGACACGATCCTCATCGCCGGCGCCGCCTGCGAGATCCATCCCACGGCCTTGCGCAAGGGCATCGAGCTGGCCAGCACGGCGAGCGCCCTGCACGCCGCGACCCACCGCGCACGGAAGGCCGGTGCTACCGCGCTGCCGGCGATCCAGGTCGGCGACCGGGTCTACGCCGGCGCCGAGGCGGTCCGCGAGGCTACCGAGGCCCTCGACCGAGCCGGGGGCCCGCGATGAAGGCCAACCGCGCCTACCAGCTGATCATCTCGCGCGGAGGCCGCGAGCCGGCGTTCCTGTCCGATCCGGGGCGCACCGACCGGATCGAGGTGGTGTCGGTCGACGACGGCGAGGTGATCCTGTACTGGAACCTCGCCGCCAAGCCGGCCGCGAAGCTGCTGAAGATGCTGCGCGCCGACCTGGTCAGCCTCCAGGCCGACGAGTTCTTCGACAAATGGCTCGACGCCGATGCCGAGGATCCCTAGGCGCTCCGTGTTTCCGCGCGAAGCGGCCCAGCTCGCGCAATTCCTGCGTCCGGCGATCGCCGACGAGCGCGTGCTGGCCGCCGTCGCGAGCATCCCGCGCGAGCGCTTCGTCCCCCGCTCGCAGCGTGGCCGCGCCTATGCCAACGTGGCGCTCCCGATCGCCGGCGGCCAGACGATCTCGCAGCCCCTCGTGGTGGCGCGGATGCTCGAGGTGCTTGCGCTGAAGCCAACCGACCGCGTGCTGGACGTCGGTACGGGATCCGGTTACCACGCCGCGCTGCTGGCGCTGCTCGCCGAGCACGTATGGACGATCGAACGCCACGGCGAGCTGGCCGCGGAGGCGCAGGACACCATCACCGAGCTCGGGATCGACAACGTCACCTTCCGGGTGGGCGACGGCTGGGCGGGCTGGCCCGAGGAGGCGCCATTCGACGCGATCAACGTCGCCGCGGCCACCGGCGAGGAGCCACCACATGTGCTCGAGAGCCAGGTCGCGGACGGCGGACGGATGGTGGCGCCGGTGGGGAGCCGGGAGCAGCACCTGATGCTGGCCGTCCGCGACGGTAACCGCGTCAGCCGCCGCCAATTAGAGGCCGTGCAGTTCGTGCCGCTGGTCCACGGCAGCGGCGAATAAAGCGGCCTCGGTATCGGCGCCCGGAGCAGCGGCGCCACCGCCCAGCCGACTGCGCATGACCTCGATCGCCACCGGGCTATGGTCAATCAGCACGAACCGCCGGCCGAGCGCCTGGCACACCGCGCCGAGGGTTCCCGAGCCCGCGAACGGATCCAGGCACCAGCCCCCGGCTCGCGACGACGCGGCCACCATCCGCCGCAGCACCCCCGCGGGCTTCTGGGTCGGATAGCCGGTCTTCTCGCGGCCGTTGGTCGGGACGATCGTGTGAAACCAGACGTCGGTCGGGCGTTTCCCGCGCGCGGCCTTCTCGGCGCTGACCAGCCCCGGCGCCATGTACGGCTCGCGCTCGACCGCGTCCGCGTCGAACCAGTGACCCCCGGGAGTTCGCACATAGACGAGGATCGTGTCGTGCTTGGCCGGCCAGCGCCGGCGCGGCTTGGCCCCATAGTCGTAGCTCCAGATGAGCTCGTTCAAGAAAGCCTCGCGGCCGAACAGCTCGTCGAGGAGCAGCTTGCAGTAGTGAGCCTCGCGGTAGTCGATGTGGAAGTAGAGCGTGCCGTGCGGGGCGAGCAGCTCGCGCGCCCGGGCCAGCCGAACCTCGAGAAACCCGAGATAGTCGCCGAACGCGTCGTCGAAGGCCAGCGTCCGCAACAGCTGCGAGCGATAGCGCCGTCCCCCGAACCCGAGCCGGTCCCCGTCGGCCGCCGCCGACACCGACAGCGAATGCCGCGCCTGGGCCCGCCCCGTGTTGAACGGAGGATCCATGTAGATGAGGTCGAAGAACCCGTCGGGCAGACTGCCCAACACCAACGCGTTCTCGCCGGCGACCACCAGGTCGTCGTCGAGCACGAGCGCATCGCCCACCGTTTGAATCCGCATGGCCGCGGGCACCGTATCGCTACCTCCGGCGCCACCCCCCAACTGGGTGCCAATACGCGTACTTGACGGGCAAAACGCTACGATCGCCGTTCAGTGATCCCCAACCGCTACCACGCGCTGCGCAATTCTCGGCTCGGCGTGCGCCTCGCAAACTCCCCGGTCGGGGGGCTAATCACTCGCTCGCCGCGGCGCGGGCGAATCACCAAGTTCGCGATTAGCTCCGTGGTCGCGGCGGGCACCAGCGCCGTGGTGTTCCCGGTGCTCTACGTGCTCGGAGCGTCCACCACGGCCTGCACGATCCTTGCCTTCTTCGCCGGCGCGATTCCGAACTGGACCCTGAATCGCCGGTGGACATGGAGGGTTCAAGGCCGGGTGGCGATCGGTCGGGAGATCCTCGCCTATCTGGTGCTCTCCGCTTCGACGCTGTTGTTCCTGTCGCTGGCCACCGGCTGGACGGACCGCCAGGTTCAGCACATCCCGGCCCACCACGGCATCCGGGTGTTCCTCGT
>JAFASQ010000166.1 GCA_019244395.1 Solirubrobacterales bacterium | reverse complement strand
CGTGCATGTGTCATACGGTAGCGCCGGGATATTTCGTTCCCGGGCGAAACGTGCACCCCTGTCATCATGGATGTGAATGAGCACCGGGCGACACGGACTTGCTGCGTCGGCCGGCGTCGCCGGCTCCGGCGGGATGCGCGCGCTGCGGGGGTCGGATCGCACGCCGCCGCCGCTGATGGACCCCACACGCAAGCGCGACGGACGGCGGATCCTCGCCCTGTTCAAGCCGTATCGGTTCCGGCTCAGCGCCGTGCTGGTACTGATCGTGATCTCCTCGGGCGTGGCCATTCTCAGCCCCTTCCTGCTGAGGACCGCCCTCGACGTCGGGATCTTCCAGCACAACGGCACCGTGCTGACCCTCACCGTCCTCGGCATGCTCGGGATCGCGATCTTCACCAATGCCGCCGGTGTGTGGCAGACGTACATGTCCAACCAGGTCGGTCAGCGCGTGATGCACGACCTGCGCACGTCCGTGTACCGCCACCTGCAGAAGATGTCGCTGGCCTTCTTCACGCGCACGCGCACCGGTGAGGTGCAGTCACGCATCGCCAACGACATTGGCGGCCTCGAGAGCGTGGTGACGTCCACCGCCACGTCGATCGCCTCGAACGTCACGACGGTGATCGCCTCGCTGGTGGCGATGGTGCTGCTCGACTGGCGGCTGGCTCTGTTTTCGCTCGTGTTCGTGCCGCCGTCGGTGTGGATGACCCGGCGGGTGGGCCAGATCCGCCGACGTATCACCTCCGAGCAGCAGCGCCGGCTGGCCGACATGAGCGCGCTGGTGGCCGAGTCGCTGTCGGTGTCCGGGATCATGCTCGGCAAGACGATGGGCCGGGGCGAGGACCTGGCCGAGCGATTCACCGGCGAGTCGAAGGGCATCGCCGACCTCGAGGTCCGCTCGCGGATGGCCGGGCGCTGGATGATGGCCACGATCCAGTTCGCCTTCGCGGCCCAGCCGGCGATCATCTACTGGCTGGCCGGCCAGAGCTTCCTCGGCAACACGATCACGATCGGCACGGTGGTCGCGTTCACCACGCTACAGACGCGGCTGCTGTTCCCGATCCAGTCGCTCCTCAGCGTGCAGACCGACGTGCAGTCCTCGCTGGCGCTGTTCGACCGGATCTTCGAGTACCTCGACCTGCCGATCGACATCGTCGAGGCCGCGGAGCCGGTGGAACTACGCCCCGGCGAGCTGCTGGGTGAGGTCAGATTCGAAGACCTCTGGTTCCGGTACGACGCCAACGAAAACGACGACTCCTGGACGCTGCGCGAGATCAACCTGGTGGTGCCCGCGGGCACGCGGACCGCGGTTGTGGGGGAGACGGGCGCCGGCAAGACCACGCTCGGCTACCTGGCGGCGCGCCTGTACGAACCCCAGGAAGGACGAGTGACGATCGACGGCGTCGACGTCCGGGATGCCTCGCTGGCGTCGCTCGCGGCCACGGTGGGTGTCGTCTCTCAAGAGACTTACCTGTTCCACGCCAGCGTGCGCGAGAACCTGCGCTTCGCCTGCCCGGAGGCGACCGACGAGGAGATCGAGGACGCGGCTCGGACAGCGCGGATCCACGACCTGATCGCGTCGCTGCCCGAGGGGTACGACACGATCGTCGGCGAGCGAGGCTACCGCTTCTCGGGCGGGGAGAAGCAGCGGATGGCGATCGCGCGGACGGTGTTGCGCAACCCGCCCGTGCTCGTGCTCGACGAGGCGACCAGTTCGCTCGACACCCAGACCGAAGCCGCCGTTCAGGCCGAGCTCGAACGCCTGGCCGAGGGCCGCACCACGATCACCATCGCCCACCGGCTCTCGACCGTGCGCGATGCCGACCAGATCGTGGTGCTCGACGCGGGGCGCATCGTCGAACGCGGTACCCATGAGGAGCTGCTGGAGCGGGGCGGTGCGTATGCTGCGCTCGTGGCACGCGACGTGACCGGCGAGGTCGTGGGGGAGGCGCCCGCGTAGTGCTCCGTCCCGGAGGTGACTTGGCACCGAGAGGTGACACCGGCGCATGCCTGGCGCGGACGCAGGATCCGACGTGTAGCAGCGCTACACGAGGATCCGAGGACGCCGGATGGCCGCGGGCGCGGCCCAAGAGGCGAGGCCGGATGCCGAGCGGGCCGCAGAGCCCGCGCCGGCGCCGCCTCCGGACGATGCCGGCGCGGCCGGTCAAGCGAGGCAGGATGCCGAGCAGGCCGCAAGCCGGCCGCCTCGAATGCCAAGGCATTTTCGGGAGGGAGCACCAGTGAGCGGGAGAGTGTCGAGCGAGCTGCTGCTCGTTGGGAGCCTCCCCGCCGCTTCGACCGAAGAGGCGCTGCGGGCCTGCGCCGAGCTGTTCGGCGACATGGTGTTCGCGTTTCCTGACGGGGAGACCGGCCCGCGAGCGGCCTGGGTGGGCTACGAACGCGAGCAGCTGGTGCGACCGAATCCGGCCGTCGAGGTCGTGCAGGAGACCGAGTCCCCCACGGGAATTCCACGACACGCGTACGAGACGCCGGTGTTCGCCATCTGTCCCGGCATGGGAGAGCTGCGGTTTGACTCCTGGCCGCGAATCGACGAAGCGCTGGCGTCGTGGGTGCGGTTCCGCGCCCTTCGCGACGAGGGCGTGATCCCGCGCGGCCTGCGCTTCCAGGTAGGGCTGCCGTTTCCCTCCAGCGCGTTGAACGGCTTCAAAGCGGACTTCGCGCGGGATTATCCGGTGGCCGAGCGCGCGTACGAAGAGCTCGTGGGGCGCGACCTGGTGCGCCTGATGTCCGAGATTCCCCCGTCCGACCTGGCCATCCAGTGGGACATGGCCTACGAGACGCTGGACATCGAGGGGGTGCTGGCTTGGACGGCCGAGGGCGCCTGGGAGCGCTTCGCCGGTCCGGTCGCTCGGCTGACCCCGCAGATCCCCGAGGAGGTGTTGGTCGGCTACCACTTCTGCTACGGCACGTTCCCCGAGTGGCCCATGTACGAGGCACGCGACATGGGGCTGCTCGTGCGGATGGCCAACTATGCCGTGGCTCATTCCGAGCGTCCGGTCGACTGGGTGCACCTGGCGGGCCCGCGCTACCTGCGCAGCGAGGACCGCAGCTTCTTCCGGCCGCTCGTCGACCTCGAGGTGGGGGACACGCGGGTGTTCCTCGGCATCGTCCTGCCGATCGACGGAGTGGCCGGGTTGAGGCGCCGGCACGCGACGGCGTCGCGGTATCTGCAGGACTTCGGTGTCGCGATGTACTGCGGCTTCGGCCGCCAGCCTGGCAGGGACGGGATGGAGACGATGCGCGAGCACCGGCGGGTCGTGCGCTCGTTGCGTGACGGTGCCTAGGCTCTAGGCCTTCTGCACCGGCGCCCAAGTCTTCGGTTTCGCGCCGGCCAGCCAGGTTGAGATCAGGAAGTTCCCGATCGTGCCCGGCGGGGGGAGGGCGATGCTGCCGTGTTGCAGCGCGCTCGCGAGCTCGGTCCGGCCGAACCAGCGTGCCTCGACGAGTTCCCCGGGGTTGGGGGTGGGAATCGCGTCGCCACCGGCGGCGGCGACGAACGCCCAGAAGCCGATCATCAGCGCGGAGGGGAACGGCCACGGCTGCGCGGTGACGTATTCGACTCCGATGACTTTGATGCCGGTTTCCTCGCCGGCCTCACGGACGACCGCCTCCTCGGGCGTCTCGCCCGGCTCGACGAAGCCGGCCAGCGCCGACCAGCGGTTCGCCGGCGCGCCATGGCGGCGGCTGAGCAGGCAGCGCTCGCCGGTCTGGACGAGCATGGTGATGGCAGGATCGGTGCGCGGGAAATGGCGCAGACCGCAGTGCGGGCAGTGCCGGCGGTGGCCGGCCTCCTCGATCTCGGTGGCGTGGCCGCAGCGGCCGCAGTGGCGGTGGACGCGATGCCAGCCGACCATCCCCACGGCGTAAGCGGCGAGCGCCGCCTCGGCCGGATCGAGCTCAGCCATCAGTTGGCGCAGAGGCGTGAAGGTGTCGCCCGAGTCGGTGCGCAGGTCGAGCGCGTCGGCGGCGAACCGCGCGGCGCCCGACCGATCGAGCCCGAGGAAGGTCAGGTGGGCGCCGGCGGGGAGCTGGCTCGGCGGGACGAGGGCCAACGTGCGCGGAGCGGTGAGGGCGACCTGCTGATCAGGGCCAACGAGGACGGCGCGCGAGGTGCCTTGTTGCCTGAGCCGGGCGGCTTGGCCGTCGGCGCGCAGGTGAGCGGCGCGGTCGAGTGTGCCGCCGGCGAACGCAATCGTGGGCGGGGCCGGCGCGGCAGGGTCTGTGCGGTGTACGGCCATGCGTCCTCGATTGTGGGGCATAAGTGCGCACTCGAGTATCCGGCGCGCTCGAGTGCGCGCCTAGCACCCGTATCGGTGGCTGGATCGACATTCGCGGCCAGCAGGTCGCTGAGTGTCACGTTAGGCCGGTGCCGATGCCGGTGCGCGGCGCTGGGCCGCCGCCGGCGGTCGTGCGCCCGGTGGCGGCCCGGCAACGGTGGCGGGTGGGCCCGGTGGCGGGACGGGTGGCGGTCGTGGTGGAAGCCGCGGTTGGTCCACGAGCCCACGGGTAGACCTCGGATGGTTAGAGAAGACCCTGAGGAGGAGGACGCAGACATGGCGACGCTTTCATCGGGCGACGAGGAACTGGGCACGATCGAGACCAACATCCCGGCTCGTCTCGACCGGTTGCCGTGGTCGCGGTGGCACTGGAGGATCCTGATCGGACTCGGAACGGTGTGGATCCTCGACGGCCTCGAGGTGACAATCGTGGGCTCGATCGCGGGCGCCATTTCGGCCAAGGGCAGCGGCATCAACATCTCGTCGGCCGAGGTCGCGGGATGGGCAGCGTCCATGTACGTGGCCGGTGCGTGCTTCGGCGCGCTGCTGTTCGGCCGCCTGACCGACATGTTCGGCCGCAAGAAGCTGTTCATGGTCACGCTCGGCGTGTACCTGGCCGCGACGATGGCGACCGCGTTCGCCTGGACGCCGCTGTTCTTCTTCGCCTGTCGATTTGTCACCGGGATGGGCATCGGCGGCGAGTACAGCGCGATCAACTCGGCCATCGACGAGCTGATCCCGGCCGAGCACCGGGGTCGCATTGACATCATCATCAACGGGACCTACTGGGCTGGCGCCGCGGCCGGCGCGCTGCTGTCCGTGGCCGCGCTGCACATCTTCTCGCCGCTACTCAGCTGGCGGGTGTGCTTCGGGCTCGGCTTCATCCTCGGCCTGGCCATTCTCATCGTCCGTCGGCACGTGCCGGAGAGCCCGCGTTGGCTGTTCATCCACGGCCGCGAGGACGAGGCCGAAGAGGTCACGCGCGACATCGAGCGCCAGGTGATGGAGTCGACGGGTGCGCAGCTTGATGAGCCCGATGAGACGATCTGCATCCGGCAGCGCAAGTCGATCGGCCTGTGGGAGATCACATCGGCGATCGTGCGGAACTACCCCAAGCGGTTCGTGCTCGGGTTGGCGCTGTTCATCGGCCAGGCGTTCCTCTACAACTCGATCCTGTTCGGCTACGCCACGCTGCTCAGCACGTTCTTCCACGTGGCCACGGCCAACGCTCCGTATTACCTGGTCGCGTTCGCGGTCGGGAACCTGGTGGGGCCAATCGTGCTGGGCCCACTGTTCGACACCGTGGGACGCAAGCCGATGATCGCCGGCACCTACATCCTCTCGGGCGTCCTGTTGCTCATCACCGGCTACCTGTTCAAGCAGCACCAGCTGAATGCGACGACGCTGACCATCTCCTGGTCGGTGGTCTTCTTCTTCGCCTCGGCCGGGGTGAGCGCCGCCTATCTGACCGTCAGCGAGATCTTCCCGATGGAAACCCGGGCGCTGGCCATTGCGGTGTTCTATGCGATCGGCACCGGGATCGGCGGAATCATCGGGCCTCAGCTGTTCGGCCGCCTGGTCCCGACCGGGAACGCCTCGGACGTGTTCGTGGCGCTGGCCATCGGCGCGTTCCTGATGATCATCGGCGGCATCGTCGAGATCTTCTTCGGTGTGAAGGCCGAGCGCCGCGGGCTGGAGGGCATCGCCAAGCCGCTCACCGCGGTGGAGAGCGCGGTACGCAGCGGCGCCTCGCGCGCCGGCGGCGCAGCCCGGCGGGCGCGGCCTCACGAGCCGCGCCCGCAACCCCATTAGAGCTTCTACGCCTCGCACCGCGCCGCCGCCGGCCCAAAAGCTCGGGCCGCGGCGACGCGCGGTGCGGGCTCTCGTCCGCCTTGGCTAGGCCACCTGCAGATACCTCGCCACCACCGGCCCGATTCGGATGACATCACCGTCGGTGATGTTGGTGGCGAAGATCGGCCGGCCGTTTACGAACGTGCCGTTCGCGCTGCGGTTGTCAAGCAGGCGAGTGCGGTGGCCGTGGCGAACCAGGATCGCGTGGGTGCGCGACACGCGTTGTTCTTCGATCCGCACGTCGGCGGTCAGGCCGCGGCCGATGTGCGTGACCCTCGGCTCGATGGGGACGAGCCATTCGGCGCCATCGTCGGAGAACGCCAGGTAGTGGCCGAAGGGAGCCAGGCGCCGAGGAATCGCCTGGCTACGCGTGCGGTGGTCGAGCAACGGGAACGAATCCCGGATCGCATCCGGGGCGGCCGCCTCGAACGGCGCGGTCGCCCGTTCGTCCGGGGGAGCCACGGTCTTCTCTAAGGGCGCGTGGATCGTCATGCCGGAGATCACACCAGGGCCACGGCAGAGCAACGTCAAGCGCCCGTAAGAGGTGCCGAAGACCGCGTTGACGTGGGCGTGACGCACGCGCGGCGTGGATGGGGTTGACGTGGGCGTGACGCCTGCGCGGCGTAGATGGGGTTGACGTGGGCGTGACGCCTGCGCGGCGTAGATGGGGTTCACGCGGACGTGAGTCCTGCCTGGTGCATCGGCGCCCGCTGCGCGGCATCGGCGCCCGGAACGGCCGGGTCCGACACGACGGCGCGTCCGGCAGCGTCAGGCGAGCGCCACCGCGGACTCGGACGCCTGCGCGTCGGCCTCGAGCAGCCGCGCGAGCTTCGCGTGGGTGTCGTATTCGCACGCCGGCGAATAGAGGATCAGGCGCTGCTCGCCCGCGTCACCGTGGTTGAACACGGCGTGGTCGAAGGCCAGCGGCCCGACCAGGGGATGGTTGAGCTCCTTGTGTCCCAGACCACTGCCGGCCACCTCGTGGCGCTTCCACAGCTTGCGGAACTCGGGACTCGACGAACTGAGGGCCGAGATCAGCTCCTCGAACGCGGGATCGCCGATGTTGCGCGCGCTGTCGGCGCGGAACTTGGCCACGAGCAGGCGTGCGCTCGTCGACCAATCGCCACGGCACAGCGTGCGTCGCGTGGGGTCCATGAACCACAGCCAGACGTGGTTGCGCGATAGCGGCTCAGAACCGGGCTCCCAGCCGAACACGCGCTCGAACGACTTGTTCCAGGCCAGGTAATCCCAGCGTCGGCCCAGGAGGTAGGCAGGACCAGGGCCAAGGTTCTCGACCAAGCGGCGCAAGGTGGGGGAGACCTCCTCGGCCGGCGCCTTGCACGGTGGCGCCTGCTCGCCGCGCCCGAGCAGGATCACGTGCGCCCGCTCGGCCGGCGTCAGCCGCAGGGCGCGCGAAACCGCCTCGAGCACCTCGAGCGAGGCGCGCACGTCGCGGCCCTGTTCGAGCCACGTGTACCAGGTGGCCCCCACGCCGGCCAACAGCGCGACCTCCTCGCGGCGCAGGCCGGGGGTGCGGCGGCGCCCGCCGTCGGGCAGCCCGACGTCCTCAGGCTGGAGACTGGCGCGCTTGGTCCGCAGGAAGTCGGCGAGCTCCTCGCGGCGCCGCTCGCCGTTGCTACCGGATCTCACATCCGTGGCCTCGCCGCCGTTCGAACGTGCATGGAATCCGTTGGGTGTGACGTCTACTACCAGGATAAGCCCCTCTCTTGTACCTGGATAGGAAGTGTTGCACAGTGGATCGCGTGAACGCAAGCAAAGCCCCGGCAACCGAGCCCCCCCGCTCGACGACGCCGCTCCTGATCGTCGTCTGCCTGGCTCAGTTCATGGTCATCCTCGACGTCGCGATCGTCAACGTCGCCCTCCCCTCGATGCGCGCCGGGCTGCATTTCTCGACCACCGGCCTGCAGTGGGTGGTGAATGCCTACACGCTCACGTTCGCCGGCTTCCTGATGCTGGGGGGCCGCTCCGCCGACCTGCTCGGGCGCCGGCGGGTGTTCCTGACCGGTACGGCGCTGTTCGCCCTGGCCTCACTCGCCTGCGCGCTCGCCGACTCGCGCGGGCTGCTGATCGGTGCTCGGGGCATGCAGGGCTTGGCCGGCGCCGTGCTGTCCCCGGCCACCCTTTCGATCATCACCTCCACGCTGCCCGAAGGGCCCGCCCGCAACCGCGGTCTGGCTGCCTGGGGCGCGGTGGGTGGCCTCGGCGCATCCTCGGGCGCGCTGCTCGGCGGCGTCCTGACCCAGGCCTTCGGCTGGCCGGCCATCTTCGCGGTCAACCTGCCGCTCGGCCTGATCGTGGTAGCGCTCGGCCTGCGGGTGATCCCGGCCATCGCACCGACCGAGGGAACCCGCCACTTCGACGTCGCCGGCGCCCTCCTGGTCACCGCCGGCCTGGTCAGCCTGACCTACGGCATCGTCCGCACCGACACGCTCGGGTGGCACTCGGCCGGCGTGCTCGCGCCCCTGGCCGCCGGCTTGGCGCTCCTCGGCGCGTTCCTGCTCGTCGAGGCGCGGTTCGCCCAACAACCGCTCGTGCCGCTCTCGATCTTCCGTATCGGCCATCTCCGGGCGGCCAACGCGATCATCGTGCTGCTCTACGCCTGCCAGTTCCCGGGCTGGTTCTTCCTGACCCTGTACCTGCAGCAGGTGCTCCACTACGACGCGATCGAGGCGGGACTCGGGTTCCTGCCCATGACGCTGTCGATCTTCGCGGCGTCCACGCTCGCACCGCGGGTGGTCGGGCGATTCGGGCCGCGCCCGGTCATCACGGCGGGGATGGTGTCCTCGGCGGTGGGCATGCTGCTGCTGAGCGGCATCGCGCCCGGCGGGACCTATGTGAACACCGTCCTGCTCGGCGCGCTCCTGTCGGCGCTCGGCATGGGCTTCACGCTCGTCCCCGCGACGATCGTCGCGATGCAGGGCGTCGCCGGCGCGCAGAGCGGCGTCGCCTCCGGACTGCTCAACACCTCGCGGCTGGTCGGCGGTGCGCTCGGTCTCGCGGTGCTCAGCACCATCGCCGCCGCGCACACCAAGGCGCTGATCGTCGCCGACGGAGCCGCGCACGCGCTGACCAGCGGGTTCGGCCTGGCGTACACGGTCGGAGCGGTGCTCGCGCTGGCCGGCGCCGGCGTCGCCGTGTTCCTGCTCGGCGAGCCGCCGAGCCACGAGGTGATCCGTCTCGGCGACATCGAGGAGGGTGAGCATGAGGCGCTGGCGGCTTGACGTGAGCCGGCGGCCGGTGGTTTTCGAGATGGTGGCCGATCGCCTCCATGGAGACCTGGCCGGCGCCGGTGATCCGGGTTCGCTAAAGTTGTCTGATGACTTCCACAGCCGTCCACGAGCTTGGCGAGGCCGACGCAGCGGCTGCCAAGCCGGGCCTGGTGACGCCCGCTCATCCGCGGCGCCGACACGCTCGCCGCGCTCGCTCCCGGCGGACGAACTGTTCGAGCTCAAGTGAGCCCGATTAGGATGGGGGGCGGCCCATGCTCCCCACGCGCCACCTCCTCGAGTTCCTGCTCACGATCTACGTTCTGATCCTGATCCCGGGTCCGAGCGTGCTGTTCGTGGTCAGCCGCGGCGTCGCGCTCGGGCGCCGGGCGGCGCTGGCCACGGTGGCCGGCAACGCGGGTGGACTGCTCCTCCAGGGGACCCTGGTGACCGTCGGGATCGGGTCGGTCGTGGCCCGCTCGGACGCGGTGTTCACCGCACTCAAGCTGATCGGCGCGGCCTACCTGGTCTTCCTGGGCATCAAGAACATCCGCGACCGCAGGTCGCTGGCCGCGCTGTTCTCGCCGAGCGCCGCGGCGGATCCCAAGCCGGTGGGACGGATCGTGCGCGAGGGATTCTTCGTCGGTGCCACCAATCCCAAGGGCGTGCTGATCTTCACGGCGGTACTGCCCCAGTTCATCGATCGCTCCCAAGGTCACGTCACCCTCCAGCTCGCGGTGCTGGGCGCGATCTGCGTGGTCATCGCGCTGCTGTCCGACGGGGCGTGGGCGATCGCCTCGGGGACAGCCCGCGAGTGGCTGGGGCGCTCTCCACGACGCCTCGAGGCGATGACCAGCACGGGCGGCGCGATGCTGATCGCGCTCGGGGTGGGCCTGGCGGTCACCGGCCGCAGGAACTGAGGAGGTCATCAGCGTGCGGCGCAGCGCCGGCATCCTCCTGCATCGCGGCGACCCGGCTGCGCTCGAGGTGCTGCTCGTCCACCCGGGCGGACCGGCCTGGTCCGGTCGCGACCTTGGTGCCTGGTCGATCCCCAAGGGCGAATATGTGGACGGCGAGGATCCGCTCCTCGCGGCCCGGCGCGAGTTCCATGAGGAGCTCGGCACGGCGCCGCCGGACGGCGATGCGGCCGACCTCGGGGAGATCCGCCAGAAGGGCGGCAAGCGCGTCCGCGGCTGGGCCCTTCCGGGCGACTTCGACGTCACGCAGATCCAGAGCAACACGTTCGCGTTCGAGTGGCCGCCCCGCTCCGGCAAGCTGATCGAGATCCCGGAGGTTGACCGGGCCGAATGGTTCGACCTACCCGCCGCGCGCGAGAAGCTCAATCCCGGTCAGGTGCCGCTGCTCGATCGCCTCGAACAACTCCTGAGTAGCGACGCCGCGTGATCCGCGGCGGCGGGGGTTAGTTCGGCCGTCGGCGTGGTAGGGAGCGGTAGTGACCCCCACAGCGCGTTCAGCGCAGATAAATCGAGGCATCAACGACATGATCTCCGCCACCCTCTATAGCGATCCCGCCTGTCCCTGGGCCTACTCCGAGAGTCCCGCGTTGCGGGTCATCGAGTGGCGCTACGGCGACCAGCTCGACTGGCGCCTGGTCCTGGTCGGCCTCACCGAAGACGCCTCGCAGTACGAACGGCGTGGTTACACGCCGTTGCGGGGCGCGCTGGGACAGGCCAGCTTCCGCCGGCGCTACGGGATGCCGTTCTCACCGCAACCCAAGCCACGCCTCAGCGCCACGTCACGTGCGTGCCGCGCGGTGGTGGGCGCCCGGATGCAGCATCCCGGCAGCGAGTGGCGCGTGTTCAGGGCCCTTCAGCTGGCCAACTTCAACTCGCCGATGCTGCTCGACGATGACGCACACCTGGCCGAGGCGCTGCGGATCGTGCCGGGGATCGACCCCGACCAGGTCGTCGCCCAAATCGACGCCTCCGAGGTAGTCGAGGCCTACAACCGCGACCGTGATGAGACGCGCACGGCCGCCGGATCGGCCGCCGAGCTGCAGGGCAAGACCAGGATCACCGACGGGCCGGTGAGGTTCACTGCCCCCTCGGTCGTATTCGAGCGCGCCGGCACCCGTGTGGCGGCCGGCGGTTTCCAGCCGGTCGAGGCTTACGACGTGCTGGTCGCGAATCTCGACCCCACCCTGCATCGCGAGCCGCCGCCGGAAACGCCGGCGCCGCTGCTCGAGCGCTTCCCGGACGGCCTCACGACCCAGGAGGTGGCGGCGCTGATGACCAGCGGCAACGACACGCCCGACCGGGCTGCGGCCGAGGCGGCGCTGCTCGAGCTGGTCGCGTCCGGCGCGGCGGTGCGCCATCCGCTCGGGGACGATGCCGTGTGGCAGTCGGCCGCGGCCACGGAGGCGATGGACTTCGCCTCGCGCCAGGCGCTCGCCGTGAGCTGAGCGCCGCGGTGAGCTGAGCGCCGGTTTGCTTGGCTCTCGCCTGTGTCCTATTTGACCCGTTTTGTCCCGATCCGCGATTTGGCCAGGCCCGCGCGGGGTAGTGCCTAAGGCAGTCCATAGGTTCTAGGAGCACGAGGTGGTGTGGCACGTGGAGGAGCCCGCTATCGGAGGCACACCGTCCCAGACGAGCACCTTCGCGGCGGGCCGCAAGCCTGTGCACCAACGACGGGAGGGATGTCATGGCAAACGCCAAGTTCGTGATCTATAAGGACAAGGGGGACAAATACCGCTGGCGCCTGGTTTCGTCGAATGGGCAGACGACCGCCGGCTCAGGCGAAAGCTTCTCCTCGCACGGAGCCGCGAGGCAGGCCGCCGAGCATGTCAAGGAGCACGCGGCCACCGCGGAAGTCGTCGACGAGGAGTAAGTCGGTCCGGTCAGATTCGCCGCCGTCGCTGGGCGTCCCGGAGATAGGGCGACGACACCAGGCCCGGATCCGCGCCCGGACCGGCGTCCCGTAGCCAGGGCGACGACACAGGCCCGGATCCACGCCCGGACCGGCGCCCCGTAGACTCGGGACGACGTTCGACCTGAGCACACTGGAGCTGCCGATCGTCCAGGCGCCGATGGCGGGCGGCCCGTCGACGCCGGAGCTCGCGGTCGCCGTCGGCCGGGCGGGGGGGCTTGGCTTCCTAGCCGCAGGCTATAAGCGCGCGGACGCCGTAGGCAGCGAGATCCGCGCCGTGCGGGAAGCCACGCCGGCGCCGTTCGGCGTGAACGTGTTCGTGCCGACACCTGAGCCGGCCGACCCGGACCGATTCCGCGAATACCTGCGACGGATCGCGCCCGAGGCCGAACGGCAGGGCGCCGAATTGGGCGAGCCGCGCTTCGACGACGACGACTGGGAGGCGAAGCTCGCGCTGGTCTGCGCGGAGCGGCCGGCGGTGGTGTCGTTCACCTTCGGATGCCCGGCCTGGGATGTAGTCGACCGTTTGCATCGCGCCGATATCGCCGTGTGGGTGACGATCACCAACGTCGAGGAGGCGCGCGCGGCGCACGCTGCCGGCGCGGACGGGCTGGTGGTCCAGGGCACGGAGGCGGGCGGACATCGCGGCGGCTGGCTTTCCGACGGGTCCGACGAGGGCGGCGTCGGCCTGCTGGCGCTGCTGCGCACCGTCTCGCACGCGACGCCCCTACCGCTGATCGCCACCGGCGGGATCATGGACGGAGCGGCGCTCGCGGCGGTGCTGTGCGCCGGCGCGAGCGCGGCGCAGCTCGGGACCGCGCTGATGCTGGCACCTGAGGCCGCCACGGCGGAGGCCCAGCGCGCGCTCCTGGCTGAGCAACGTGCCACGCGGGTGACGCGGGCGTTCAGCGGGCGCCCGGCGCGCGGGATCGTCAACCGGTTCATGAGCGAACACAGCGCCACCGCGCCGCTCGCCTACCCCGAGATCCATCACGCGACGAGCCCGCTGCGGGCCGCCGCGCGCCGGCGCGGCGACGCGGATGCGTTCAACCTTTGGGCGGGGCAGGCGCACGAGCTGGTGCAAGCCCGGCCCGCCGGGGAGATCGTGCGTCAGATCGCGGACGAGGCGTCCGCCGTGCTCGAACGGGTGGCCGGGGGGCGTCGGGTGACGCGCCCGTCGGCGTAGGGTGACGCCCCCCTCCCGGCGGACTTTGGCGCTGAGGAAACGCATCTGTTACCTAAATCGCCAAAGTTCGTCCCGTGCTCCGCAAATGGCCGCCCGGCACCGTCGCGATTCTCGCAACGGTGGGCGAGGGGCCGCATGCCATCCCGGTTTCTCAGGCCCCGCTGAAGGCGGGCGCGCGTTTCTCGACGAACGCCGCGGTGCCCTCATGGAAGTCCTTGGTGCGCCCGAGCGCGTGCTGGAGCTCGGCCTCGAGGTCGAGCTGAGCGTGGAGGTCGCCGTAGATGAAGCGGTTGAGCGCGCGTTTGCTGGCCGCGTAGGAGCGCGTCGGCCCGGCGGCGAGCCGCCCGACCAGCCGCTCGGCCTCGTCCATCAGCCGTTCGTCGGGGTAGACCCAGTTGACCAGTCCCCAGTCAAGCGCCTGCGGAGCCGGGATGCGCTCGCCGAGCAGCGCCATCTGGAAGGCACGGGCCCGCCCGACGGCCGGGGGAACGAACGCGGTCGAGCCGCCGTCGGGCATCAGCCCGATGTTGACGAAGGCCAGCCCGAAGAAGGCCGACTCCGCGGCCATGATCAGGTCGCAGGCCAGTGCCAGCGAGCAGCCGATGCCCACGGCGGGGCCGTTGACCGCGGCGACCACGGGCTTCTCGAGCCGCCGCACGCCGGCGATCGCCGGGTGGTAGACGTCGTGCAGCTCCTTATAGACGTCGGGCATGCCGTCCTCCGCGGTGTCGAAGCCGGCCTTCAAGTCCGCGCCCGAGGAGAAGCCGCGGCCGGCGCCGGTGATCAGCACCGCCCTGACCGAATCGTCGGCGGCGTCGCGCTCAATGATCGTCCGCAGCTCGACGCCGAGCTCAGGCGTCCATGCGTTGAGCGAGTCGGGGCGGTTCAGGGTCAGCCGTCCGACGGCGCCGGAGCGCTCCCAGATGATCGTCTCGTAGGACACGTCAATTGCTCCTTTCCAGGTTCACGCACACGCAGTAGTGGATGCCGGCGCCGAAGGTGAGCAGACGGGCCGGCCGCCAGCCACCCGTCGTGGCCGGACAGCTCGGACATGGCCTGCCGGTAGCGCGGGCCGCGCATGGTCCGTCGGTGTGGTCGAAGCTGGGCAGTTCGAGCTCGGCGGCCGGCGGCACCGCGCGAGCATAGTCGCGCCCTGAGCGCGGGGCGGTCACAACACGTTCACGGGTGGCTCACAAGCCGGCAACGCTGCAGTAGGGTGGCCGCGAAAGACTCTTTTCGGCGGCGCACCGGGGGGTGGCGCCGGGCTGAATGCAACGGAAAGGAGACCCTTCATGGCGCGCAAGCGCGTGCTCTCGCTGCTGATGGCAGCGTTTCTCATCGCCGGCGCCGGCGTCGCGGTGGCGCAGGCCTCGACCGGCGGCCGGTCGCACCGGCGCGACGGCGATTACGGCTCGGGCGGTGCGGCCACCGCCACGCCGGTCAAGCACCTGGTGGTGATCTTCCAGGAGAACGTGTCGTTCGACCACTACTTCGGCACCTATCCCCACGCCGCCAACACCGACGGCTCGCCGTTTTACGCCTCGCCGCAGTCGCCGACGGTGAACGGGCTTTCGGGGGCGCTCCTGACCAACAACCCGAACGGCGCCAATCCGTCGCGGCTGAGCCATTCCCAGGCGCTCACCTGTGACCAGAACCATGGCTATACGGCCGAGCAGAAGGCCTACGACATGGGGTTGATGGACAAGTTCATCCCGTTCACCGACGTCGAGAGCTGCTCCCCGCCTGACCAGGGCGCGCCGCACCTGGTGCTCGACTACTACGACGGGAACACGGTCACCGGGCTGTGGAATTACGCCCAGCACTTCGCGATGAGCGACAACTCCTACTCGGTGAACTTCGGCCCCTCGACGCCGGGAGCGATCAACGTCACCGGCGCGAACACGTACGGCGTGATCTGCGGGCCGGGCAGCGCCGTGTACAGCACGACGCCGATTCCGTGCACGGCCGCTCCCGGCTCGGCCACGGCGACGCCGGACTCGCCACAGCCGCAGGGCACGGGAACGCTCTATAGCGACGCCGACCCGAACTACGACATCTGCTCGGCCACCCAGGACGGCCGCGCCGCGTCCGCCACCGTCCAGTTCGGCGGCGAGAATGTCGGTGACCTGCTTGACAGGTCGGGTACCACATGGGGCTGGTTCCAGGGCGGCTTCGCGAGCCCCGACTACGTCTCTGGGCAGCCGAGCACCGATGACCTTTCGACCGTGTGCACCGGCGCGCACAACAACATCGGCGGTGTCTCGCAGATCGACTACAACCCCCACCACGAGCCGTTCCAGTACTACGCCTCGACGGCCAACCCCAAGCACCTGCCGCCGACGTCGATCGGGATGATCGGCCATCAAGATCAGGCCAACCACCAGTACGACCTGAAGGATTTCTTCGCGGCGGCCGACCACAACGACCTTCCGGCCGTGTCCTACTTGAAGGCGGCGGATTACCAAGACGGTCACGCCGGCTACTCCGACCCCCTCGACGAGCAGACCTGGCTGACCTCCACGATCAACCACCTGGAGCGCCTCCCTTCGTGGAGGAGCACCGCGGTGGTCATCCTCTACGACGACAGCGACGGCTGGTACGACCACCAGATGGGTCCGATCGTCAATCAGTCGCAGACGACGCTCGACGCGCTGACCGGCCCGGGCTTGTGCGGCAACAACCCCGCCCAGGTCCCGAGCGGCCAGCAGGGGCGATGTGGCGTCGGTCCGCGTCAGCCGCTGCTGATCATCTCCCCGTTCGCGAAGCGCAACTTCGTCGACAACACGTTCACCGATCAGTCCTCGGTCGTCCGGTTGATCGAGGACAACTGGCTCGGTGGCGCGCGCATCGGCGGGGGCGCGGCGGACGCCTCGGCCGGCCCGCTGGACAATATGTTCTCGTTCCGCGACGGTGAGAACCGGCCCCTGTTCCTCGACCCGACCACCGGCGAACCGGCGCGCCGGTAGTGGGCTGAGCCTGACGAGCGGGGCGGCGCCAGCTCGGCCGCCCCGCTTCGTCGTGCGCGCGTCCTACACTCAGTAGAGATGGCAGTCAAACCGTTCAAAGCCGTCCGCGCGATACCCGTAGGGAAACTGCTGGCCGCCGCGCAGGTCGTGATGCTGGCTCGCCGGCACTGGCACCAGCTCGAGCCGACCGAGCGCCGGCGGCTGATCACGCTCGTGCGCATGGCCAAGGGGCGCCGGGGGAACCTGAGTCGGAACGAATGGCTCGAGCTGGCGCACCTGGTGGCCAAAGCCGATCCGCGGGGGTTCGCCGGGCTCGCCGCCGAGCGCTTCTCGCCGCTGCCCCTCCCCGGCCGCGTCACGCGCGGCCGCAAGCGCTGATCCGCCCGTGACTCACCCTGCGTGAGCGTCTGGAGATCCACGACGCCACCGTCGCGAACGCGGACAGGCGAGCCTTGGTGAGGCCGTGATCAGTCCGTGATGGCGATGTGGCCGGGCTGGGCCGCCACCCGGTCCAGCCAGGCCCCGATCGCGGGATATGGCTCGAGCTCGAACCCGCCCTCCGGGGCGACGTGGGTGTAGGCGTACAGCGCAATGTCGGCGATCGTGTAGCGCTCGCCGACTAGGAACTCACGCCCGGTGAGGTGTTCCTCCATCGCGCGCAGCGCCGCGGCGCCGCCGCGGCGCTTGGCCTCGGCCTCCGGCTCCGGGGGTGTGATCCCGGCGATCGCCCAGAACCGCGCGACGGCGATGTACGGCTCATGGCTGTACTGCTCGAAGAACAGCCATTGGAGAACCTGAGCGCGCTCGAACCGGTCCTCGGGCAGGTACGGCCAGCCCTCGGCGAAGTAGAACATGATCGCGTCGGACTCGCCGAGCGAGCGGCCGTCATCGAGGACGAGCGTGGGCACTCGAAGCGCGGGGTTGAGCGCGCCCAGCAGTTCCCAGCGGCCCGACCGGTCGATCACGCTGACCTCGCGGCGCTCGTACTCGATCCCGAGGTGAGCGAACAGTTGCCGGACCTTGTAGCAGTTGCCGGACTCCGCGGAGTCGTAGAGCAGCATCCCGGTAGCTTGACAGAGCGCATGCGTAAGTCTAGACTTACCGTCCGTTCGCACTTACCAATGGCGCCGACTCAGGAGAGGAACATGAGCGCAACTACCGCAGTCCGTCATTCGATCACGGTGAACGCTCCGCAGGAGCGCGCCTTCACGGTGTTCACGCGGGACTTCAACCAGTGGTGGCCCCGCACGCACAAGATCGGCCACGCCGAGCTCGCCGAGGCGGTCGTCGAAGGACGTGAGGGGGGCCGCTGGTACGAGCGCGACGTGGACGGCAGCGAATGCGAGTGGGGCACGGTGCTGGTGTGGAAGCCGCCCTCGCGCCTGGTCCTGGGCTGGCAGATCAGCGGCGAGTGGGCCTACGACCCCGATTTGCTGACCGAGGTCGAGGTCTCGTTCGTGTCCGAGGGGCCGAATCAGACGCGGGTCGAGCTCGAGCATCGCGGGCTCGAGGCCTACGGAGAGCACATGGAAGAGGTTCGCAAGAGCATCGACTCGCCCGGCGGCTGGCCTGGGATTCTCGAGCTGTTCGGGAAGGCGGCAGCCTCAGCGGCCTGACCCGAAGTCGGCGGGCGCGGCCGCCTGCCCCGGGGGCGGCCGCGGCCCGTCTGGGCCCGGACAGCGGGCGCGCCGCATCGTCGGCACTACGCTTCGCTGTGCCGTGAGCGTGACGACGAAGATCCGGTCGACGCGGGCCGCGCGGGCGCCCGACGCGCGCGGCGACCGGACGCCCCTCCCGGTTCCGTTCTGGCGGCTGCGCGCGATCGCGTTCTCGGTGGGGGCGGCCAGCCTGGGGGCGGAGATCGCCGCCGCGCGCCTGCTCGCCCCCTACTTCGGAGCCTCGACGATCATCTGGGCCAACACCATCGCCACCGTGCTGGTCGCCCTGTCGGTCGGCTACGCCGTAGGGGGCCGGCTGGCGGATCGCCGGGCCGATCTGCGCGGGCTGTGCGCGATCGTCCTGTGCGCGGCGGTACTGCTGGCGATCGTGCCGTTCGTCTCCGATCCGTTCCTGCGCGCCGCGGTCAAGGCGCTCGGCTCCCTGTCGGTCGGTGGCTTCCTGGGCTCGCTCGCCGCGGTGCTGATCCTGGTCGCCGTGCCGGTACTGCTGCTCGGCATGGTGGCGCCGTACGCGAACCGCCTGGCGGTGGGGCGCGTGACCGACACCGGCACGGTGACCGGGCGCCTGTACGCGATCTCCACCGCCGGGTCGCTCCTCGGCACGTTCCTGGCCGCGCTGCTGTTGATCCCGCTGATGGGGACCCACCGCACGTTCCTGGTCTTTGCCGCCGCGCTCGCGGTGACGGCGGCGCTGGGGGCCGGGTCGTGGCGGTTCCTGGTCGTGGCGGCGGCGATCGCCGCGCTGCTCGCCGTGCCGCCGAGCGCGGTCGGCGCGGATGTGGCCGGGGCGCGGGTGATCTACTCGAGCGAAACCGACTACCAGTACGCGCGCGTGCTCCAGTTCCCCAGCGGCGAGCGCTGGCTCCAGCTCAACGAGGGCGTGGCGATCCACTCGTTGTACCGGCCCTGGAGCTACCTGACCGACGGGTATTGGGACGACTTCCTCGTGCTGCCGTTCGCCGCGCGCCCCGAGGCGCCGGCCCGGATCGCGATCCTGGGCGACGCGGCGGGCACGGTGGCGCGCGCCTACGGCCACTACTACCCGGCCACGCGCGTCGACGCGGTCGAGATCGACGGTGAGCTGACCGTGATCGGCAAGCGCTACTTCGGCCTGCGCGGTCAGAACCTCCACCTGTACACCGCCGACGCCCGACCCTGGCTCGAGACGAGCCGGGCGCGCTATGACGCGATCTTCCTGGACGCCTACCGGCAGCCTTACATCCCGTTCTACTTGCTGACCAGGCAGTTCTTCTCGCTCATCCGCTCGCATCTGAATCCCGGCGGGACCCTGACCGTCAACGTGGGGCACATACCGGGATCCGATGCGCTCGAGAAGGTGGTCTCGGCCACGCTGCGCGCGGTGTTCCCGGTGGTGGCGCGCGACGTGGTGAGCGACTCGAACTCGCTGGTCTTCGCCGGGACCGCGCCCCTGTCGCTGGCTCGGCTGGCGACGCCGGGGGCGGCGGTTTCCCGCGATCTGCAGCCGCTGGCGCAGTCGGTGGCCGCGCGGATGGCCCCGGCCCTGCGCGGCGGTGCCGTATACACCGACGACAAGGCGCCGGTCGAATGGCTGACCGATCTATCGATCCTCCGCTACGCGATCGGGAAGCGATGACCCTCGTTGACGAGATCCCGCCAGCGGCCACGGTGCTCGACGTGCGCTGGGAGTTGGGCGGGCCGCCCGGCTGGCCGCAGTACCTCGAGAGCCACATCCCCGGGGCGGAATTCGTCGACCTCGACACGGCTCTGGCCGCGCCGCCGGGCGAGGGCGGACGGCACCCGATGCCGCCGGCCGAGGTATTCGGCGAGGCGATGCGCGCCGCCGGCGTGTCCGCCGAGCGCCCGGTCGTGATCTACGACGCCGGGAGCTCGATGGCCGCGGCGCGAGCGTGGTGGCTCCTGCGGTACTTCGGCCATTCGCGGGTTTTTGTTTTGAATGGGGGTTTCAGTGGGTGGTTGGCCGCCGGTTACGCCATCGAGCGGGGGGTGAGCGCAGCCGACCCTGGGGATTTCGTTCCGCGCGCTGGGCAAATGCCGCTGCTCGACGCGGCCGCCGCGGCGGCGGTGGCGGGCGCCGGCGTGCTCCTCGACGCGCGCGCGCCGGAGCGCTTCCGCGGCGAGCGCGAGCCGATCGACCCGGTCGCCGGCCACATCCCGGGGGCGGTCAACGTCCCGAGCAGCGAACTCGTCGATGGTGACGGTCGCTTCCTGGACGCCGGCGAGCTGCGTGAGCGGTTCGCGGCGGCCGGGGTCCGCGATGGGGTCGAGGTCGGCGCCTACTGCGGCTCCGGGGTCACCGCCGCGCACGAGGTGCTGGCGCTCGAGCTGGCCGGCTTTGCCGGCGCGCTGTACGTGGGATCGTGGAGCGAGTGGATCCGCGATCCGGCACGGCCGGTGGCGACCAGGGCCATAGAGGTG
>JAFASQ010000375.1 GCA_019244395.1 Solirubrobacterales bacterium | reverse complement strand
GTGAGCCTAAGCCGCAGGACGGATGGTCGCTTCATCTCGATCGGATGACGCGGCGCGCATCATCCCGATCGGATGATGCGAACCCCGAACCTCGCGCCATCCTCACGCACCGTGGCAGAGGACATACCGACATGAGTGCCGTCGGCTACGCGCAGCCCGTGCGGGCCTCGACGCCAGCTCTGTTCGGTCGCGTGATGGGCCTTGTGGCTCTCACGGTTGCGGCCGCCACGCTCGGGGTGTGGATCGCCCGCGGCTGGGGCGGCGCCGGCTGGTTCATCGCCTGGCTGCTCGGGCTGGGCTGTCTGATCGGGCTCAATGCCGCCAGCGCGCACGGCAACACCGGGCTTGCCCTCGCGCTCCTCATCGCCTTCGGGCTGCTGATCGGCATCAGCGTCGCCGCGACGATCAACTACTACGCTGCCACCGATCCGACGGCGGTCCGGCAGGCGTTCGGGGCGACGGCGCTGTTCGTGGCCGGTCTCGGGTCGGGCGGGTATGCCGTGCGGCGCGATCTGTCCTTTCTGTACCGGATCGCGTTCTGGCTGCTGCTCGCCCTGTTGGCGACCGGCCTCGTCCTGCTTTTCGTACACATCCCGGCCGTCTACTCGGCCTGGACACTATTTGGCCTGGCCGTCTTCGGGCTGTACATCGTGATCGACTTCAACCGCTTGCGACGGGCCGGTGCGAACGAGGCCATCCCGCTCGCGGCGGGCATCTTCCTGGACATCCTGAACGTCTTCCTGCTGTTCCTGCGGCTGTTCGGGCGCTCGTCCTAGGGGTCCGGCCACCGGCGCCGGCCTCTGCCCGGCGGTCAGTTTGACGCTCAGCTTGATCGCCCGGACCGCTCCGGTGGCGCTCGCCTGCAGGGTGACCCCCACCGCGAAGACGAAGATCCCGGGGACGAGCAGGGCCTTCGAGCCGAGCATGAGGAGGCCGACCCGGCCGAGCACGTAGGGCGGCGTGCACACCGTTGCGCCCAATGCCCCGGCCACGGCGCTCGTCGTGAGCTTCTCGCGACGCGACCCAACCGTCTTGACTCCGATCAGCCGAGCGGGAACCGCAACGTACGCGACCATCATCACGCCGACCACGATCCCGAGCGAAAGCGCAAACCAGGGGCGCTCCCACCGCGTCGCCACGGTGGTGGCGACGGCGAGCCCTGCCCCGACTAGCGCACCCGACGCCACGATCGGCGCCGCGTGGCCGCGAGCCTCGG
The DNA here is from genome assembly GCA_019244395.1 of Solirubrobacterales bacterium. GTDB lineage: Bacteria > Actinomycetota > Thermoleophilia > Solirubrobacterales > Solirubrobacteraceae > Palsa-465. The sequence goes on along the minus strand of JAFASQ010000375.1, from coordinate 3,350 downwards.
CGAACGCCGGACGGACCTGCGGCCGTCCCGACTGCGCAATGGCGAACGCGAACACCGCGTTCAGCAGGAAGCTCACCACCGTGAGACCGACGATCAGTAGGCCGATCGGAATCAGGATCGGCCCGCGCAGCGCGTCGAACGAATGCCCGTGCAGCACGTGCGCCTTCAAGTCGTACATGGCCAGCCAGATCCACATGGCGGGAAGGACCTGCACGAGCATCAAGCGCCAGTTGGTGACGATCAGCCGCAGGCCGTCGAACAGCAGGACGAAGGCGCCCACCGCGAAGGCCAGCGGGGCGAACATGCGCCGCCTGCGGCTCAGCCGGAGGATCGCCTGTTCGATCGCGGCCGCGTCGTTCGTCTGGATGGCCCGTACGAGCGACCCGATCCGCGCCTCGAGCGAACGCAGCGTGGTCAACCCGGCGCCCCCGTCCCTACTCAGGCCCAGCCGGGAAGGATGGCCGGGCGCCGCGTCGCGCGTTCATGCTCCGTGAGACGTCCTTCACGGTCGCTTGAGGCTGGCATCTCCGCGTCCATGATCAAAGAGCGCCGGCACCCCTCAGAACGGGAAGCTCCCACATTTTGCCAGGCGGAGTCGGCACCGGGCACGCGACACCGGCCGGCACCCGTGATGCTCGGGTGCGGACACCGTTGCGCCGACCGCCCGTGCCGGGGACACTGCGGTTCCGTGCCGCCGATCCGTGCGCCGAACTCACTGACCCTCAACCATCCATAGGAAGGTCGTCGCCATGGGATCAGTCAATTATCAGACAATCCGACTCAGCAAGGGCAAGCATCGCTCGCCGGAAGACGGGGCGTGCGTCATGGAGTTGGCGTCGATGCTCGCGGGTGAGCATTTCACCGACCATCCCCTCTCGGTGTGCCCGGTCATCGCGGCGCTTCTGCGCTCGTACAACGACTCGATCGATGATCACCGCCGCCAGGACCTCTACGCCTACGCGTCGAAGGTTGTCGGCAGCCGCGCCAGCCTGACCGTGGAGCGCGCCCGCGCCGAGCGTCTGACCGCCTGGACGCACGAACGCCGCCCACCCCGGCGCACGCGCTGGCTCATGCCGGGGCGCCTCCGGGCGTTCGCGCCCGATCCGCCGGTGCACATCCTCGCAGCGCGGGCCATTCAAGCGCTTCCCGCCCACGACGATCACACGCATGCCGAGGTGCTCGCGCTCGTCGACGAGCTGCTCGATCTCGGTCGCCGCAGTCGCCAGCCATCGGTCGGCCTGAGCGCCCGCGCCGAGCGACTCCGTGCGCTGACCTAGGGGCGTTAAAGCGCCCGGTTAGCCGGCGACCGGGGTCGCGGTGGCCGGCGGCTTCACCTTGAACTGGTGCAGAGAGTCCTCGCCGCCACCGACCACGCCGTAGCTCGACTCCGGGACCTCTATCCACGCGCCGGGTAGATCCCCGATCGGCTCGGACACGACCAGCCGGGTCTCCTCCGAGACCTCGAAGACCACCTCGCGGTCTGGATAGAGCTCTCGCAACGTCTCCACGCTCCGAGTGAAGAACAGCGAGCGCGACTTACGTTCGCTCGAGTAGCGGAAGCACCACATTTGCTCGCCGTTGGTCGTGGCGATCGTGCCCTGGAAGGGGTACTTGGAGCCCTTGGCGTGTCCGACCTGCTCGACCAGGCCGATCGTGCGAGCCACGGCCTCCGCCGGATCGTGCTCGAGCCCGAACGTCAGCGCGAGATAGAACAGGATCTCGGTGTCGGCCGTGCCGGTGATCTGGGGGAACAGCGACTCGTCGACTGCCATCAAGAGTTCACGCCGCACTCGCGCAAGCTCGTCTACGTAGCCGTTGTGCATGAACAGCCAGCGGCCATGCCGGAAAGGATGGCAGTTGGTCTGCTGCACGGGTGACCCGATCGCCGCGCGGAGGTGGGCGAAGAAGTGCCCGGAGGTGACGTGGGCCGAGAGTTCCCTGAGATTCTGGTCGTTCCACGCGGGCTCGATGCTCCGGAACACGCCGGGCGTGGGCGCGTCGTCATACCAACCGACCCCGAAGCCATCTCCGTTGGTCGGCTCAGCACCGAGCCTGGCGTGCAGGCTCTGGTCGATCAGCGAATTAGCCGGCGAGTACAGCGCCCGCTCGAGGAGGATCGGGGAGCCGGAGTAGGCAAGCCAGCGACACATGGGTCACTCCTTTCCGCGTCAGTTCTTTGACCGCCGAGCATCGCCGCCACTCCCGGGCTCGACAAGGAGGCGTGCAGGTGTCACCCTCGACAGGCTGGCATCCCAGGTCGTGCGTCGGAGCAGACCCGGTCCAGGACGCCGTCAGAGCCGACCAGGGGCCGGTCGATCGATCGGGACGCTCCCCCGCACCCACGTGCCCCGGAGTCGCTGCGAGCTCACCTCGACCGACCCGCCGACCGCGTCCATCCGGTCGCACATGTTGATCAAGCCGTTTCCTTTCGATGCCCCGCGGCGGTTGAAGCCGACGCCGGTGTCCCGCACCTCGAACCCGAGCAGTCCCTCGTCCTCACGCAGCGTCACCGTCGCCGCGGCGTTCGCGCCAGCGTGCTTGGCCACGTTCTGAAGCGCCTCGAGGCAGCAGAAATAGACCGCGACTTCCGTGTCCTCTGGGTAGCGCCCGACCCGACCACGCACCTCGACGGGCACCGGTGAGGAGCGCGCGGCGGCCCTCAGGGCCTCCACCACGCCGCGTTCGCTGAGCAGCGAGGGATAGATGCCGCGGGCCAGCAAGCGGACCTCTTGCAAGATGTCGTCCATCTGCCGGCCCACCGACGCGAGCACACGCTCACCCTGCTGCGGATCCTCCTTGATCGCGTCGGCCGCCATCTCGAGCTTGATGCGCAGACCCACGAGATGCTGCTGGACTCCGTCGTGGAGGTCGCGCTCGAGCCGGCGCCGCTCGGTGTGAGCCATCTCGAGCAAGCGGACGCGCGACGCGGCAAGGTCGTTGGCCGAGGCCTTTAGGCTCGCCTCGAGCCGGACCTTCTCGAGCCGGATCAGCGCGACCGCTCCCGCTGCCTGGACGAATCGCTCGTCGCGCGCCAGCGCCGGGTTAAACAGGACGGCCGCTACAGAGGCGCCGTCCCGCTCGATCCAGGTAACCGCTTCATCGGAAGGAAACCGGGCGATTGGAACGCCGTGGGAGTCCACGTACGTCCGGAGCTCCGGCCGCCGATAGGCGATCCGCAGCGACGGGTCGCGCAATGCCGTTGCCATCAGCGCTTCTGGATCGGCCTCCGGCAGCCGAGCCAGTTCGTTGACGAACTCGGCGAGCGTCTGACCCATGAACAACCGTTGGCGACCGAGGCCGACGAGAATCGCGATCGGAATCGCCACCACCTCGGCGATGTACACGCCACC
>JAFASQ010000076.1 GCA_019244395.1 Solirubrobacterales bacterium | reverse complement strand
GTCGGCGCACGTCCAGGCCAAGGACATCCTGAACTCGCATCGCGACTCGCTCGGGAAGCTCTCGGACATCTTGATCAAGCGCGAGACGATCGAGAAGGAACAGTTCGAGGCGCTGCTCGATGGCCAGACCGAGGCCGACGTGTTCGGGGCCGAGGCGCCTCCGCCGCCCGAGGTGCCGATTCCGGGTCTCCCGGCGGGCGAACGGCGCGAGGGGCCGCGTCCGTTGCCGCGTCCGGGGCTGGCCGGCGGTACGGCTGAATAACGGCCGCTTTCGCGGCGCCCCAGTCTGGAGTGGCGCGCCGCTCGGGAATGTCGCGGTTGGCGGAACGTGACCGCGCGGCGCGCGAGTCACTCCAGACGGGGGCGCCGGCTTCGCGGCGTTCGGCGGCCTGGCGCCGGCCAGGCCCGGCGCGGCAAGGCCGGCGGCTGGTTAAAGCACAGAAGCGGAGCGGAGCGGAGCGCGGGATGACCGGCGTCAGTCGGGCAGCGGCGGGTTGAGACCGGCGGCGTGGCACTCGGCGAGGCCAGGGCCGAGCGCGGGCGCTTTGGCTAGCTTGGGCGGCGTGAGGAAGGCCGGCTTGCGGAAGTCGAAGTAGTCGAGCATCGGGTGGGCGTTGGCGTCGCGGAAGGTCATCGCCGGCAGGTTCCACTTGCGCTCAACGAAGGCCGTGATCGAGGTGTGGTCGTGGACCACGCGTGAGATGTAACGGGGCTTGGCCCAGGGGGAGATCACGATCATGGGCACGCGGAAGCCGTAACGATCGAAGGCCGCCGGGACGTCCTCGGTGCTCAGGGCCGGCGGGATCGAGTCGGGCGCGATGGCGGGCGGCGGCGGGACGTGGTCGTAGTAGCCGCCGTGCTCGTCGTAGGTGAGGAACAGGACGGTGTGCTTCCACGTCCGCGCCTGGATGAGCGTGCGCACGACCTGGGCGATGAAACGCTCGCCGAGCTGGATGTCCTGGGGGTTCTCCTCGGAGGTGGTCGAGTAGTTGGGGTCGATGAAGGTGAACTGGGGGAGGCGGCCGGCGGCGACGTCGGCGCTGAAGCGGTCGAACGTGCGGATGCGAAGGGCGCGGGCCGGCGTCGTGATCCCGGTTACGACCAGGATGCTCGGATAGTCCTGGTAGTAGACAGCCCAGTCGATGTTGTGAGCATCGAGCGGGTCGAAGATCGAGCCGCCCGGAGGCGGTGTCGGCGAGATGGTGTCGTTGATCGTGCCCTGTGAGGTGGCGGCGAAGAAGTACGAGCGATTGGGGAAGGTCTGCCCGAGCACCGAGGAGAAGTGCCGGTCGCCGAGCGGGAAGTATTCGGTCAGCGAGTAGATGAAGGGGACATCGCGCTTGTCCCAGTAGCGCATGGCAACCGGCGCGCTCGCTTTGACGAACCCGTCGTTGCGGCCGTTGTCGTAGGCCTGGTGGCTGGCGTTCCACGACTGGCTGGGCTCGCCGGTGAGCTGACACGGCGAGGCGGCGTGCTGAGCGCGGACGAGGTGGCCGACCGAGTCCGGATTCGCGTTGACCGGGCGCCCGTGCTTCAGTCGGAACCCGTCGACGTTGGCTCGGCCGGGGACCTGGTGGGGGACCATCCCCAGCAGGTTGTCGAACGAGTGGTTCTCCATCATCAGCACGACGATGTGCTCGATCTGGGGCATGCTCGGCGTCCCCTCGGGGCGCCCCGGGAAAGGGACGCTGCCCGGACCGCGCAGGCCGGCCGGACGTGCCACGGGACGAGCCCACGCGGGCAGGCCGCGCGTGGTGATGAGCGCCGCGCCGCCGGCCGCCGCGCGCAGCAGCGTCCGCCGCGTGACGCTGCCTGGCTCGGGCGACAGGGTGTGCATCGGGGCGGGACACTATCCGCTGACGATGAGCCGCGACGCTAGGCAGCCGGGTGGCTTCGGCCGGTTTATGCTGGCCGTCACGCGGGTCTGGGTGCCGGTGGCCATCGCGGTGGCCGGCGTGATCGGCATCGTCATCGGCCATGGGAAAACGGCGGCGGCGGGCGCGGGCGTGGCGCTGGTGATCGCCGCCCTGATCGTGTGGATGATCAACTGGATGTATCGGATGAGCGTGCAGAGCAATCGCGAGCGCGACCGGGAGGAGGAGGCGCGCGAGTACTTCGACGAGCACGGACGATGGCCGGATGAGTGACGCCTCGCCAGGCGCCTCGGGCGATTTCCGGATCATGGGCGTGATCAACGTCACCCCCGACTCGTTCTCGGACGGTGGCCGCTATCTGGCCGCCCAGGCCGCGATTGAGCATGGCCTCGAGCTCGAGGCCGAGGGCGCGACGATCCTCGACGTCGGGGGAGAGTCGACCCGTCCGGGCGCGGCCCCCGTCCCCGAGTCCGAGGAGCTGAGGCGGGTGATCTCGGTGATCGAGGGCTTGCTCGAACGAGGGGTCAGCGCGCAGATCTCGATCGATACGTCCAAGGCCGGCGTGGCGCTGCGGGCACTCGAGGCCGGCGCGACCCTGGTCAACGACGTGACGGCATTGCGCGGGGACGCGAGCATGGCCCAGGTGGTGGCGGATGCCGGGGCGGACTGCTGCCTCATGCACATGCTCGGCGACCCGCGCACGATGCAGCGCGATCCTCGCTATGGCGATGTGGTGGGGGACATCAAGTCCTTTCTGGAGGAGCGAATGGCGTTCGCGTTGGCCGAGGGCGTGGCGCTCGAGCGGATCCTTGTGGATCCCGGGATCGGTTTCGGCAAGACGCTCGAGCACAACCTGGAGCTGCTGCGCCGGCTCGACGAGCTGGTCGAGCTGGGGCGGCCGGTGGTGATCGGGACCTCGCGCAAGTCGTTCCTGGGCCGTCTCACCGGCCGCGAGGTGGACGACCGGGTGGCCGCGACGATCGCCACCAGCGTGTTGGCTTACGAGCGCGGGGCGAGCGTGTTCCGCGTCCACGACGTGGCGCCCGTTCGCGACGCGCTGACGGTCGCGGCTGCTACGGTGCCCGCGCCATGGAAGAACCGGACGAGTACGACGAGGTAGAGGAGAACGACGAGGAGGAGGGGCACCCCGAGCCCGAGGTGACGATCGAGGTCAGCGGGCTCTCGTTGTTCACGCACTTGGGGGTCACCGAGGCCGAACGCGAGGTCGGCCAGCGGCTGCTGCTGGACCTCCGGCTCGACGTCGGCGACTGCGACGCGACGGTCACCGACCGGATCGAGGACACGGTCGATTACGCGCAGGTGTGCGAGATGGCCAACCTGGTCGCGCAGCAGCGCTCCTACAAGACGCTCGAGCGGCTGTGCGCCGCGATCGCCGACCGCCTGCTCGAGCGCTACGAAGTGGGCGCGGTGTGGGTCAAGGCGGCCAAGCCGGAGCCGCCGATGGCGCTGCCCGTGAGCGAGGTGTCGGTCGAGGTGTGGCGCGAAGCGGAATGACGCCGGGCTTTCTCGGCCTGGGGTCGAACGTCGGCGACCGGCGCGGTCATCTGAAGGCGGCGGTGCGCGAACTGCCGGCGCACGGCGTGCGGGTCGTGGCCTCATCGTCGGTGTACGAAACCGAACCGGTCGGGCTGGTGCTCGACCAGCGCGACTTCTACAACGCGTGCGTACGCGTCGAGACCGGGCTCGGTCCGGATGAGCTGCTCAGGGCCTGCAAGGAGGTCGAACGGGCGCTCGGACGCCAGGCGGGGGGCGTGCGGCACGGCCCGCGGCCGATCGACGTCGACGTGCTGCTGCTGGCCTCGCTCGTGTACTCGTCGGAGCGATTGACGCTCCCGCACCCCGAAGTGGTCTCGCGGCGGTTCGTGCTTGTGCCGCTGCTGGAGCTCGATCCGGAGTTGACGCTGCCGGACGGAGTGCGGCTGGCGGACGCGCTGGCCGCGCTCGGTGGCGCGGGCCAGGAGGTCCGGCGGGTGGGCGACCCGCTCATGTAGGGGCGAAGAACGCGGGACTGGCGGACGGGTCCACTAGGGTTCGCGCATGCTGCTGGTCGTCGACGTCGGCAACACCCAGACGCACTTCGGCCTGTTCGCCGATGGGTCGACGACGGTGGCGGAGCATTGGCGGTTCGCCACCGTACGCGACTCGACCGGGGACGAGCTCGGGGCGGCGCTGTCCAACCTGCTCGGGCTGCGGGGGATGGCCTTCGGAGACGTAGGCCGCTCGATCGTGTCCTCGACCGTGCCCCAGCTCTCCGAGCAGTGGACGCTGATGGCCAGGCGCTACCTGGGACACGAGATGCTGGTGGTGGGACCCTCGATCCGCACCGGGATGCCGATCCGCTACGACAACCCGCACGAGGTCGGCGCCGATCGCCTGGCCAACGCGGTCGCCGCCTACGACAAGGTGCGCGCCACCTGCGTGATCGTCGACTTCGGCACCGCGATCACCTACGACGTCGTGTCGTCGGCCGGCGAGTACCTCGGCGGCATCATCACGCCCGGCGCGGAGATCTCAATCGACGCGCTGTATGACCGGGCGGCCAAGCTGCCCAAGGTCGAGCTGGGCCGGCCGCGCTCGCTGATCGGCAAGTCGACCGTCGACGCGATCCGCAGCGGGATCGTGTACGGCTTCGCCGGTCAGGTGGAAGGAATCGTCCGGCGGCTGCGCGTCGAGCTCGGGCCGACCACGTGCGTGATCGCCACCGGCGGCCTGGCCGGGGTGCTCGTCCCGTTCATCCGCGAGACGATCGACGAGGTCGACGACCTGCTCACGCTGACCGGGCTGCGGCTGATCTGGGAACGGAATGCCGCTCCACAGCCTGTGCCGGGATCGGCACGTCCGGCGTCTTGGCCACCGTCGCGGCCAGGATCAGGAAGGTGATTCGCCGGCGCGAGTCGGGGTTCTCGGCGGCGTACTCCTCATAGTCGTCGAGCAGGCCGCGAATGGCGGCGAACACCGGCGCATCGTCGATCTCGTCGGGGACGTCGCATGCGAGGCGCGCGAGCGCGAGCATCTCGGTCGGGTCGACGCCCCGCATCGCGCCCAGCGCGCTGAAGAGCAGGAAGAAGGCGACCCGGTCGAGCAGCAGGTGCGGGGCGCGTTCGCGCTCGCCGATCGCCGGGCCACACGGCTGGAGGGGTTCGCGCGCGGCGATCCGGAGCGACTGCTCAGCGGCGATCGAGCGGATTTGCTCGTGCGAAAGACCGAGCTCCAGGCCCCAGCGCAGCTGGAAGGCCGCCGAGATGAGCGTGTTGCCGTACGGAGCGTCGCTGGCGAACAGGATCTGTCCCGGCGGAACGAGCGAGAAGAGCGCCTCAAGGTCGGCCGGGATCCACCAGGCCGTGTCGAACAGGAGGTTCGGGAGGTCGGCGGCCGCGCGCCAGATCCACGACAGGTCGCTAGTGCCTGCGTGGGCGAGGATCAGCCGGGCGTTCGGAAACTCCTCGGCCAGCTGGACGGCGTGCAGGCCGAGCGCCGGAATCCCGCGCCCGGCATGGATGAGGACCGGCAGCGAGCGCTCGTCGGCGAGCGCCACGATCGAGCGAACCTCCGGATGGTCGAGCGTAAACGCCTCGGCGCGTGGATGCAGCTTGATTCCCTTGGCCCCGGCGTCCAGACTGCGCTCGGCCTCGGGCACCGGGCTGTCGTGCGGGTTGACGCGGCAGAACGGCACGAGCCGCCCGTTCGCGGCGCGCGCGGCGGCGAGCACGTCGTCGTTGGCGACGCGATAGCCGTCGGGCTCGTGGAACGGGAACACGAACGCGCCGCGCGCGCTCGCGCGCTCCAGCGAGGCGACGAGCTCCTCGCCGGTCTGCTTCATCCCGTCGGGGTCGTTCTGGCCGAGGTGCGTGTGCGCGTCGAACAGCTGGAGGTCCGGAACCTGGTCGAACACCACCTGGGTCCATGGGCGGAGCGTGTCGAACAGGTTCATCGCCGGATTCGTACCATGAAACCCCTATGGCCCGGTCGCTCGCTGAACCCTGGCGCCTCGGCGGAGTATCGATCCCCAACCGGGTCGTGCTGGCGCCGCTGGCCGGCATCGGCAACTGGTTCGTGCGCCTGCAGGCCAAGCGCCACGGCGCCGGGCTGGTGGTGTCTGAGATGGTCTCGAGCTTCGCGGTGCACTACCGCAACGAGCGTACATGCCGCGAGCTGCTGCGCATCCATCCCCAGGAGCACCCGGTCTCGGTCCAGCTGTTCGGGCACGATCCCGAAGTGATGGCCTCGGCTGCCGAGCGTGTGGCCGCCGCCGGCGCTGACCTGATCGACATCAACATGGGCTGTCCGGTGCCCAAGGTGTGCAAGACCGGCGCCGGGGCGGCTTTGCTCGAGCAGCCTGGGCGAGCGGTGGCGGTGGCGCGGGCCGCGGCACGCGGGAGCGGGCTGCCGGTCACCGTCAAGCTGCGCTCCGGTCAGCGGCCGGGGGACGCGAGCGGACTCGAGGTGGCACGCCGGCTGGTGTTCGACGCCGGCGTGGTCGGCATCTCGATTCACCCCCGGCATGCCTCCCAGCGCCACAAGGGCGCGCCGGACTATGAGCTTGCCCGCGGCCTGGTCGAGGAGCTGCCGGTGCCCGTGCTCATCTCCGGCGGGCTGCACACGCCCGAGCAGGTGCGCCGGGCGTTCGAGCGCACGGAGGCGGCCGGCGTGCTGCTCGCCCGCGGGTCGCTCGGCAACCCATGGCTGTTCGAGCAGGTCCTGGGGCGGCGCGTCTCAGAGCCGGATCGGGCGGAGATCCTCGACGAGCTCGACTGGGTTCTCGATCGGGCGGTGGAGCACCTGGGTGAGGACCGCGCCACCCGGTACCTGCGCAAGTTCTATCCGTGGTACGTGGAGCAGCTCGGCGGCGGCCGTGGCCTTCAGGCATCGCTCCAGACCGCGCCGACGCTCGAGGCGGCGCGGCGATTGCTCCACGGCGATGCGCTCGGGCAAGCGAACTGATTTGAGTCCGCGTGGCGTTCGCTCGGCTCGCCCCGAGGACGCCGAGCAGCTCGCCCGCCTATTCGACCAGCTGGGATATCCGCAGCCCGCAGATACGCTCGGCGGCGCGCTCGAGAACACGCTCGACGATCCTCGCGCCGCCGTGCTCGTCGCCGAGCGCGACGGTGCCCTCGTCGGAGAGGCGACGTGCTACTTCGTGCCGGTGGCACACGAGAGCCATCCCTGGTGCCGGGTCACCACCCTCGTCGTAGACGAGGCGCATCGTGGCCGTGGCATCGGGCGGATGCTCCTCGAAGCCGCGGAAACCGCGGCCCGCGAGGCTGGGTGCTCGCGGATCGAAGCCACCAGCGCACTTCACCGAACCGGCGCGCACAGGTTGTATCAGCGGCTTGACTACGGCCGCACCTCAGCGCACTTCCTCAAGCGTCTTTGAGCGCCTCGCGGCTGAGTTCGGCGGGTCGCCCGGGGCTCTATACTCATCCGCCCGGCAGCCCTAGCTGCCTGGGAATCCCCCGCTGAGCAGGCGGGTTTTTTCTTCGTCCGGACCGCCGGAAGCCCCGGCGGCGCCCACCGAATACAGGTCTGCACCATGCCTAAGGACGTCATCATCACACCGGAAGGGCTCGCCAATCTCAAGACCGAGCTCGATCACCTGACAACCACACGCCGGCGCGAGGTCGCCGCCCGGATCAAGGAGGCGCGCGAGTTCGGCGACATCTCGGAGAACGCCGAGTACGACGACGCAAAGAACGAGCAGGCGATGCTCGAGGCCAGGATCGCGACGCTGGAGGAGAAGCTTCGCTCGGCCACGGTGATCGACCAGTCCGATCTCGGCACCGACGAGGTGCGCGTCGGATCGGTGGTCCATGTCAAGGACGACGGCGGCAAGTCGACCAGGTACACGATCGTAGGCTCGGCCGAAGCCAGTCCGGCGGAGGCCAAGCTCTCCAACGAGTCGCCGGTCGGCAAGGCGCTGCTCGGACGCAAGCGCGGCGACGAGGTCGCGATCACCACGCCCAAGGGCGAGCGGCGGCTGAAGATCACCAAGATCGACGTCGAGTCCAAGTAAAAGGCCAACATGAGCGAGGAGGCCGACGGCTCGGCGGAGCTGCTGGCGACGCGGCGCCGCAAGCTTCGGTCGCTGCGCGAGGCCGGGGTCGAGCCGTTTCCCCACGAGTTCGATGGGGTCGAGCCGATCGCGGCCGTGCGCGCGGCGCATGAATCGCTGCGCGACGGCGAGGAGACCGACGTGCGCCATCGCCTCGCCGGCCGGCTGGCCGCCCGCCGCGGGCAGGGCAAGATGGCGTTCCTCGATCTGGTCGACCGATCCGGGCGGATCCAGCTCCAGGCCCGGGTCGACGAACTGGGGCCCGAGGGGATGGAGCAACTGCTCGGCCTCGACCTCGGTGACCTGATCGGGGTTGACGGCGCGGCCTTCCGTTCCAAGCGGGGCGAGCTGACGCTGCGCGTGGAGTCGTTCACGTTGCTGGCCAAGTCGCTGCGCCCGCCACCGGAAAAGCACCACGGGCTGACCGACGTCGAGACCCGGTTTCGCCGGCGCGAGCTCGACCTGATGGCCAACGAGGAGGCCCGCGAGCTGTTCATCGTGCGCGCACGGGTCATCTCCGCGGCACGCCGCTTCCTGGACGCCGAGGGGTTCATCGAGGTCGAGACGCCGGTGCTCCAGCCGCTGTATGGGGGCGCCGCGGCCCGGCCGTTCACGACGCACCACAACGCGCTGAATCGCGAGTTCTACCTGCGGATCGCCACCGAGCTCTACCTCAAGCGGCTGATCGTCGGCGGCCTCGAGCGGGTGTACGAGCTCGGGAAGGACTTCCGCAACGAGGGCGTGGACTCCACGCACAACCCGGAGTTCACGATGCTCGAGTTCTACGAGGCATACGCCGACTACGAGGACATCGCGGCGCGCTGCGAGCGGCTGGTGGCGTATGTGGCCGCTGAGGCGGGCTACTCGGGCGAGATCGATCTGACGCCGCCCTGGGAGCGCGAAACGCTGCCCCAGGCGATCCTGGACCGGACCGGGATCGACATCGGCGAGCACGCCGATCGTGACGCTCTGGCCGGCGCCATGGCCGCCCGGGGGCTGAACGTTCCCCCGAAGGACACTTGGCCGCAGCTGGTCGACGAGCTGCTCTCCAAGCACGTCGAGCCGACCCTGAGCGAGCCGACGTTCCTGATGGACTATCCGGTGGCGCTGTCGCCGTTCGCCAAGCGCCACCGGTCGAACCCGGATCTGGTCGAACGGTTCGAGGCCTACGTCGGCGGGATGGAGATCGCCAACGCGTTCACCGAGCTCAACGATCCCGATGAGCAGCGGCGGCGGTTCGAAGAGCAGCGGGCGCTCGCCGGCGCCGGGGACATGGAGGCCCAGCCCTTCGACGAGGCCTTTCTGGAGGCGTTGGAACAGGGAATGCCGCCGACGGGCGGGATCGGCATCGGCATCGACCGCCTTGTGATGGTGATTACCGGACGACAGTCAATCCGCGAGGTTGTGCTGTTTCCGGCGATGCGGGATTGATTTCGGCGGTTGGCACGCGCGGGGGCCGCCGCCCGGACCCCCCGGCTTCGTCGGGTCAATCGCTCCCGCGGGGTGTAGGACGCGAGGGGGTCCGGCCGGCCATCCCGCGCGTGCTTCCGACATTCCCGCGCGCCGGCCCTAAGCACTATTTCGATCGAATTAGTACTCAGATGGGGCATACAGCGAGGCGGCGCTGCTGGGCCCCACGCGCTGCTGGGCCCCCCGCGGCCCAACGGGCTGGAAAAGCCACAGTGGCGGGGCTGAGGGTCTGCCTGTCCCCGGCGCGCTCGCTTCAAAGCCTGTGCAACCCGGCGGGTGCGCGCCGAACCCCCGCCGCGGCCGGCTGGCCACGATGATGGGTGCGTGGGAGGTAGGCCGGGCCGGACCCCCTCGCGTCGTAACGCCTGCAAAACACGTCAAGAGTGGCGGGCGCGGGGGGCCGGGCCGGCGAACTCCCACGCATGAAAGTCCTGTGAACTCCAAGCCAGGCCGCGAAACAGGGCGTGAGAGGGGTGTATGGGCGTTGGTAAACTCGCTTATGGCCCGAGAAAAGCGAGACCGTTGCGCTCATCAACCGGCGTCGAGCAGCCGATTAGATGGGTAGAGACGGAGTCGTCGGTGTCCCCGCAACCGCCAACTACCATGTAAAGCATCAGGTAGCGGAGCAGCAGACCGGAAAACACCCCGACCGAGCAGAGCCCGATACCCGCCACACGCAGAGAGAAGAATCATGTTCGAGCGATTCACAGAGCGAGCCCGTCAGGTCGTTGTCCTGGCTCAAGAAGAAGCGCGGACGCTCAAGCACAACTACATCGGCACCGAGCACATCCTGCTCGGGCTCCTGCGCGAGGAGGAGGGCCTGGCGGCCCGCGTGCTCGAGTCGCT
>JAFASQ010000535.1 GCA_019244395.1 Solirubrobacterales bacterium | reverse complement strand
CGGCGACGCAAGCTCGCAGAAGGCGATGAATGAGTCGCTCGGCCAGGACTTCTCGCGCGCCGAGACGCTGTCGCTCCCGATCACCCTGCTGATCTTGGTGCTGGCGTTCGGCTCGCTGATCGCCGCGGGCCTGCCCATGCTGCTCGGTCTGACCGCCGTCGCCGGGACGCTCGGGCTCATCGGCCTCGTCTCGCAGCTGCTCCCGATGGACGGCGCGATCAGCTCGGTCGTGCTCCTGATCGGGCTCGCAGTCGGCGTCGACTACTCGCTGTTCTACCTCCGTCGCGAACGCGAGGAGCGGGCGGCCGGCGCCGGCGAGGAGGCAGCTCTGCGTGCCGCCGCGGCCACGTCGGGGCGCGCGATCCTCATCAGCGGTTTCACCGTAATGATCGCGATGGCGGGGATGTTCTTCGCCGGCTCGAAGGTGTTCACGTCGTTCGCCGTAGGAACGATCATGGTCGTCGCCGTTGCGATGGTCGGGTCGCTGACCGTGCTACCGGCGATGATGAGCGCGCTCGGACCACGGGTCGACAAGGGCCGGATCCCATTGCTTCACCGGCTTCGCCGCTCGGCGGCCGGTGAGTCGCGCCTGTGGAACCTCGTGCTGCGGCCGGTGATGCGCAGGCCGGGGATCGCGGCCGCCATCAGCGCGCTGGCGCTGATCGCGCTCGCGCTGCCGGTGCTGAACATGCAGACCGCGCTCCCGGGGGCGTCGTCGCTCCCGCGCACCATCCCGATAGTAAAAACCTACGACCGAATCCAGCAGGCGTTCCCCGGTGGCTCCGAGCCCGCGTACGTCGGCATCCAGGCGCACGACGTGCGCACGGCCCAGATCCAGCGCGCGACCGCCGAGCTGATCGGCGAGGCGAGCACGACGAGGGGCCTGCTGCACCCGATCACCGTTCAGCAGAGCAAGGACCACCAGGCCGAGACGGTCTCGATCCCGCTCGCCGGTAACGGCACTAACGCGACGTCGGACGCGGCCCTGGCGAGGCTTCGCGCGCTCGTGCCGCAAACCGTCGGCGCCGTTCACGGCGTCGAGGCGGGTGTCACCGGCAACACCGCGGGCACCGTCGACTTCGACTCGACGATGAACTCGCACCTGCCTATCGTGTTCGCCTTCGTGCTCGGCGCGGCGTTCCTCCTGCTGCTGTTCACGTTCCGATCGATCGTCATCCCGCTCCAGGCGATCGCCCTGAACCTGCTCTCGGTCGCGGCGGCGTACGGCCTGCTAGTGCTGGTCTTCGAGCACGGCGTCGGCCACAAGCTGCTCGGCTTCCAGGGCACGAGCGAGATCACCTCGTGGCTCCCGCTGTTCCTGTTCGTGGTGCTGTTCGGCCTGTCAATGGACTATCACGTGTTCATGCTCAGCCGCATCCGCGAGGCCGTCGGCCGCGGCGTCCCGGCCCGTGAGGCCGTGGTCCAGTCGGTTCGCAGCACCGCCGGCGTCGTCACCAGCGCCGCGCTTGTGATGGTCGGGGTGTTCGCGATCTTCGGCACCCTGAGCCTGATCGAGTTCAAGCAGATGGGCGTCGGCCTCTCGGCCGCGATCCTGATCGACGCAACGGTGATCCGCGGCGTGCTGTTGCCAGCGACGCTCGCCCTGCTCGGCGAGCGGGCCTGGTACATCCCGCGCTGGACCGGGTTGCGCCGGTCATCTCCGGTAGTGGTCGAGTCCGCTGCCTGATCCAGGGAACGGGCGGTGCATGCGCCGCCCGAACCAGCTCGAACTCGGGCGCGGCGCGGCGCCCGTAGGGCTCTTGGCCACGGACTGCTCGCCGGAATGCCCCATCAGCAGCCGGTGGATCGAGACGCTGTTTCGCAGGTTCGCCGTCAGGCGGTGGCGAAGGATGTTCGCCGACCGCGCGAACCGCGGCGGTAAATCGCCCGGCTCTCATCCGCAAACAGGAACATGATCCCCTCGCCCTCGTCGAGGAGCAGTTCGAGCGCGTCAAGCCAGTCGGGGAGGAAGTCCTGGGCCTCATCCACCAGCACCGCGTCGACCCCGCCGGGCGAGCATGTCAGCCGCCTGGGTGAGTGGGAAGGGAAGCCGATGTAGTCGTCACATGGGAGCAATCAAACGGGCCGACTCGCCGGCTCGTCCCGAACTTCCCCTCATTGCAGAGCACGAACCGCTCGGGCACCAGCCGTGACCGTCGTCAGCGAAGGGACCGGGATCGCTTGAGCTTCGTGTCCGCTGACGGGGCGCTATCGCGTTGGCGACACGGCGCCAGGGCACGCGTGGTGCGCAAGTTTACCCTCACGCTCGGTGTTCGGGTTATACCGGTGTTTGGTGAGGTTTTGTGAGCTTCTGGTCCTGCATCGACGGCGACATGTTGTGTCGGTATCGGCGCCGCGGTAAGGTCCATCTCCGCTTGCCGGCGTGTTGTCGAGAGATTGTCGTGTGTGCAGCCTCGTGAGGGAGGGGAGTATGCGTGGAACGGGTCGTTTGCTCCGGTGGCTAGTGCCTGTTGGTCTGGTGCTGGTGGCGGTCGCGGTCGGTGTTTCGGGCTCTGCGGCTCGTCCCGCTCAACACAGGGCGTCGGGCGCAACGGGCGGGGGTACCTCCGGGGTGCTGGATCTCCACGAGGGGAGCGCGCTGACGCTTGCGCTGTCTGGAGATGATCATTCGATCGTCATGAATTTCATGGGGAATCTGTGGACCATGCCGGCGGCAGGCGGTACGGCGACGCGGATCTCGAGCTTGTCACAGGACACGGCTTATCCGACATGGTCACCGGACGGGAAGACGATCGCGTTTCAGTCGTATAAGAGTGGGAATTTCCATATTTGGGCGATGAATCCGGACGGCTCAAACGTCCGTGAGCTGACGTTCGGTTCCTACGACGATCGCGAGCCGATGTTCTCCCCGGATGGGACGCAGATTGCCTTTTCCTCCGATCGTCCGGCGGCGGGGTCGCCGCCCGGGCTGGCAAGCGGTAGCTACAACGTGTGGGTGCTCACGCTGGCAACGGGGCAGTTGACGGAGATCACGCATGACCCGGTGCTGAGCAATGCCTATTACCCGACGTGGACGCCGGATGGTTCGCATATCACCTACGTCGACTCGACCCACGCGATCGATTCGGTCGCTGCCAACGGACAGGGTGCGGTCCAGATGCTCTACACGAACTCCTCGATCACGCTGTACTCCCCGACGTACTCGCCGGACGGAAAGAACCTCGCGTACGTGGGGCAGGCCAGTGCGGGTTCGGGGGGGCCGACGAGCGTGAATGGGGGGCCGCTGACGCAGTTGTTCGTGAATGGCACGGCGGTATCTGGCGATGAGGATGTGTTCGCGTTCCCAGCGCCGTGGTTGTCGAATGACACGCTGGTTTATGCGGCGAACGGGAAGATCTGGCAGCGGAACGTGACGACGGGGGCGGTGACGAATGTCCCGTTCACGGCGCGCGTGTCGTTCGCTCGGGCTTCGTATCCGATGAAGAGCTACAACTTCTCGTCGACGGCGAAGCAGCAGGCGGTGGGCATCGTAACTCCGGCGGTGTCGCCAGACGGAAAGCAAGTGGCGTTCGTCGCACTGAACCAGCTGTGGCTGATGACGATCGGGCACAAGCCGCACAAGCTGACGAGCGACAAGTTCTATAAGGCGGATCCGGCATGGTCCCCGGATGGGAAGTCTTTGGCGTTTTCGACTGACTCGGATGGGTCGATGGCGATCTTCATTCGCAACCTGCACACGGGGGCGACGCGGAAGTTGACGCCACCGTTCACGGGGCCGGAGGTGCAGTTGGCGTGGTCGCCAGACGGCAAGAAGATCGCGTTCATGGACACGCTCGATCTGGAGGCGGGTGCTCGGGAGATGTACGTCGCGGACGTCGCGACGGGCCAGTTTCAGAAGGTGTGGGGGACGGCGAACTCCGCGGGACTCACCATCAACTCCGACTTTGAGCCGGGACGACCGACGTGGGGGCCGGACAGCAACACGATCGCGCTGGCGGTGTTGCAGCAGTACTCGAACCGCTTCCGCGAAGGCGTGAGCAAGATCGCAACGGTCAACGCCTCGACGGGTGCGACGAACGAGTACTTCGCGGATCCCGCCAACCCGTATGAGACGATCAGCAACCGGGTGGAGGACGACGGGCCGGTGTGGTCGCCGAACGGGAAGTTCATGGCCTACGTGATGGACAACGTCTTGCAGGTTGTGCGGGTTGATCCGGCGACCGGGGCACCGACCGGCGCGCCGAGGAAGCTGACGGTGGAGGCGGCGGATCAGCTGAGCTGGTCGGGAGACTCACAGCACATTCTGTATGACTCGGGCGGGACGCTGCGGCTGATCTCGATCAAGGGTGGCGGGCCGACGACGGTGCCGGTGAAGCTGACGTGGAGGCCGCAGGCGCCCCCATCGGGGGAAAAGGTGATCCACGCTGGAACGCTATGGGCGGGAACGAGCGGTTCCGAGGAGCGCAACGTGGACATCGTGGTGAGCGGCAACAAGATCGTGCGCGTCGGGCCGGCTCAGCCGCGGTCGACGTACGGCGCGGGCGTCCAGTACGTGAATGCGTCCCAGGACACCGTGATTCCGGGCTTGTGGGAGTCGCACGCGCACGAGGGGATGGATCAGCCGTTCGCGGGTGGCCGCACGAACCGCCTCGAGCTTGCGATGGGGATCACGAGCGAGATGTCGATGGGGGACGAGCCGTACCACTCGCTCCTGGAGGTTGAGTCCCAGCAGTCCGGTACGGCTCCCGGCCCTCGATACTTCTGGGCTGCCGAGCCGGTCGACGGGAGCAGGATCTTCTACGCGTGGATGCGGGCGGATCCGAACCAGTCGGCGGTGACCACGAATCTTGAGCGGCTCGGAAAGCTGAACCCGGACATCATGAAGACGTACGTGAGGCTCCCCAACAGCCTCGAGCAGGTTGCGATTCAGGCGGGTCACACCCTCGGGATACCTTCGTTCTCGCACTACTTCTGGCCGGCGCTGGCCTACGGCCAGGACGGCGGCTCGCATTGGGCGACGCAGCGTCTGGGCTACCAGATCGCGGTGTCCAACGACGTTGTCGCCTACGCTGACACGATCCAGCTGTACGGCCGCTCGGGAATGTCGATCACCACCACGCCGTACACGGGCGCGCCGAATTTCCTTCCCGACATCAATGGTCAGCCGTCCATCGATGACCCGCGGATCAAGGCGCTGCAGAGCCCATGGCAGTACGCGCTGGCACAGCAGGAGTTCGCGGCGCCCCCGCTCACGGCAGCGCAGTTGTCAACCCAAGTCGGGACGACAAGGGCGTTGAAGCAAATTGTCGCGGCGGGTGGCAGAGCGCTCATCGGGACCGATAACCCGATCGGCTTTGGCAACTTCGGACAGGTGATCGCGATCAGCGAGGTGGCACAGACCGGCCTGGGCAACTATCAGGCGCTGCGGGGAGCGACCGTCGAGCCCGCCGAGGAGATGGGGGTGTCCAACCAGCTCGGGACGATCCAACCGGGCATGATCGCTGACATGGATGTCATCCACGGCAACCCGTTGCAGGACATCCGGACCATCGCGAATGATGTGTATGTGATGCAGAACGGGAATCTCTACACCCCACAGCAGTTGATCGGGCCATACGCGAGCACCAACGCCACGGTTGCCTCCGCGGCCAAGCGGCCAGCTCGGGCGGCCGCGCGCGGAGTCCCGGTGTGGGAGACGCCTGGCGATCTGCGTAAGAGGGTGACCCTGGATCTGTCACAGCTCTGCTAGTGACCGGCCGGCTTGCAGGTGCTCGGGTGAGCGGCGCACGTTGCGTCGCTCGCTCGAGTGCCGTGCTGGCTCTGGCGGTCGCTTTGGTTCTGGTATGGGGCGGGGTCGCGCGCGCCGACGGCGACCCGGCCAGCGATTATCTGGTTGCCAATCAGGTCTTCCTGAGCTCGCAGTCGACCGGCATGTCGGCTGCTCATCGGCAGTTGGTTGCCGCCGTGGCCGCGGCAAACCGCGGCGGCTTTGCCATCCGCGTGGCGGTCATTTCCAGCAACTACGACCTGGGGTCGGTCACCGAGCTTTGGGACAAGCCACGCACCTACGCGCGGTTCCTCGGGGTGGAGTTGTCGCTCACGTACGTGCGCCAGCGGCTGCTGGTCGTCATGCCGAACGGCTTTGGCTTCAACTGGCCGGGTCACGATGACGCACGCGTGTATGGATTGCTCGCGACGGTGCCACTGGAGAGCGGCGCGGGGGCGGGTCTGGCTGCGGCGGCGGAGCTTGCCGTACGCCGGCTGGCGCGCGCCTCGGGTGTCGTGCTTCCGGCGAGCCGGCCGGCGGCCGGGGGCGGATCGGCGCGGTCGGGGAGCGTTGGGACTCTGACGATCATCGGCGCCGTGGGTTGCGTGATCGGTGCACTATTGGCGTTCGCGGTCGTCGTCAGACGGGCGCGACGTCGGCTCGCGATGCGGCGGGAACCGGTGCAGGGCGTGAAGAGTTCCCGGCTGCCGCGAGAACTGCGTTGGGCCATTCCCGGGTTGTCGGTGGTGTGTGGCGTTGCGGTTGCTGCGCCGATCCTCGCCTTGGGCCGCTCCGGCCGCAGTGACGCGCCTACCGCCTACTCGGCTGTCTCGTTGGTATCGCCTCCGGCGTCCACCTGGGGTGCCGGCGTTCGTCGCGCTCCCAATTTCTTTCTCCGTGACCAGGACGGCCGCCCTGTCTCGGTCGCGGCGAACCGAGGACGCCCGGTGATCGTGACGTTCATCGATCCGCT
>JAFASQ010000531.1 GCA_019244395.1 Solirubrobacterales bacterium | reverse complement strand
CGTCCGGTGCAGACCACATCGCACGTGATGCCGTGGACCTCCGCCCGCTGGGAGATCGTCATCTTGGTCTGGGCGATCGCGCGCTCCCCGGCCAGGTCGATCGACGTGCCGCCGAGGAAGTGCAGGATGCTCACCCCGCGCTCGAAGCCCTCGCGGCTCACCCGGATGAAGTCACGAGCCGGTCCCTGGAACCAGGTGGCCATCATGAAGCCGTCTTCGTGCCAGACCGTGGCGAAGCGCTCCCAGTCGCCGGCGTCGCGCCACACCGCCCAGTTCTCGACCAGGTCGCGAATGAGCGCGCGGTCGTCGCTCACGCCAGCGTCGGAATGCGGCTGGTGGGCGGGATCGGCGGCCCGGGAGGATTGCCGCTGAGATCCGGGGTGCCGTAGGTGTGGAAGGTCTCGATCGTCCTCACCCCCCAGGCCTGGCCGCGAGCGCGCTCGGCCTCGCTCCAGCTGATGGGCTCATAGGCGGGATCGAAGATGAAGTGGGTACCGGTGGTGACCTCGACCCGGTTGCCCCCCGGCTCGTACACGTACAGGAACATGCCCTGAGCGACGGCGTGCTTGGACGGGGCGGCCTCGATGGGGACGTCGGCGTCGAGGAACAGATCGGCCGCCCGGAGGATCTCCTCGCGCGTGTCGACGAACCAGGCCAGGTGGTGCAGCCGGCCGTGACCGCCGGCGTGGTCGGCCGTGTAGATGAGCTCGTGGGCGGCGATCGACAGGCTCATCCAGGCGCCCTGCTCCGTGCCGTCGTCGTTGACCACCTGCTCGTAGAGACGGTAGCCGAGCTGCTCGGTGGCGAAGCGGCGGTTGGCGGCGACATCGTCGGCGAGGACGTTGACGTGATCGATGCGCTTGACCGACGCGCCCCGGTCGACGTGGCGCTGGGGGACGTTCTTCAGACGGGGGCGCAGGTGCTCGGGCGGGACGTAGCGGTCCTGCTCGTAGAAGATCTCGAAGACGTGACCGTCGGGGTCCTTGAAGGTGTACGCGGGGCCGTGCCCGTGATCACCGTCGTTCCAGCCGAGGCCCAGGCCGGTCTGCTCGATGGCACTTACGCGTCGCCCCAGGGCCTCGGGGCTCCAGGCCCGGAGCGCCGTGTGGCCGAGGCCGGGCAGTTCGGACTCGGTTAGCTTCAGCCCGTAGGGCTGGTACTCGCCCCATCCGCGCAGGAACACCGACTGGCCCTCCTGGTGCTCTACCTCCATCCCGAACAGCTCGACGAAGAAGCGCAGGCTCTCGTCGGGGTAGGGCGTGAGCAGCTCGGCGTGCGCGATGTGGGCCAGGTCGTGGATGGGCTCGGGGGTCATCGGGCTGCCTCGACCTTCTCCCGCAGCCCGTCGAGGTCGTAGGAGAGCTCGCCGGCTTGGAGCTTGAGACGCTTGACGCGCTCCTTCTTCTCGCGCTCGCGCGATGCCTCGAGCACGTCCTCTACGCGATCGGGCTCGATGACGGCGGCGCCGTCGGCGTCGAGCACGACGACGTCGCCGTTTCTGATCGTGGCCCCGCCGACCGTGACCGGCTCGCCGATCGAGCCGGCAACGTCCTTGCCGGCGCCCTTCACCCGGACCCAGCGGGCCCAGATCGGGAGGTCGAGCTCAGCCAGCTGCTCGACGTCGCGGACCGACGCGTCGACCAGGAGCGCCGCGGCCCCGTGGGCCTTGGCCTGCGTGGCCAGCAGCTCGCCGACCAGCGCCACCGGCCGTGGCTCGGGCATGGTCAGGACCAACACCTCGCCGGGCTGCACCTCGGCCATGGCGGCGTGGACCATCAGGTTGTCGTCCTGGCCGCACAACACCGTGCGCGCCGGGCCGGCCACGCGCGTCCCGGGCAGCACCTGGATCAGGTCGGCGTCGACGTACCCGCCGCGACCACCGGCCTCATACACGGTCGCTGAGCCGAGGTCGGCCAGTTCCTGATAGGTCTCGCTCGCGGTCATAGCGCGCTCACCACGTTCGGGGTTACCCGCTGGAAGGCCTCGGCCTGGCGGATCTCCTGGTTGCCGGACGAACGCCGAGCGTGGTTGCCCCGCTGGTCAGCCCGCTGGCCGTAGTAGGTCTGGAGGTACCTCTGCGCCTTCATCTCCTCCATCGCCTTCAGCTTGGCCTCCATCACGTTCGTGATGTCGACGAACGTGTTCGGGGTGAAGTTGCACAGCTCGGGCTGGTGGGGTTCGAACAGGTAGAAGACCGGAGGCGTGATCGTCTCAAAAGCGCTCGAGACGCCCGCGCCGGCGGCCAGGCCCCGGGCGCGGTTGACGGCGGCGTGGGCGACCGGGTGGTCGGGGTTGAAGGGGTCGGTGTCCGTGTGCGTGATGAGGACGTCGGGCGCGAACTCGCGAATCTTGTCGGAGATCAGACGCAGGGCATCGCCGTCGATCTCGAGCGGGTAGTCGCCCAGGTCCAGGCACTCGAACGGCGCCCCCAGGGCCGCCGCGGCCCGTTCGGCCTCCCCGTGGCGGACCTTCTTGACGTTCTCGATGGTCTGCCCCTCCTCCTTCCACAGCTCGCCCGACTCGCCGCGCTCGCCGTAGGAGAGGGACACCACAGCGGCCTCGCCGCCTCCGGTCGTCGTGACCGCGATCGCCCCGCCCGCGCGCCACACGAAGTCGGCCGAATGGGCCCCGATCACCATGAGCCGCTGAGCGCTCACCGTCGCTGTGCTCCAGCCACGATGCGCGTGTTGACGACAGCCATGACATAGACCTCCTCTTCCTCGAACCCAGCCTGAAGCAACCGATCGACCATCAGCGCCATTCCGTCCTCGACCGGCGGGTTGAACACCTGGCCGAGGTCGGTCGAGAGCACCGAGTTCTCCGGCCCGGCGGCGCGGATGTTCTCGATCCACCGCTCCCAGGTGACCTTCCCGGTGTGGGGCGTCGTGAAGCAGCGTTCGAGCAGCGCGCCCTTCTCGGCCAGGGCCTTCTGGTCTTCGACCGCGAGGTCCTGTGAGGGGAACTCGGGATGGGTGATAACGATGTCGGTCACGCCCGCGTCCAGAGCCGCGTCGACCACGGCGAAGATCTCATCCCGGCTGAGGTGGCCGGTGGCGAGGAGCATGCTGTGGCGGGCGATCATGCCGAGCACCTCGTGCAGCTCGGGGAGGACGTTCCCGCCTGCGTCCACGACCGGCACGGGCTCGAGCTCGATGCCCTGTTCGCGAAGCTCGAGCTGGAGCTTGACCCAGACCGGTACCTTCGCGCCCGGGGGCGCCTCGCGCTCATGCGACTCGTTGACCGAATCGACGGTCGGCAGCCATACCGTCCGGGCGCCCTCGCGAGCGGCGATCTCCACCGCGAGCGGGTTGATGCCGCCGACCGCACGGTTGAGGGAGATCGCGCCGAGGACGTTGATCTCCGGCACGGCAGCGCGTACTACCGCGGCGCGTTCCGCGGTGGAGCCGTAGTGCGACTTCAGCACGAAGCCGTCCATGCCCAGCTCGGCGAACTTCCGCGCCAGGGTGATGTCGTCGATCTTCCGCTCGACCACGTCGGGCGAGATGTGCATGTGGGTGTCGTAGGCCCCGCGCAGCAGCTCGCGGGCGCGCTCAGAGGGACGCTGATCGGTCATGCCTGATGCCCCGTCATGCCTGATACGAGGTCATGGCTGATGCCCCGTGATGCCTGATGCCCGGTCATGCCTGATGCCCCGTGATGCCTGATGCCCCGTCATGCCTGATGCCCCGTCATGCCTGATGCCCCCGGAGCGCTTCGGCGACGTGAGACAGATGGGTTCGCATCGCTCGCTCCGCGGCGTCGGGATCGTGGGCGGCGATTGCCTGCACGATGGCGTCGTGCTCGCCGAACGAATGCTCGCTGCGTCCGGGGAGGAGGATCGTGCGGTACTGGAAGCGGACCAGCTGAGACTTCAGCGTCGCGATCAAGCGGACGGCGGTCGCGTGAGCCGCGAGCTCGAGGATGCGGCCGTGGAGCACCGCGTTTTGATCCGAGGCGGCCAACAGGTCGCCCGCGTCAAGGCGCCGGCGCATCTCGGCCAGGATGGCCTTCAGGTCCTCGATGTCCTCGGGGCTGGCGTTGCTCGCCGCGTGCCGGGCGGCAAGGCCTTCGAGCACGGCGCGCGTCTCGAGGATCTCGACCGCCTCGCGTGCGCCGACCAGCCGCACCCGCGCGCCACGGTGGCGCTCGTGCTCGACCAGCCCCTCGTGCTCGAGCCGAGCCAGCGCCGTCCGCACGGCGGAGCGTCCCACCCCCAGCTCGCGGGCCACGTCGCTCTCGATCAGGCGCTCGCTCGGCTGAAAGCGGCCGGTGACGATGGCTTCGCGGAGGCGGTCCTCGGGGCTGAGGAGGGCGGCGGTCCGCGTAGTCCGCCGAGTCTCGGCGTTATCGGTCGCGGGATTGTTGACAATCTCGTCAACCATCGTGGGGAGATTACCGCGCCGGAGTTGCCTGTGCGCGTCGTTTTGGGGTGATCGGACGCGGCGGCTAGCGGGCCCGGCGTGCGAGATACATCGCGGTGCAGAACGGGCCGAGCACCAAGACCGCGAGCAACGCGATCACACCGATCAACCCGAGCGTGCTCGCGCCGCCCGAGCAGCGCTCAGCACCCCTCGGCACGGCGGTGGTGCAAACCCGTCCCGCTCCCACCACGGCAACCGCCAGCGCCCCCCATAGTCCTGCGGCGAGCCCGCCCGGCACGACGAGCGTTCCGATCAGCTTGTCACGCGTGTTCCAGGCACGTGAGCTCCACAGCAGAATCGCGCCGGCAATCCAGCCGACGCCGAATACGAAGCCGCCGAACAGGACGAGGAAGATCGCCGACCACTCGTGGATCCCGCGGCGGTCGATCCCGGATAGCTCGTGCGACCGCTCCGCCTCAACGATGTCCTCGGGCTCGCCGAGGCGGTCGAGCACGGACAGGATCTCGGCGTCCGACATGTCGGGATGGGTCGCCTCGTACAGGTGAGCCCTGATCTCCTCGACCAGCTCGCGCCGCTCGCCGCGGGGAAGCCTCCGGGCTGCGTGCTCGAGGCGGTCGAGGTAATCGTCCGCGAGGGGATGCAGGCTGGCCGTGGCCATCATCTGGGCACTCCTGTCTCGAGCAACGCGTCAACCGAATCGCGGAACCGGACCCACTCGGCGGCGAAGGCCGCGAGCTTTGCGGCACCGGCCGCGGTCAAGCGGTAGTAGCGACGCGGCGGGCCCGATGGCGATTCCCGCCAAGTCGTCTCGACCACGCCTTCCTTGCGCAGGCGGCCGAGGAGCGGGTAGAGCGTGCCCTCCGTGGTCACCAGCCCGCTCGCCTCCGACAGCGCCCGCACGATCTCGAAGCCGTAGCGCTCCTCGTCACGCACCAGGGCGAGCACGCAGAACTCGAGGACCCCGCGGCGCAACTGGGAGATCACGCTTTCGCCGATCGCTACCATGCGCTGCAAGGTAGCTGGCGACGGCAGGGTCTGTCAAGGGCTCCGTGTGAGTCAGGCGGCGCGGTCTGTCAAGGGCGCCGTGTGAGTCAGGCGGTGCGGCCGGGATCGACCACCGCGCCACCGTCTTCGCCCGCCTTGCTCGGGGCCAGCACGATGTCGTTCTCGAGGGAGACCCAGGGGCCGTCGATGCCGGCGGGGCGCTCGGGGTCGTCGGGCGAGCGCTCGCGGAAGGTGCGCAGAAGCGAGGGTTTTACGGCGAACACGGTGTCGGAATCCAGGTAGTCGCTGGCCGCGTCGAAGACATGCGTGGTGATGGTCTTGTAGCCGGTGGCACGCACGATCATGTGGATGTGGGCGGGCCGCCACGGATGGCGGCCGGTGGCGTCGAGCATCCTCCCCACCGGGCCGTCATCGGGTATCGGATAGGGCACCGGACGGACGGCGATGAACGCATAGGTGCCGTCCTCCCGCGTCAAGTAGCGGCCGCGCAGGTGATCCTCCTCGGCTTCGGGCCGCTGGACCGCGTAGAGCATGTCGGCGCCGTTCTGCCACACGTCGAGCTCGGCGCCGGCAATCGGCGCGCCG
Source organism: Solirubrobacterales bacterium (assembly GCA_019244395.1). Lineage (GTDB taxonomy): Bacteria > Actinomycetota > Thermoleophilia > Solirubrobacterales > Solirubrobacteraceae > Palsa-465. The sequence goes on along the minus strand of JAFASQ010000531.1, from coordinate 1,939 downwards.
CCCACGTCGAGCACACGGCCGGTGACCCAGGCGGGGACGCCGGCCCCGCTCTCGACCACCATGCTCTCGCCATACTCGCGCAGCGGCGAGCCCGGCACGTAGAAGGGCCCCAGCACGGTCGACTCGGTGGCGCCGGCCGGGAGCTCGTGGGCGAGCGCGTCGACCAGCATCGACAGGCCGAGGGCGTCGGACCACAGGATGAACTCTTGGCGGCGCTCGTCGGTGATGTGGCCGGTGGCGGTGAGTACCGCGATCGTCTCCCGCCACTCCTCCTCGGTCAGCGACACCTCGACCGCGAAGGCGTGGAGGTGGCGCACCAGGCTCTGCATCAGCTCGCGCAGACGGGGATCCGAGCACGCTTCGAAGCTCGCCACCGCCGCGCCGGTGATGTCGGCCGGGGTGGTCTTGGCGGGCCGCGTGGTTGCCACCGGCTACTCCCCCACCACCGCTTCGACCAGCAATGGCTCGCGCCTCCCGGTGAGCTCGGGCACGACCTCGTCGAGCGTCCGGATGAGCTGGTCATGGGTCTCGACGCGCACCGACGGGCACCCGAGCGAGCGGGCCATGCCGCCGATGTCGACCGACTCGAAGCGGGGCCAGGCGGCGGCGCCGCCCTGCCGACGAGCGAGCGCATCCATGATCGCGTAACCGCCATTGGCGAGCACGACGAGGAGAACGCCGACGTCGTAGCGGGCGGCGCTCCACAGGGCCTGGATCGCGTACATGGTCGAGCCATCGCCGAGCACGGCTACCACCGGCCGGTCGGGAAGACCCATGCGCAGCCCAATCGAGCCGGCCAGACCGAAGCCCAGGCAGCCGTTGGCGGTACTGAGGAACCCGAACGGGACGCGCACCGGGATGCGCCGGTAGAGCTCCGGCTGGCTCGAGGGACACTCCTCGACCAGCAGCACGTCTCTCGGAAGGCGCTCGGCCAGCGCGTCGAGGACATGGCCGGGACGCAGCGGCTCTCCCGGCGCCGGCGGGGGCAGCGGCGCCGGCCGCGGCAGCGGCTCGGGCACGCTCGCGGTGCGCTCGGGCAGCAGGTCCACCACGGCCTGGCAGGTGGCGCCGACGGGGGCCACCACGGCCAACTCGCACGGGCTGCGGTGGGCCTCGGCGGGATCGGCGGTGAGCACCGCGACGCGGGTGTTCGGGTCGACCAGCCCGACCGGCTCGTCGAACAGGTAGGCCCGGAATGCGTTCGTGCCGATCGCGAGCACCACGTCGTAAGGCGCTAGCGAGTCGTGCATCAGCCTGCGCTGCCACGGCAGGTGGCCAGCGAACAGCGGATGATCCTGAGGAAAGCCGACGCGGCGAGTGAACGCCTCCTGCCAGACCGGGCAGTTCAGCCACTCGGCCAGCGCCAGCACGGCATCCCAGTCCTCCTCGTCGGGAGCGCCGACGACGAGGGCGGGCACCTCGGCGCCGGCGAGCAGATCCGCGAGCTCCTCCACCTCGGCCGGGTTCACCGAGTGCGGGCGGAGGATCCGCGCCGGCGCCGCGGCGGCCAGCTCATCGGCGGCCTCGACCCAGTCGCCCATCGGCACCACGACCAACGCCGGACCGCGGGCCGATTCGGCCTCGTGGTAGGCGCGGGCGATCGCGCCCGGCACATCCTGGGCGCGGCTGGGGAGGTGGCGCCACACGGGGTACTCGCCGGCCAGCCGCTCGAGTTGCCGGCCGGTCAGGAACGGCTCGAAGGCGATCTGGCGGCGGTCTTGCTGGCCGACCACGATGACCAGGGGAGCGCGGCAGTCGCGCGCATTGGCGATCGCATTGACCGCATTGCCAAGGCCGGCGGCGGTATGGAGGTTGACGAACGCGGGCTCGCCGCGCGCGAGTGCGTAGCCGGTAGCCATCCCGACCACGGATCCTTCGTGCAGACCGAGTACGAAGCGGAAGTCCGAGGGCAGATCGGTCAGGAACGCGATCTCGGTCG
>JAFASQ010000512.1 GCA_019244395.1 Solirubrobacterales bacterium | reverse complement strand
CGCGTTTCAGCGGAGCCGGCGCGAGAAACGGCCGTGTCTCGTCCGTTTCTCATCCCGGCCTCCGTCGCGCGAGTTCGCGCCCTGTGACCTGGCCACAACCGGGGAGCGACGCCAGATACTCGGACGCGATCTCTGCGGTGCAGCGGTCCCAGACCCATCGCTCGCCTGGTGGTGGCGGCCGGCATGGCTTAGTCGGGGGTCATGCCGAGCGTGCGCTTGAGGAACTCCACCTGGAGCAGCATCAGATGCTCCGCGACCTCTTCCTGTCGCGCCATGTGGGTGACGCCGGACAACGGGAGCACGGTGTGCGGCCGCCCGGCGGCCAGGAGCGCCGAGGAGAGCCGAAGCGTGTGCGCCACCACGACGTTGTCGTCAGCCATCCCGTGGATGAGCATGAGCGGGCGCTCCAGCCTCGGTGCATCATCGATCAGCGAGTTGTGGTCGTAGGCGTCAGGGTGACGGTCGGGGTGACCCAGGTAACGCTCTGTATAAAAAGTGTCATACAGTCGCTGGTCGGTGACAGGTGCGCCGGCCACGGCGGTGTGGAAGACGTCTGGGCGCCGCAGGACGGCCAGCGCGGCGAGGTAACCGCCGTGGGACCAGCCGCGGATGCCGACCCGAGTTAGGTCCAGGTCGGGGTGCGCGGCGGCGGCCGCGTGTACCGCCTCCACTTGGTCCTCCACGTTGGGTGTGGCCTCGTCGTAGTGGATGAGCCGGTCCCAGTCGGGCCCACGGCCGGGCGTTCCCCGGCCGTCGGCGATCAGCACGGCGAAGCCCTGGTCGGCGAACCACTGCGGCATCAGGTATGCGTTGCGCGCACGGACCACGCGCTGCGCGGCGGGGCCGCCGTAAGGGTCGCACAGCACCGGCAGCCGTGCCGAGCCGCGCTGGTGCCCACGCGGCAGCAGCAGCGCGCAGCGCAGCTCATGCGCGCCGGCAGTTAGGAACGTCACCTCCGGAGTTAGCACGGGGGTCTCCGCGAGCGATGCGATCTCCCCAATCCGCTCGCCGCCCCGCCAGCACTGCACGCGAGGGCCGAACCAGCCGAGCGACCGGGATGACGTGACCACGAGGTCTCCACGGCGGGCCGCCTGGTGCACGCCAGGCTTGGTGGTCAGTCGGACGGTGCCGTTGAGGCTCCCGGTGTAGACGTCCACCGCGACCGGGTCCTCCCCGGTGGCGGTGAACAGCACGTCGTCGGCGACGTCCAGGACGGCGGCGACATTCAGCCCCACCGGCGTGACCGGCTCCTCGCCGATCATCAGCCGGTACGCGCCGTCTCTGGCCACCACCCGGACCAGCTCGCCGCTCCGCGTCCAGGCCGGAGTCCCGACGACCACATCGACCCAGTCCGGGTCGATGTCCTCGGAGATCCGCTCCGCCGTGCCGTCCTCGGCCACGGCCAACACCCGCATCGTCCGCTGGTCGCGCGAGGCCACCTGCAGCAGCGCGGGCCCGCCGCACGACCAGTGCGCCGAGGTGAGGTAAGGCGCGTCGGAGGAATCCCAGCCCACCGGCGTCAGGTTTCCGTCCAGCCCAGCCAGCACCACGCTTACGTCGGCATTCGCGGTGCCCGCCCTCGGGTAGGCGACCTCCACGGGCGGGCGGTCCGGGTGGGCCGGATCCGACAGGTGCCAACGGGATACCGGCGTGGTGTCCACCCGGGCCACGAGCAATTGCTGTCCGTCGGGTGACCACCAGAACCCGCGGGTCCGGTACATCTCCTCGGCGGCCAGGAACTCGGCTAGGCCGTAGGTCGCGTTCTCGGCCTCCGGCACAGCCACCGCCCGGTCACCAGCGCCATCGGCGCCGACGATGCGAAACGTCCCCTCCGCCACATACCCGATGTGCGCTCCCGTCGGGTCAGGCCGCGGGTCGAGCACCGGCCCCGGCACCACCAGCTCCCGCACAGTGGTGCTGTCCAGGTCAGCCAGATCGGCCACGAACAGCCGGCCAGACAGCGCGAACGCCACTACCCGCACCGCCTCGTCCGCCGCGAACGACACCACGCCCGCCCCGGCCTGCCGGGTGCGCTCCCGGCGCGCCCGCTCTTCGGGCGGGAGGTTCTCCTCGCGCCCCGAGAGCAGGTCCTCGGGATCGGCGACCATGCGCTCCGCGCCACTGGCGGTATCACGCACCCACAGGCCCGTGCTGCGATCACTGCCCGAACGCGCCCGGAGAAAGGCGACGCGGTTGCCATCCGACGCGATCGCGAAGGCGTACGGGACGCCGAGGGAGAACCCCACGGTACGGGCGTACTGGCGCGGGAAGCTGATGCCGGCGTGTGTCACGGCCCGATCCTTTCAAAAACCGCCATCGATCCATGCGAGCGGGGCGCGCGTCGTCCGTCTCCGGCCTGCGGAGCAGGTGCCTGGTTGGAGCGCCGGCCACCGCCCCGAACACCACGCCCATCACCACAGCACGCGCGGGGCGCGGCTTGGGGTCTCAAGCCCCCGCCGCAGCGCCTGGAGGGTCTCGACCTTCACCCAGTCCGCTGTGCGCTGGTGGGACGCGTGCTTGGCTGCGATCGCGGTACTCGCATCGGAGCGCCGGCGGGTTGGCCGGCCGCGGTGTCGGCGGACGGTTGCGCGGTCGCTGTGCCGGGGATTGCCCGGTGGCTCGCGGTTCTTCGCGGCCGGGGGAGGTCAGCGGATCGCGATGGTTGGGTCGGCTCCGGGATCGCCGCCTTCCGCGACTACCACCAGCCTGTCCAGGTAGTGCTCCCATCCCTGGCGTACGGGGCCGGCCATCGCCGGGATGTTCTGTTGCGTGAGCCGCAGGACCGTGGCGGCGCCGTCGGCGTCCGGGATCAGCTCGATCGTGACCAGCGTTGCGCCGACCGGGATCGGGTGCTCGGGCGTGTCGAAGCCCCAGGTGAAGGAGATCCGGCTCGGCGGTTCGGCGTGCACTACCTCGCCGCAGGCGAATCCGTCGCCCCGGATGTTCACTCGGTACACGCCGCACGCGCTCGGATCGATCTGCGCCTCCAGTCCCTGCCACTCGAGCCACCGGTCCGGCGAGGAGACGTAGGGCCAGACCTGCTCCGGTGATGCCTTGATCGACCGCTCGAGAACGATGCGGCTGCTCATCCGCCTCGCTCCCGCTCGATTCGCTCGGCCAGCCGGTCCAGATCAGAGCGCCACATTGCCTCGAGCATCGGGGCGAACTGCGCCAGCGAGTCGCGCTTGGCTGCGTAGAGCCGCTGGCGCCCCCGCGGCTCGACGGTCACCAGGTCGGCTTCTCGCAGCCGCGCAAGGTGCTGCGAGACCGCGCCGATCGTGATGTCGAGGTTTGCCGCGATCTCAGAGACCGGTCGGGGGCCGTCCCACACCAGGCGCAGGATCTCCCTCCGGCGCGGCTCGGCGATCGTCGCGAGTATGTCCATCACAAACATTTTAGTCCCGACTTGAATATATGCAACGCTTTAGCCATCACTAAAACCAGTTAGGAGTTGCCGATGCACGAATCCTCTTTGACCTCGACATTCAGGCCCCCGCCGAGGAGATCGTCGCGGCGCTCGACACCGCCGAGGGCCTCAGGTCGTGGTGGACCGACGACCTGGAATTCCCGGGCGGCGTCGGCTCGACGATGAAGCCCAACTTCCCGATCGCGCCAATGCCGTTCGAGCTCACGGTCGAGAAGGTCGAACCGACCGACATCGCCTGGCGCTCGGTCGGCGAGTTCCCGCCCCCCTGGAAGGACACGACGATCAAGTGGACGCTCACCGCGAATGACGCGGGCGGTACGCGCGTCCACTTCGACCACGACGACTGGGCCACCGACGAGGGCATGTTCGCAATGACCGCCTACACCTGGGGCCAGCTCCTCGGTGTCCTCAAGAACTACCTCGAGGCAGGCGTGTCGCAGCCGATGTTCGTCAAGGCACCCGCATCGGCGTCAACCACCGACTCGCCCAACCAGCGCCAACCCCCGGCGTGACGCCGCCCGTGCGTCCTGCTTGCGCGGCGGTCTACCTCGATCGCACGGCCACGGCGGCGACCCGCGGCGCCCGCAGAGCGCCCGGCGCCACAAAAGCAGGGGAGCTGAACGCCCGGTTGGCTCAGGCCGTGGCCTGCTCGATCCGGCGGGCGATCGTCTCGCCCCAAGCGGCGCCGGCCGCCGTCTCGCGGACGCGCGCGGCGCTGGCGGCGTGGTCGTAGGGGACGCGACAGCGCTCGATCCGACCGTCGTCGTGCAGCAGCGCGTAGGCCGCGCGGCGGTCGCCGTCCATCGGGATGCCCACGCTGCCCGGGCCGACAAGCTCGATTCCCGAGGCCGACGTTCGCTCGAATGCGAGGTGGAAGTGGCCGAAGACAAGGCGACGGTCCCTGACACCGTCGAGCAGTTCGTTCTCGTCCTGGCCGGGTTCGGGCCAGAACGAACGCATGTCGCTCCTGGGTGAGGCGGCCCACGCGCGTGTGCCACCGCCGAGGTCGGCGCTCTCGGGCAGGTCGCCAAGCGCGAAGAGCGTATCGGCGTCGCGCGCCTCGCGGCGGGCGGCCACGCCGGTTTGCGCCAGCTCGAGGTCGGGCGCCTGAGTCGCGGCCCACCGGTCGACGTTCCCACGTATCCAAGTCGCGTTAGGCAGCTCGCGCAGGCGAGCGATCGTGTCCGCCGGCCAACCGCCGAACACCGCGTAGTC
>JAFASQ010000386.1 GCA_019244395.1 Solirubrobacterales bacterium | reverse complement strand
TGCTCACCCATCGCTTCCTCGAGGCGATCACGGTCCTGCCGCTCCTCGCCGGGCTGGGGTTGATCGTGGTCGTGATCGTCCACCAGTACCGCTCGCGGGGTCCGCTGTTGACCATCCGCAGCCTGTTCTCGAGCACGATCCCCGTGGCCGCCCTCGTCCTCGCCCTGTTTGCCGCCGCGGCCTCGGTGTCGGCCACGGATCTGACCGCGTCGCTGCTCGCGCCTCATTACACGCCGCTGCATCTGGGTCTGCTGTTCCTGCCCGAGCTGGCCGGCGCCGTGCTCACCGCGTTCGCTCTCGGGGCGGTGATGAAGACGCGCGGGATGCACTACCTACCGCTGATCGGGATGGCCTTTCTCGCCGCGGGCATCGCGGTCTTGCGGATCGAGCTTCCGCCCAGCCAGGCGCTCACGCTGATCGGCGCGGGGCTCACCGGCGTCGGGCTCGGCGCGAGCGTCGCGCCGGCTCTGTTCGTGGCCGGCTTCTCGCTGCCGTCCAACAACCTGCAGCGTGTGTTCGCGATCGTCGAGCTGATGCGCGCGGTCGCCGCGTTCATGATCGCGCCGCTGTTCGCGCACTTCGCGGTCACGGTCGGGAGCAACCCGATCGCCGGTACCGGCATCGCGCTGTGGATCGGGCTCGGACTCGCCGTCGCGGGTGGGGTGATCCCGGTCGTCCTCTACGCGCTCGGCCGGGCGCGGCCGCAGACCCCCAAGCTCGAGCGCTTCATCAACATGGAGGGACCGGCCTGGTACTCGCCGCCGCTGCTCGCCGGGGTGCGCGATCGCCGGCCGGCCCACGCGGCGGTTGAAGACCCGTCCCGCCCGTGATCGGCACTACGCCGGCCTGACCACCTCAGGATCCGGATCGGCCGCGTAGAGCCGCACGACCTCGGCGGCCCGGCACTCGAGACAGCGGCGCTGGTTCAGATAGCCCTTGTCGGTGATCTCGCCGGCGTCGAGGCTGGGCGGCGACGCGAGCAGGAGCAGTCGCTGGATCCGTGACGCCGATCCGGCGTCTTCGTTTAGCGCGCTCAGCGCCTGCGACAGGTGTTCGTGAAGCCTTGGATCGTCCAGCGCGACGTCGTCCGCGGTCCCGAGCACCTCGCGCGCCTCGGCCTGGTTGAGCCACGCCAGCGCCGCCACGTAATCGGCGTCCTGGCCGCAGATCACCGCGTCGCTCAACACGCGGGCGGCGCTGATCAGCCGCGTGCGCAGCGAACCGGCGGCGACCCAGGTCCCGGTGAACAGCTTGAAGTTCTCGGAGATCCGGCCGTCGAACAGCATGCCCCGGTTGGGATCCTCCGGCTCGATCAGCTTGACTGCATCGCCCGAGCGGTAGAAGCCCTCCTCGTCGAACATCGCCTTCGTGAGCTCGGGCTGGCGGAAGTAGCCGGGCGTCACGTTCGGCCCCTTGACCCGGATCTCGAGCCGATCGCCCACCGGTGCCAGCTTGACCGTGCACCCTGGGATCGGGACGCCGATGCACCCGGTCGGGGCACCGAGATAGTGCATGCTGGTGGCGCCCGGCGCCGTTTCGGTGGTGCCCCAGCTCGAGGTCAGCGGCACCTCGTGATCGGCGTAGCGCCCGGCCAGCTCCCTCAACCGGCTCGCGAGGGCGTCGGGCAGCGCGGCCGCCGCGTAGAACATGAAACGCAGGCGGCTGAAGAACCGCCCGGCCAGTTCGGGATCGTTCTCGAGCGCCGGCGCGAGCAGCGCGTAGCCGGCGGGGACGTTGAAGTAGAGCGTGGGGGGGACGTCCTTGAGCGCGGCCAGCGTGCGCGGGAACAGCGGCGGCGCCGGCTTGCCGTCGTCGATGTAGATCGTGCCGCCGTTGAACAGCGCCAGGTTTAGGTTGTGGTTGGCCCCGAAGGTGTGGCTCCACGGCAGCCAGTCGACCAGCACCGGCGGCTCGTCGGCCAGGAACGGCCAGATCGCCTGGAGCATCGCCTGGTTCGAGCAGAGCATCCGGTGGGTGTTGATCACCCCTTTGGGGACGCCGGTCGATCCTGATGTGAATAGAAGT
>JAFASQ010000365.1 GCA_019244395.1 Solirubrobacterales bacterium | reverse complement strand
GCCCGGGAGGCGGCGACGACGCCGACCTCGAGATCGACGACTCCGACGACGAACCCGCGATCCCGAAGAGCGTCGTCGTCGATCCGGGCTTCGACTGGGACGGCGACCGCGTGCTCGGGCGACGCTACAGCGCCAGCGTGATCTACGAGACCCACGTGAAGGGGTTCACGATGCGCCACCCAAAGATCCCCGAGCAGCTCCGCGGCACCTACGCCGGGCTCGCCTCCGAACCCGCGATCGCGCATCTGCGTGAGCTCGGCGTGACCGCGGTGGAGCTGCTTCCGGTCCACCACATCGCCGACGAGAGCTTCCTGACCGACATGGGCCTATCGAACTACTGGGGCTACAGCTCGATCGGTTACTTCGCGCCGCACGCGGCCTACAGCGCCTCGGGCACCCGCGGCGAGCAGCTGCGCGAGTTCAAGCAGATGGTCAAGACGCTCCACGCCGCCGGAATCGAAGTGATCCTCGATGTCGTCTTCAACCACACCGCCGAGGGCAACCACCTCGGCCCGATGCTGTCGTTCAAGGGCGTCGACAACCCGGCCTACTACCGGCTGATGCCCGACGACCCGCGCCACTACATGGATTTCACCGGGACCGGCAATTCTTTGAACCCGGTGCATCCGAGCGTGTTGCGGCTGATCATGGACTCGCTGCGCTACTGGGTGGCCGAGTGCCATGTCGACGGCTTCCGCTTCGACCTCGCCTCGGCCTTGGCCCGCGAGTTCTTCGACGTCGACCGCCTGTCCGCGTTCTTCGACGTGATCCACCAGGACCCGGTGCTCTCTCAGGTCAAGCTGATCGCCGAGCCCTGGGACGTTGGGCCGGGCGGTTATCAGGTCGGCAACTTCCCCGTGCTGTGGTCGGAGTGGAACGGCGTCTACCGCGACGTGATGCGCGACTGGTGGCGCGGCTTTGCCAACTGCGGCGACTTCGCCTCCCGCCTGACCGGATCCTCCGACCTCTACGAGGCCGACGGTCGCGACCCGTTCGCCTCAATCAACTTCATCACCGCGCACGACGGGTTCACCCTGCGCGATCTGGTCTCCTACGACCACAAGCACAACGAGGCCAACCTGGAGGACAACCAGGACGGCACCGACGACAACCGCTCCTGGAACCACGGGGTCGAGGGCGAGACCGACGATCCCGAGATCGATGCGCTGCGGGTCCGCCAGCAGCGCAACTTCCTGACCACGCTGATGCTCTCCCAGGGCACGCCGATGCTGCTCGGCGGCGATGAGATGAGCCGCAGCCAAGGCGGCAACAACAACGGCTGGTGCCAGGACTCGGAGATCTCCTGGTATGACTGGACCGAGGCGCCGGAGAAAGCCCAGCTGCGCCAGTTCACCCGGCGCCTGATCGCCCTGCGGCACCAGCACCACGTGTTCCGCCGCAGCACCTTCCTGCGCGGTAAGGAGCTCAAGGGGTCCGGCCTGCCCGACGTCTGGTGGTTCCGACCCGATGGCCTGAAGATGACCCGGCGCGACTGGCAGGGGGGCGAGCACGTGCTCGGCATGTTCCTGAACGGGCGCGAGCTCCCCACCCCGGGACCACACGGCGAGGAGGTCCAGGACGACTCGTTCGTCCTGCTCTTCAACGCCGAGCCCGAGGACCGCGTGTTCACGCTGCCGCGCCGGCGCTTCGGCGCGCAATGGGCGCTCGAGCTGTCGACGGCCGATCCCGACGCCGAGGCCGGCAGCACGCGCTACGGCGCCCGGACCGAGATCAACGTGACCTCCCGTTCGGCCGTGGTCCTCAAACGCGTGGCGTGAGCCGCGGCCGGCCGGGTACGAGGCGCGTGTGGGGCCCACACGCATGAGCGAGCAAACCGAGCTGCGCGCGACCTACCGGCTGCAGCTCACCTCGGAGTTCGGCTTCGGCGCCGCGCGCACGCTCGTGCCCTACCTGCGCGACCTCGGCATCTCCCACCTGTACCTGTCGCCGTCCTTCCAGGCGCGCCCCGGATCGACCCACGGGTATGACGTAATCGAGCCGCGGCAGGTGTCCGACGAGCTCGGTGGCTCCGAAGGGCTGCGGGCGCTGTCGGGCGCGGCCCGAGACGCCGGCATGGGGCTCGTGCTCGACGTGGTTCCCAACCACATGGCGGCCGACGACGCCAACCATTACTGGGCCGATCCATCGTTGCGGGAGAAGTTCTTCGACGTCGAGCCATCGACCGGTGTGTACCGGCGCTTCTTCGACATCGGCGACCTGGCGGGCGTGCGCCAGGAGGACCCGGGTGTGTTCGAGGAG
>JAFASQ010000358.1 GCA_019244395.1 Solirubrobacterales bacterium | reverse complement strand
CGCGACTTCGACGACGAGGCGGAGATCCGCGCGCGCCTCTATCCCGAGGTGGAGCACGCGCTCGCGTCCGTCACGGGCGCCGCGCGCGTCCTGATCTTCGACCACACGATCCGCCGCCGCGTCGAGGGCGCGGAGGACCGTAGGGCGAACGCGCCGCGCCAGCCGGTGCCGCGCGTGCACGTGGACCACACCGCGCGCTCGGGACCGCAGCGCGTGCGCGACCTGCTGCCCGACGAGGCGGAGGGGCTGCTGCGCGGGCGCGTGCAGATCATCAATCTCTGGCGGCCGCTCTTCGGTCCTTTGCGTGACTTCCCGCTCGCGGTCGCCGACGCGGGCAGCATCGCGCCGGACGAGCTCGTGCCCTCGGATCTCGTCTACCCGGATCGGGTCGGCGAAACCTATTCGGTGCGCTACAGCCCGCGCCACCGCTGGTTCTACGTGCCGGACATGCGAGCGGACGAGGCCCTGCTGCTGAAGTGCTTCGACAGTGCGACCGACGGGCGCGCGCGCTTCGCGCCGCACACCGCGTTCCAGGACGTAACCGTTGGCTCGGACGCGCGCCCACGCGAGAGCGTCGAGCTGCGCGCGCTTGTCTTTCATCCTGGCTGATCGCGGCGAGCGGAACGAGCAAATGCCCTTCAATCCGCTATATTCGCTGTCCGGACTGTTCGTGGGCCTGCTCGTCGGGCAGACCGGCGTGGGCGGGGGCTCGCTGATGACGCCCCTGCTCATCCTGCTGTTCGGCGTCCACCCCCACACCGCTGTTGGAACCGACCTGCTGTTCGCTGCGGTCACCAAGTCGACCGGCACCCTGGTTCATGGCCTCAACAAGACCGTGAACTGGTCGGTCGTCTGGAGGCTCGCGGCAGGAAGCGTCCCCGCGACCGGAGCCACGCTGTTCCTGATGTCGCGCCTCGACCTGCGGGCGGCGGACACGTCGGTCCTGGTCTCGACCGTGCTCGGCGTGGCTCTGATCCTGACCGCGATCTCGCTCGTGTTCCGCAGGCAGCTGCTGGCACTGGCGGCGGACCGGATCGACGCGCTGAGCGCCGGGCGCGTGACCTGGCTGACGGTGCTCACCGGCGCGGTGCTTGGCGTGCTGGTGTCGCTGTCCTCGGTCGGCGCCGGCGCGCTGGGCGTGACGGTGCTGATTTTCCTCTATCCCCGGACCCCGCTCGCGCAGATTGTCGGGTCCGACATCGCCCACGCGGTCCCGCTGACCCTGTGCGCCGGCGTCGGACACTGGCTCATCGGCTCGGTCGATCTTCCGCTCCTCGGGTCGCTGCTGCTCGGGTCCATTCCGGGAATAGTCGTCGGCAGCCAGCTTGCCGCGCGTGTGCCGGAGTGGGCGCTGCGGCCCGCGCTGGCGGTCATGCTGGCCGTCGTGGGCGGCACGCTCGTGGTGTGAGACGCGCCACGGACCTTCTGGCCCGGCGAGGCCCGCCCGCCGCGGCGCGCAGTCAGCCCGTGGCGGCGCGCGCCGGAGCGATCGTGTTCGCGATCAACTCGCCGAACGGACCGCTGTTCGGAGCCGGCGGCGGGTTGGTTCCGGTTGTCGTCCGAAGGGGCAGCAAGGGGAACACCAGCTCGGCAAAACGGTAACATTCCTCCAGGTGCGGGTAGCCGGACAGGATGAAGCGGTCAACGCCCGCCTCCATGTATTCGCGCATACGCGCAGCGATCTGGTGCGGGTCGCCCACCAAGGCGGTCCCGGCGCCGCCGCGAACGAGGCCGACCCCGGCCCAAAGGTTCGGGCTGATTTCCAGCCGGTCCCGTCGCCCCCCGTGCAGCCGCGCCATGCGCTGCTGGCCGACCGAGTCCATCCGTGCGAATGTCGCCTGTGCGCGGGCGATCGTATGGTCGTCAAGGTGCCGTATCAGCGCGTCCGCCTCGCGCCACGCCGCCTCCGCCGTCTCCCGCACGATCACGTGCAGCCGCAGGCCGAACCGCATCGTGCGTCCCCTTGCGGCCGCGAGCGCGCGCACCTGCGCGATCTTCGCCGCCACGTCCTCCGGCGGCTCGCCCCACGTCAGGTACACGTCGCAGTGCTCCACCGCGACGCGCTGCCCGGCGGCTGACGATCCACCGAAGTAGAGCGGCGGGTATGGAAGCTGCACAGGCGAAA
>JAFASQ010000255.1 GCA_019244395.1 Solirubrobacterales bacterium | reverse complement strand
GCGGACCGCGACGACCAGCTCGGTGGCCACCAGGACGTCCATCGCGCGGAGCATCTCGGCGGTTCTGCTCGCCGCGGTCGCGGCCAGGCTCGCATGCGATTCGACGCCGAGGGAGGCCCATACGCTCTGGACTGCCATCGGCGTGGCGAGGGACCTGATTTCAACGGCGGTCGCCTGGGCCGTGTACTCGAGCATCATGTGACCCGAGTCGGGCCCGGGGTCGGCGGCCAGGAAGGGGGACAGGCCGCTCATGCGCGGATCCAGGATGGCGCTCACGCGCCCGGCGATGAGCGAGGCGGAGTGCGCGAACGCGGCCCGCACCGCGTCGAGCCCGGCGGCGAGGTCGGCGGCGTGGAAATTGCCCGTGGGCAGCGCCCTGCCGTCGTCGATCAGCGCGTTTTCCGGGCGTGCGTTCAGCTCGCGCGCGAGCACCTCATCCAGACGGTCGAGCGCGTCGCGCCCGACGCCGTCGACCTGCGGTAGGACACGGAACGGGTATGGGTCCTGGACCAGACGATCCGGCCCGCGGGGCTCGAAGGTCGCGCCGGCCAGCAGCACGCGCAGCCGCCGCGCGACCTCGGCCTGACCGCGGCCTCCACGCGCGGCCTGAACGCGCTCGTCCAGCACCCCCGGATCGGCGTCGAGCGCCTCAAACGACAGCGCCGCCACCTCGAGCCACCGGCCCTGGAGCCGCCTCGCCTCGACGGACAGAAGCGCAGCATGTCCGGCGGTCACGGCGTTCGAGCTCATGAACCCGAGCGCGTCGCGCAGCCCGAGCCTCGGTAACTGGGCGGGCGCGGGCGCGTCGACGAGCTCGCGGCCCCGCCACACCTGGCCCTCGCCGAGCAGGGCCAGCGCGATCTCGGCCAAGGCGGGCAGGTCGCCCGTGCCGAGCGATCCGAATTCGCGCGTCACCGGGGTCACACCGGCATTCAGCGCGGTTATGAGCGCGTCGAGGAGCGTCGGGGCGACCCCGGCGCCGCCGGCTCCGAGTTGACTGGCCCGCACCACCATGCCGGCGCGCACCAGCTCCGGCGCGAGCGGCCGGCCGGCGCTCACCGCGTGGCTGCGCAGCAGGTTCCACTGGAAGCGCTCGCGGTCCGCGTCGCCGATCGTCCGGTCGCGCAGCGCACCCACACCGGTGGTGGCTCCGTACAGGGGCGCCCCGCGCGCGAGCATGGCGTCGATGGCCTCGCGCGCGGCCTCGTTACGTGCCCGCGCCGTGGGCGCCAGCTCCACCGCCGCGCCGTGCCGGGCCACCGCGTCGACGCCGGCGGGCATCAGCGTCGCGCCATCGAGAACGATCGTGTTTAGTGCCACGACCGGAAACGTTTGCCGTGTTTGGCGAGCGAAAACCGAGGCTGGCGAGGACGCAGGAGTCGATGTGTAGCAGCGCTACATGAGACTCCGAGGACAAAGCCAGGCGATGGTTTGCAGCCGACAAACCCGGTGAGCGTTGACGGGAGCGGCACTAGCATCGAGACCGGTGGCCGCCGGCGACACAGCAGCGATCTCGAACCCGGGACTGCTCACCCGCGCGCCGTCGAGCGCGCTGGTGGTCGGCGCGATCGCCTCCGTCCAGTTCGGCTCGGCCGTGGCCGCCACGTTGTTCGCTCAGATCGGGCCGGGAGGGGCCGTTTGGCTGCGCCTGCTGTTCGGGACGGTCATCCTGCTCGCGCTCTGGCGGCCGCGCGTACGGGGCCGCACCCGACGAGAGCTGTTGCTCGCGGCGCTCTTCGGCCTCGTGCTGGCGAGCATGAACTTCAGCTTCTACTCGGCCCTGCACCGGATCCCGTTGGGCGTCGCCGTCACGCTCGAGTTCGTGGGCCCGCTGGCGGTGGCGCTCGCCGGCTCGCGCCGGCCGCTCGACTTGCTCTGGGTGGCGCTCGCGGCCGCGGGCATCCTCGCGCTGACCCGCGGCGGGGCTGGGCACCTCGACCCCGTCGGCACCGGCCTGGCCCTGCTCGCGGGCGCCTTCTGGGGCATCTACATCCTGGTCAACGCGCGGGTGGGGCGCGCGTTCGAGGGCGGAACCGGTCTCGCGCTGGCCATGTGCGTGGCCTCGGTGCTGATGACCCCGGTCGGCCTCGCGCAGGGCGGCTCGCACCTGTTCGAGGCGCGCTCGCTCCTGCTCGGCGGCGTCGTCGGGATGCTGTCCTCGGCCATCCCCTACTCGTTCGAGGTCGAAGCGCTCAGGCGAATCAAGACCTCGGTGTTCGGCGTGCTGATGAGCATCGAGCCGGCCATGGCGGCGGGAGCGGGCCTCCTCGTGCTCGGGCAGGCACTGGCCGGCCGCGAGGTGCTCGGTATCGCGTTGGTCGTGATCGCCTCGGTCGGCGCTGCCCGTGGCAGTCGCGAAGCGCCGATCGACGTCTGAGATGGGCCCGCCACTCCGCGAGCTCACGGATACCCTTCCGTCCAGTGACAATGCTTTCCATTCTACGGTAGACTGGGCCTGGATGGCAGAAACCGGAACTCGCGCGGTGGAACGCGCGCTGACGCTGCTCACGGCGGTGGCGCAGGACGGCGGCACGCTGAGCGAGCTCGCGCGGGCCGCCGATCTGTCCCCGAGCACGGCGTCGCGTCTGCTCGCCACGCTGGCTCGCCAGGAGCTGGTCCGTCGGGACGAGCATGGGCACTACCATGCGGGTGCCCGGCTGCGTGCACTCGCGGCGGCCAGCCTGCGCCGGGACCCGTTGCATGAGCTGGCCGGCCCGCGTCTCACCGCGCTGGCGAGCGAGACGGGCGAGACGGCCAATCTCGCCGTGGCCGCGGATCCGCGCCGCGTGGTCTACCTCCGGCAGGTGGCCAGCCCGAAGCTCGTGCAGACCGCCGGCTGGGTCGGACGCACGGTTCCCTGCCGGGGCACCGCACTCGGCGCCGCGCTGCGCGGCGACATCGGCGCGTCGGGCTTCGTCGCCCGGACGGGAGCGGTGGAGCCCGACGTCATCTCGATCGCCGCCCCGGTGTACGGCGCCGGCGGCGACATCGTGGCGGCGATCAGCGTGCTGGCCCCCACCTACCGCATGACGCCTCGCCGGATCGAGGCGTGCGGGCGCGCGGTGGCGCGGCACGCCGCGGCGCTTTCGCGGAGCCTTGGATATGTGGGCGCTGCCGCCGCATGACCCGCGCCACCGCCGCATGACCCGCGCCACCGCCACATGACCCGCGCCACCGACACCTGACCCGCGCCACCGACACATGACCCGCGCCACCGAAATCCCCCAGATCCCAACCTCATGACCAGCGTCCCCGCCACGTCCGGACTCCGTTGCAAGGGCTGGCAGCAGGAAGCCGCCCTGCGCATGCTCGAGAACAACCTGCACCCCGACGTGGCCGAGAACCCCGCCGAGCTTGTCGTCTACGGCGGGATCGGCAAGGCCGCGCGGAACTGGCCGAGCTTTCACGCGATCGTGCGCGAGCTCCAGCGACT
Source organism: Solirubrobacterales bacterium (assembly GCA_019244395.1). Taxonomy (GTDB): domain Bacteria; phylum Actinomycetota; class Thermoleophilia; order Solirubrobacterales; family Solirubrobacteraceae; genus Palsa-465. The sequence goes on along the minus strand of JAFASQ010000255.1, from coordinate 1,829 downwards.
GGACGACGACGAGACCCTGCTTGTGCAGTCCGGCAAGCCAGTCGCGGTGTTCCAGAGCCACGAGGCCGCCCCGCGCGTGCTCCTCGCCAACTCCAACCTGGTTCCCGACTGGGCGAACTGGGACGAGTTCCGCCGCCTCGATGCCGCCGGTCTGATCATGTACGGCCAGATGACCGCCGGCTCCTGGATCTACATCGGGAGTCAGGGGATCCTGCAGGGGACCTACGAGACATTTGCCGCGGCGGCCCGCAAGCGCTTCGACGGCACGCTGGCGGGCCGGCTCGTGGTCACCGCCGGGTTGGGCGGGATGGGCGGCGCTCAGCCGCTCGCGATCACGATGAACGGCGGCACGGCGCTGTGCGTGGAGGTGGACCTCCAGCGGATCGAGCGGCGGATCCGCAGCGGGTATCTGGATGAGCGCGCAGCGGATCTGGACGACGCGCTGCGGCGGCTCGACGCTGCCCGAAGCGAGCGACGCCCGCTCTCGATTGGCCTCGCCGGCAATGCGGCCGAGGTCCTGCCCGAGCTGGTGCGCCGCGGGGTCGCGGTCGATGTGGTCACCGACCAAACCTCGGCCCACGATCCCCTGAACGGCTACATCCCCGCCGGCCTCACCTTGGAACAGGCCGAGGCGCTGCGCCAGACCAACCCTGACGACTATCTCAGACGGGTCGGCGAGAGCGCGGTGGCGCACGTGGGCGCGATCCGCGCGCTGGCCGGCGCCGGCGCCGAGGCCTTCGACTACGGCAACGCCCTGCGCGGGCTGGCCTTTGAGCACGGCGACACCGATGCGTTCTCGTATCCGGGCTTCGTCCCGGCGTACGTGCGGCCTTTGTTCTGCGAGGGCAAGGGACCGTTCCGCTGGGTGGCGCTGTCGGGTGATCCGGCCGACATCCACGCCACCGACCGCGCGATCCTCGACCTGTTCGGCGACCAGGAGCACATCGCGCGCTGGATCAATCTCGCCGCCGAACGGGTCCAGTTCCAGGGTCTGCCGGCGCGCATCTGCTGGCTCGGGTACGGGGAACGGCATCTGGCTGGACTGCGCTTCAACGAGATGGTGGCTTCCGGTGAGGTGCGCGCCCCGATCGTGATCGGGCGCGATCACCTCGACGCCGGCTCGGTCGCCTCGCCCCAGCGCGAGACCGAGGCCATGGCCGACGGCTCCGACGCGATCGCCGACTGGCCGCTGCTCAACGCTCTCCTGAACACGGCGTGCGGGGCGAGCTGGGTGTCGATCCACCACGGTGGCGGGGTCGGGATGGGCAAATCGATTCACGCCGGGCAGGTGTGCGTGGCCGACGGAACGGAACTCGCCGCACGCCGGATCGAGCGCGTGCTGAAGGCCGACCCCGGGCTCGGGGTAGTGCGGCATGCCGACGCCGGCTATGACCTCGCGGTGACGGCGGCACGCTCACACGGCTTGCGCGTCCCCATGCTGGCGGATGATCGACCAGCCGTCTAGGAGTGCAAAACCCGCGAAACCCCCCCGCCGCGCCCCCGCCTCCCGCACATAAGCGCCTCCGAGGCGCTTATGTTGCGCCGGCGGCCCGGGCCGAGGCGCTTTTGCGAGTTGTGCACCGCGCTCAGACGCTCGCCCCGTCTATGACCACCTCCCTTTGAGGCTCGCCCCCGCCCGTGACCACCTCCCTTTGAGCTCGCCCCGCCCGTGACCACCTCCATTGAGAACGCCGCGCAGGTGCTGACGCCCCCGGAGCCGAACCTCCCCTACCTGCGCACCGACCGCGCCGGCGAACTCGCCCTCAACCCCGGCGCCGTCACCACGGACGACGACGGCCGGATCGCGGCGCTCGAGCCCACGGAATCCG
>JAFASQ010000249.1 GCA_019244395.1 Solirubrobacterales bacterium | reverse complement strand
GGCCGACATCCGGGCCTCCCGGATCTACGACAACACCACGCTGCCGGTGGCGCTTCGCGAGATCCGGGCCCTGTTGCGCGGCACGAGCCGGACCGGGATGCCGGTCGGCTCGGTCACGATGGCCGAGTAGCGCCCCGAGCCGCCCGGCGCTGGGCGACTCGCCAGCGCGCGTACATCACGAGCATCCGGGCGACGTCGATCACGCCGGCCACCAAGAACGCCAGCGGCCCCGTCACCAAGCGACCGCCAACTCGGGAAACCACGCCTGCAAGCTATCGTCTCGAACCGCACACGATGCCCGAGCACGTCACAACTAGTGTCACCGAGCTCCCCGACTCGCGCGTGCGGGTCCAGGCCGAGGTCGCCCCCGAGGAGGTCGAGCGCCGCATCCAGCAGGCCGCGCGCGAGCTCGGCCGCCAGATGCGCGTGCCCGGCTTCCGCAAGGGCAAGGTCCCCCCGCCGGTGGTGATCCGCCGGCTGGGCCGGGAGGCTGTGCTCGACGAGGCCCTGAGGTCCTCGCTCGGCTCCTGGTACGCCGACGCCATCGATGGCGCCGGCATCGCGCCCGTTGGCGAGCCTGACCTCGATGTGCCCAGTGAGCTGCCCGCGCAGGGTCAGCCACTCCAGTTCTCGATCGAGATCGGCGTGCGGCCGGCGGCAAAGCTCGGGCAGTACCAGGGACTCGAGGTGGGCCGTCGCGAGTCCACCGTCGAGGACGCCCAGATCGACGAGGAGATCGAGCGCCTGCGCGACCGTCTGGCTACCCTCGAGACCGTCGACCGGCCGGCCCAGGAGGGCGACCACCTCGTGATCGACTACGTGGGGACGGTGGGCGGCGAACCGTTTGAGGGCGGCAGCGGCCGCGACCAGCTGCTCGAGCTCGGCTCGGGCCGGCTGGTGCCGGGCTTCGAGGAGCAGCTGATCGGCGCGAGCGCCGGCGAGGAGCGCAGCGTCACCATCACCTTCCCCGAGGACTACCAGGCCTCCGAGCTGGCGGGCCGGGAGGCGCAGTTCGCGGTCACGCTCAACGAGGTCAAGGAGAAGCGGCTGCCCGAGCCGGGTGACGAGTTCGCCTCCGAAGCGGCAGGCTTCGACACGCTGGCCGAGCTGCGAGAGGACATCGCTGAGCGTCTGCGCAAGGTCGACGAGCGAACGCTCGAGCGCGAGTTCGAGGACGCCGTGGTCGAGGCCGCGGTAGCCGAGGCCGACGTCGAGGTGCCGGAGAAGCTGATCCATGCGCGCGCGCACGAGCTGCTCGAGGACACCTTTGCGATGCTGGCCCGCCAGGGCATCTCCAAGGAGGCCTACCTGCGGATCTCCGACCGCGACGAGGAGACGCTGGCTCACGAGGCGGAGCCCGAGGCGGCCGCCGCGCTCAAGCGCGAGGCGGTGCTGGCCGCCATCGTCGAGGCGGAAGGCATCGAGCCGACCGACGATCAGGTGCGCGAGGCGCTCGACGGGACGGCCGAGCGCCAGGGCACCACGGCTGACAAGCTGTTCGAGCAGCTGCGCTCGAGCGGCCGCCTGGAGCGGATCCGCCACGAGGTGGCCACCCGCCAGGCGATCGAGCTGATCGTGGCCGAAGCCAAGCCGATCAGCGTCGAGCAGGCCAAGGCCCGCAAGAAGCTGTGGACGCCCGGCAAAGAGCGCGCGGGACAAGGATCCGGGCAACTGTGGACGCCGGGCAGCTGAACGCAGGAGGCCGGAACCAGGTCGGCGGGACGCGTGCCAGACGGGGATGGCCGGTTGCTACAGTCGGCAGGATTCCGGCCGAGGAAGCGAAAGAAGCGAGGACGATGAGCCCACTCGTACCGATGGTCGTCGAGCAGACGTCTCGCGGTGAGCGTGCGTTCGACATATACAGCCGTCTGCTCAACGAGCGGATCATCTTCCTGGGGACCCCGGTGGACGACCAGATCGCGAACCTCATCGTCGCCCAGCTGCTGCATCTGGAGTCAGAAGACCCGGATAAGGACATCTCGGTGTACATCAACTCGCCTGGCGGCTCGGTCTACGCCGGGCTCGCGATATACGACACGATGCAGTTCATCAAGCCGGATGTGCAGACGATCTGCGTCGGCATCGCCATGTCGATGGGCGCCCTGCTGCTGGCCGGAGGGGCCGGCGGCAAGCGGATGGCGCTCCCCAACGCCAAGATCCTCATCCACCAGGTGTCCTCGGCCTTCCAGGGACAGGCGACCGACATCGAGATCCACGCCCGGGAAATCATCGACGTGCGGCGGCGACTGGACGAGATCATCGCCCACCACACGAGCCAGAGCCTGGAGAAAGTTCGGGCGGATACCGAACGTGACTATTTCATGAGCTCGGACGAGGCCAAGGAGTACGGAATCATCGATCGCGTCATCTCGCAGCACTGAGGGGCTAACCTTCGGGGCGTGGATTAGGCGGCGCGAGGCAACTCCGGGAGAGGGCAGAAAATGGCACGTCCGACCGACTCCAACGAACAGCTGCTGTGCAGCTTCTGCGGTAAGTCACAGAGGCAGGTCAAGAAGCTGATCGCCGGTCCAGGCGTGTACATCTGCGACGAGTGCATCGATCTCTGCAACGAGATCATCGACGAAGAACTCACCGCCCCGCCGAGCTTCGACATCGAGAACCTCCCGAAGCCACGAGAGATCTACGACGTCCTCAACGAGTACGTGGTCGGGCAGGAACAGGCCAAGCGGAGCCTGTCCGTCGCCGTCTATAACCACTACAAGCGTGTGCAGATGATGCAGTCCGATGAGAACGACATCGAGCTGCAGAAGTCGAACATCCTCTTGCTCGGCCCCACGGGCTGCGGCAAGACTCTGCTGGCCCAGACCCTGGCCAAGATCCTCAACGTCCCGTTCGCGATCGCCGACGCCACCGCCCTGACCGAGGCCGGCTACGTCGGCGAGGACGTCGAGAACATCCTGCTCAAGCTGATCCAGGCCGCCGACTACGACGTCAAGAAGGCCGAGACCGGAATCATCTATATCGACGAAGTGGACAAGATCGCCCGCAAGGCGGACAACCCGTCGATCACCCGCGACGTGTCCGGCGAGGGCGTCCAGCAGGCGCTGCTCAAGATCCTCGAGGGAACCACCGCGAGCGTGCCGCCCCAGGGCGGGCGCAAGCACCCCCACCAGGAGTTCCTCTCGATCGACACCACCAACGTGCTGTTCATCTGCGGCGGGGCGTTCGCCAACCTGGACAAGGTAATCGAGCGGCGGATCGGCCATCAGGGCGTCGGCTTCGGCTCGGTCATCCAGTCCAAGGACCAGCGGGATACCGGCGAGATCTTCGAGCACTGCCTGCCCGAGGACCTGATCCAGTACGGCCTGATCCCCGAGTTCATCGGGCGCCTGCCGGTGATGAGCGCGATCCACCAACTGAGCCGCGACGAGCTGATGCAGATCCTCACCGAGCCTCGAAATGCTCTGGTCAAGCAGTTCCAGCGCTTCTTCCAGTTCGATGGAATCGAGCTGGTGTTCGCCGACGACGCGCTGACCTCGGTCGCCGACAAGGCGCTCGAGCGCGAGACGGGCGCGCGCGGCCTGCGCTCGATTATCGAGGAGGTGCTCCTCGAGGTGCAATTTGAGCTTCCCTCCCGCCGGGATGTGCGCAAGTGCGTAGTAACCCGGGACACGATCGAGAAGGACACGCCCCCGACCCTCGTGACTGTCCCGATCCCCGAGGAAGAGGCAGCCTAAGCACCGCTTCTAGACTCACGGGCGCCATGTCCGACACCGCCGCCCGCTCCGCTCTGGAAGCCAAGACTCGCTACGACCCGTCCGAGGTCGAGCCGCGCATTGCGCAGGTCTGGCTGCAAAGCGGCCTGTTTCACCCTGAGCCGACCGGCGCGCCCGAGGAGAATTACTCGATCGCGATCCCGCTGCCGAACGTGACCGGGGTGCTCCACATGGGGCACGCGCTCAACAACTCCGTCCAGGACTGCCTGATCCGCTACCACCGGCTCCGCGGCCAACGGACGAAATGGATCCTGGGCACCGACCACGCCGGGATCGGCACCCAGGTCCAGGTCGAGAAGGCGCTGATTGCCGAGGGAACTAGCCGCGAGCAACTCGGTCGGGAGGCGTTCGTCGAGCGGGTCTGGCGCTGGCGCGAGGAGTACGGCGGCCAGATCATCGAGCAGCTCAAGCGACTGGGCGCCTCGCTGGACTATGGCGACGAGCGCTTCACCCTGGACGAGGCATATGCCCAGGCCGTGCTGAAGGTGTTCGTGGACCTGTACGACAAGGGGTACATCTACCGCGACCGTTACATGGTCAACTGGGACCCCGGCATGCGTTCGGCCATCTCGGACCTGGAGGTGGAGGACCGCGAGGTCACCGACACGCTCTACTACATCGACTATCCGCTGGCGACCGGCTCGGGTGCGGTCACCGTCGCCACGGTGCGGCCGGAGACGATGCTGGCCGACGTCGCCATCGCCGTCCATCCCGACGACGACCGGTACCGCCGCCTGGTGGGGGAGAAGGCGATCCTGCCGCTGGTCGGCCGCAAGCTCAGGATCATCGCGGATGAGTACGTGAAGCCGGACTTCGGAACGGGAGCGCTCAAGATCACGCCCGGCCACGACCCCAGCGACTTCGAGATCGGCCGCCGGCACGGCCTGCCCGAGATCAGCGTGATCGGCGAGGACGGCCGCATCACCACCGAGGCGCCCGAGCCGTTCGTGGGGATGACCGTCGAGCAGGCGCGGGCGGCGGTGGTGGCCGAGCTGCGCGACCAGGGGCTGATCGCGCGGGCCGAGGAGTACGTCCACGAGGTGCCCCATTCGCAGCGCTCGGGCGAGCGCGTCGAGCCGCTGGTCTCAGTGCAGTGGTTCATGCGGATGGAGGAGCTCGCGGCGCCGGCGATCGAGGTGGTGCGCAGCGGTCAGGTGCGCTTCTGGCCCGAGAACTACACCCGGGTCTACCTCAATTGGATGGAGAACATCCGGCCGTGGTGCATCTCGCGCCAGCTGTGGTGGGGTCACCAGATCCCTGTCTGGTACCGCGGCGAGGAGCGATACGTAGCGGCGGAGCCGCCCGAGGGCGAGGGCTGGGAGCGCGACCCCGACGTGCTCGACACCTGGTTCAGCTCCGGGCTGTTCCCGTTCGCCGCGCTCGGCTGGCCCGAGGACACCCCGGCCCTGCGGGCCTTCTATCCCACCGACGCGCTCATCACCGCGCGCGACATCATCTTCCTCTGGGTCGCCCGCATGATCATGCTGGGGATCGAGTACCGCGGCGAGGTCCCGTTCTCCGATGTCTACGTCCACTCGATCATCCAGGCCCCGGACGGGCAGCGGATGTCGAAGTCGCTGGGCACAGGGATCGATCCGCTGGACCTGATCGAGGGCGGGCCGAGGCCGCCGGTGTTCGAGTCCGGCGATGAGTTCCCGGCCTACGGCGCCGACGCTGTGCGTTGGGGTCTCTACGTGATGTCCTCGGCCCAGGACGTCCGCTTCAGCGAGGAGCGGCTCGCCCAGGGCCTCCAGCTCACCAACAAGCTCTGGAATGCATCCCGCCTGATTCTCCTCGGCGTGGATCCCCATGCCCGGCCGGCGCCCTCCCCCGCCACCGTGGAGGATCGCTGGATCCTCTCGCGCCTGGAACGGGCCAGGATCGAGATCGACGGCCGGATCGAGCGCTACGACTTCGCGCATGCCGCTCTCGGGCTCTACGACTTCGTGTACGGCGAGCTGTGCGACTGGTACCTGGAGCTGGTCAAGCCCCGCCTGCGCGCGGGCGAGCCGGAACTCCAGGCCACCCTGCTGCACGTGCTGACCCGGACGCTGGCCATCGCCCATCCGATGATTCCGTTCGTGACCGAGGAGATCTACCGCTACGTTCCCGGTGCCGACGGCCTGCTCGCCGGGGGTCTTCCGGAGGCGCCGGCCGCGCAGGTCGACGAGGCGGCCGAGGCGAGCGTGGGGCGGGTGATCGAGGCGATCCAGGCGCTGCGCGGCTGGCGGGACTTCGCCGGGGTCAAGGCGGCGGCGACCGTGCCGGCGCGCCTCGCCGCCGATGGCTACGAGGAGACCGGCGAGCACCTGGCCCGTCTGGCACGGATGGCCTTCACATCGGACGGGGCGGAGCCGGTGGCGACCGTCCCGGTGCCGGGCGGGGCGGTGGAGATCCTGCCCTCAGACGAGGTCGATCTCGAGGGCGCCGAGCGCCGGCTCGCGGCGCGCCGAGCAAAACTCGAGGCCGAGATCGAGCGGGCCGAGCGCAAACTGGGTAACCGGGGGTTCGTGGAGAAGGCCCCGCCCGAGGTGGTCGCCGCGGAGCGCCACAAGCTCGAGCGGCTGCGAGGCGAGCTAGAGGCCCTGTGAGGCGCCCCGGCGCGAGCGAACGGAGTTTCGGGTGACACCCGAGGAAGCCGAGCGCTACATCCTCTCGCGCGAGCTGTTCGGGATGCGGTTCGGCCTGGACCGCATGCGCCGGCTGATGACCGCGATGGACAATCCGCAGCTGCGCTTCGAGTCGATCCACGTCGTCGGGACCAACGGCAAGTCTTCGACCACGCGGATGATCGCGGCGATTCTGCGCCGGCATGGGCTGCGGACCGGCGCCTATCTCTCCCCGCACCTGGTCTCGTTCGCCGAGCGGATCCGAGTCGACGACGCCGACCTGGAGCCCGCGCAGTTCGCCGCCGCAGTCCAGCGCGTAGCGCGCGCCGCCGAGCTGGTCGACCGCTCGCTGGCCGGCGATGACCGGGTGACGCAATTCGAGCTGCTGACCGCCGCTGCCTACTCCGAGCTGGCCCGGCAGGGGGCGGATTTGGGGGTGATCGAGGCCGGGCTGGGCGGCCGGTACGACGCCACCAACGTGATCCCCTCGAAGGTGCAGGTGCTGACCAGCGTGGGACTCGAGCACACGCGCTGGCTCGGCCCCACGATCCGGGCGATCGCCACCGAGAAGCTCGACGTGGTCCGGCCCGGCGGGACGCTGGTCCTGGGCTACGGCCTGCATCCGGACGCGCTCGAGGTGGCCGAGCAGGTTGCTGGCGAGCGGGGCGCGACGATCGTCCTGGCCGGCGAGGACCCGGGCGTCGAGCTCACGGCGCTCGGGTCCTACCAACGGCGGAACTTTGCTGTGGCCCGGACCGCGGCCGCCGCGTATCTGGGTGAACTCGACGCGCGGGCGGTCGCCACGGCGGCGGCCGAGACGCTCGTCCCGGGCCGGCTGCAGGTGATCGACCAAGAGCCGCTCACGCTGCTCGACGGCGCCCACAACCCGGAGGGTATGGCCGCGCTGTCCGAAGCCCTGGGCGAGCCGTTCGCGGCCGGCCGGCGGCCGGTGGTGGCCGTCATCTCGATCCTGGACGACAAGGACGCGGCGGGCATGCTGGCCGAGCTGATGCCGCGGTGCGATGCGCTGGTCCTGACCGCGAGCCAGAACCCGCGGGCGCTTCCGCCGCCCACACTGGCATCACTGGCCGAGCAGCTCGGCGGGCCTGCCGGCGAGGTGATCCGCGAGCCCCGAGCCGCGCTCGGGCGGGCACGTGAGCTGGCCGGACCCGATGGGCTGGTCCTGGCTACCGGGACGATCTACCTCGTCGCTGACCTGCTTCGCCCCGCCGGCGCCGGTCGCGCGTCGATGTTGTGAACGAAGAGGAGAAGGGGCCGCGCTTCATCGCGATGGTCGGCCTCGTGGCCTTGATCGTCGCCGTGGTGATCCTGGTTTTCTTCGGGATCGGGTACCTTTTCGGGCGCGCCTATCTCTAAGCGGTTCCGCGCCCGCAAAGGGTTCGTGTGAGGATCCACACGAGCCCGGTCGCGACGACCGAGACGTTCCGACGCCCCCGACCACTACACTCGCCACGTTACATGCTCGCGCTAGCGGTCTTCGGCATCAAGAACGGGACGATCAACGCAGCCGTCGAGCTGATCATCCTGTTCTTGGTGGTGATCTGGCTCGCGCTCGTGTACTGGACGTACGCCGACGCGCGGCGGCGGATCGCCGATCCGCTGCTGGTCGGCTGTGCGACCGCCGCGTCGCTGTTCCCGTTCGTTGGGACGATCGTCTACATGATCGTCCGGCCGCCCGAGTACCTCGATGACGTGCGCGAGCGCGAACTCGAGATCCAGGCCGCCGAGGCGCGGCTGGCCGAGCTCGGGTATCAGGTCTGTCCGTATTGCGACTACGAGGTCGAGAGGGACTTCCTGCGCTGCCCCAACTGCATGCGCAAGCTCAAGGACCCGTGCGCCAACTGCGGCAAGCCGCTGGATCCGATGTGGAAGATCTGCCCGTTCTGCGAGGCGGAGATCGGATCGATGGCCCCCACGCCTCGGCGCGCCCGCCGGCGCCGAGACGGCGCGGCAGAGCAGTCCGTGGCGGATGGCACCGTGCGCGCCGAGCGACGGCCGGCGCCGGCGCCCGCCGAGCGCGGCGGCCCCTCGACGAGCTAGCTCCGGTACGGCGAACGGGCCGCTCTAGAGTCCACCCCCGCCCCGCCCCCGAGCCGGACCAAGGAGAACGATGGAGCGAACGCTGATCCTGATCAAGCCCGACGCCTTCGCGCGCGGCCTGACCGGCGAGATCATCGCGCGGTTCGAGCGCAAAGG
>JAFASQ010000097.1 GCA_019244395.1 Solirubrobacterales bacterium | reverse complement strand
TGGAACGTCTGTAAAGGTGCGGCTCGGGCTCACAGGCCGTGCTGGCGATCCATCCGTTCGGTCCCGGCGCCGGGCGCGCGGTGGTCCAGCCAGTCGGCGATGCCGCGCGGCGTCAGGCGCCTCCCGTTCGACCCCTATCTTGTCTTGGTCACGAGCGGAATTTGGCGCGGACGAGTGCGCGTACGCCAAGGCACGTGGGACCGGCGGCCGCACGGGCGGAGCAGGACGTACCTGAACTGAGATCCTCGTCTTGCGAGCGCTGCGAACGCACCCGAGGCGCGTAGCGCCCGGCTTCGTCAGTGCGATTCACTATTCCCTCTCCTTGGCGTCTGACTTTGCCGGGCGGCTAACCCAGCGCAATGCCGCCTTATCGAATGCGCGATCCCTCGCCTCCATCGGTTGGTACGCAGGACTCGCGGCTTCGCCCGCTCGGTCACCTTCGGCGAAGGGCAGGCGCCGATCGGTCCCCGTGAGCTCGAATATCCGTTGGACGTTTCTTGGACCGGGCACGATCTGCAGCGCCGTGGCGACCTCCAGGCACGCCGCGTGTAGATCCAGGACCGCGTGAAGCCCGACGGCATCGATGAAGACAACGCGCCGTAGGTCGAGCACTGCCCGCGGGATGGATGCAAGCTCGAGGTTCCGGACGGCGGCCGCGAAGACCGGCACGCCCGCGAGGTCAAGCTCGCCGCTGACCACTATCAGCGCGGCTCGCCCTGGTGAGATGCGCACCGCAACGCTGATGGGGTCGGGCCTGTTCATCCCACGGCTCCGGTCCGGATGTCTCGCCTGGGTTCGCTTGGGCTCCGACCTCCCCCGCCCTTCGCGCGGCGGACGGCGGGAGGTCGTTCCCCTCTGGTGAGCGATCCCCTAACGCTCCAATCGGTCGCCGGCGGGACGTGCGATTGGCCGGCCTCGTGGCCGGTTATTCCGCGAGGAGTCATACGCCTCGCGCAGCATGTCGGCCGCGAGTTCACGGCCGCCCAGGCCGAAGGCGAGGGCGCCTGCGACGGCGAGCATCCCGATCAACGCGATGTAGGTCGTGGTGACGATTGCCGGCGCGATCTTCAGCTGGTTCAGCACCATGAAGACGACGATGGCCAGGATCAGCGTCGGGCCGACGGCTCGCGCCATCCGACCGCCCGCGGTGTCCCCCATGAGCCGATCGACGAGGCCGCCCACCGCCCCGGCCAGCGCCACGCCGATGACGAGGATCAGCACGGCTGCGATGACGTTGGGCAGGTAATTCTGCACGTTGGCCATGAAGTTCGTCAGCGCCGGGATCTTCAGCGCGCCGACGGCCGCCGCGATGGCATAGATGAAGATGAACCAGAACGCCACCAGCGCGACCAGCCGAGAGGGCCGGGCGCCGGGACTCACGCGCTCGACATAGGTGCCGGCCTGGCTCCCACTGAGGGCTCGATCGAGGCCGATGGTCTCGAGCAGCTTGCCGACCGCCGCCTTGACCAGCCGGGCGATCAGGTAGCCGACGAACAGGATGATGAGGCATCCCACCAGATTCGGGATGAATCCGATGAGGGAGTCAAGCCCTCTCTGAAGGCTCTGGACGATATGCACAGCTGCAATGGACATGGCTGATCCTCCTCCTCAGGATTGGGTGGTCGGACGTCCGCCCGCAGGCAACGTTCGGCGCCGAGCCGAGGGCTAAGGCGCCCTGCCTTGTCCTCTGTCCAGCCGCTCGACGGGCGTTATCAATGAGACTGCGGACGCTCCGATCCGGTTACAACCGCGCCGGGCGCAGGGCCAACTCGTAACCAACCCGCGCTACGGCGAGTCCCAGGACATGAAAAGCTGCTTCAGTCGCCACACATGGAGCCCGACGAGAACCTGATCGAGCGCACCCTGCAGGGCGAGCTCACCGCCTTCGAGCAGCTCGTGGAGCGCCACCGCGCGATTGTGTTCCGGGTGGCGGCGCGGATCGTTGGTCCCGACGACGCCGAGGACGTCACGCAGGATGCCTTCCTACGCGCCTTCCATCGGCTGGACCAATACCGCGGCACTGCCACCTTCCGCACCTGGCTGCTGCAGATCACCCAGAACACGGCGCTGAACGCCCTCGCGTGGGCGCGCCGGCGCCCGACGGAAACCGCCAGCGAGTCGCCTGACGCGGCCGACCGCGACCCGATCCGGCAGCCCGCGACGGCGCTGGAAGACCGCGAGCGCCAGCAGCGCCTCGAGCTCAAGCTCAGGGCCCTGCGGCCCGAGTACCGCAGCCTGGTCGTCCTCCGAGACCTTGAGGGTCTCAGTTACAACGAGATCGCCGGCGTGCTCGACATGCCCATCGGAAGCGTCAAGGGCCGGCTCCACCGAGCGCGCGGCGAACTCATCGAGTTGCTGCGGAACAACACCTACGACTGGGAGCTACCAGCATGAATGCAGGCGATTCCCCTGCCGACGACCTCTCCCCCGCTGAGCGTCGCCTGACCCAGCATTTCGAACTGCTCCGCGCGAGACCGCCGCTCGGCGCGCCTGAGCTGGTCCCTCGCGTCATACGCGGGGTGCGCTGGCAACGGGCGATCCGCGGGCCGCTCGCCTTCGTCGGCGCTGTCGCCGCGGCCCTCGCGGAAGGCGCAGGTCTCCTGTTGAAACGCCCGGAGGGTAGGTCATGACGCCGCTGGCGGCGTCTGTCCTCGGGCAAGCCGGCCAGGACCTCGGCGCCTTCATACCCCGCCTTGGCGGCGCCATCGCGCTGCTGCTCATCGGCCTGCTCATCACGCGGCTGTTGACCAGGTTGCTCTTGCGTGGCCTGCAGGCGGCGGGCCTCGACCGCCTCGCCGAGCGCGGCGGGGTGACGCACGTGCTCCAGACATCGGGGCTCGGTCCCTCCCTGGCCAGCCTGATCGCCCGCGCGGTCGGGATCTTCCTGACCATCGTGGTCATCTTCGCCGCGCTCTCGCTACTTGGACTGCAGTTCCTGTCGGCCTCGCTCAACCAGGCCATCCTCGCGCTGCCGCGGATCTTCGTTGCCGCTGCCCTGGTTCTCGCCGGTGCCGTTGTGGCCGGCGCAGCTCGCCAGCGAACCGATCGGCTCACCTACCAGCTGGATTTCCCCGTGCCGCTTGGGCAGATCGTGCAGATCGCCGTGCTCGGCGTGTTCGCCATCATCGCCGCCGCGGAGATCGGCATCGCCACCGAGGTGTTGCTCGTCTTGATCGGCGTGCTACTCGCGGCGGTCTCGGGAACCTTCACGCTCGCCTTTGGGCTCGGTTCTCGTGAGGTCGCCCGAGCCCTAAGTGCGGGGCGCTACCTGCGAAACGACTACCGCGTGGGCCAGGAGATCGGCTTCGGCGACATCCGCGGGCGTATCACCAGAATCCACAGCACGAGCACGATGCTCGACGCCGGAGAGGGAAAGTCGATCCGCGTCCCCAACCATCTGCTCATCGACAGCATCGTCACCATCTACGCCGATGAGCAGGCCGCGGAAGCCGGATCATCGTAGTCCGGGATCCCGCTCCGGCTGCCCTTGAGTTGCGGTGCCGGGTGGCACGCTTGCGCGAACGCGTTGACGCGGTGCGGGCGCCTAGTCTTCGCCCTCCCAATAGTCGAGCAGCCGGCCCGGCCTGCTCAGCATGATGCGCTCGCCGCGGACGTTGCGCGCGCCGATCTTGCCGCTGTCGAGGTACTCGACGATGTCCGGCCCAATCAGGGTGGACAGCATCAGGACGCGGATCGCCGCATCCGTCCGGTTGATCACCTGGTGGGCCCCTTCCTTGCCACGCGGGAAGCAGACGACGTCGCCCTCTCCCAGCACCTGATCGCCTTCCGCCGTACGGAGCGTGGGCTCTCCGTGGACGACGATCAGCCACTCCTCGTTGGCATGATGCGTGTGGTATGGCCAGAGTCGGTCGCCCGCGTCGAGCTCGTATAGGCCCGCGCCAATCAGGTCCCCACCGATCCGGTGCCCGACCCAGGCAGCCCTGCTGCGCCACCCCTCGCGGTCCTCGGCGCGGTCCCACTCGTCTCCGTGGAGGTTGAAGATCCTGATGCGATGGAGCCTATCTCCCGTTGAGACTTCTCGGCTCCGTGCTGGCATCCGCCCTGGGTCGCGCGCGAGAATGTCGTCATGCGGATGAGCGACGGCTTTGCCGTGGCTGGGTGAGCAGTGGAGATGGCGCCGTGAGGCGGCTCCTTGCCGTGCCTGCCGTTGTGGTGGCGCTCGCGCCATTTCACTCGGTGATCCAACCGCTGACGGGTGCGTCACGGGCGGAGGTAGAGCGCTCGGCTTGGCACCAAGGGTGCCCCGTAGCGCTGGCGGATCTGCGTTTGCTCACCGTCTCATACGTCGGCTTTGACGGCACTGAGCACACCGGGCAGCTGGTCGTCAATCGCTCTGCGGCCGCGCCGCTAGCGCGGGTGTTCAGGGAGCTCTATCGCCAGCGCTTCCACATCCGGCACATGAGCCTCAGTGACGCCTACGGGTCGGCACGAGTACGGCCCACCGACGGCGACGTTAGCTCGGCGTTTGACTGCAGGCAGGCTGTGCCGTCGCCCTGTGTCGGCGGGAGCGGGACGGGGACATGGTCCGAGCATGCTTTCGGCGAAGCGGTCGACCTGAACCCCGTCGAGAACCCCTACGTCGGCTGCGGGCAGACTCGAAGTCCCTCTAGCCGGCCGTATTTCAACCGTTCCTGGCACCGGCCCGGCATGGTGACCGCCGCCATTGTCCGGGCATTCCAATCAATCGGCTGGGGCTGGGGCGGCAGCTGGACCGGGTCGACCAAGGACTACATGCACTTCTCGGCCACCGGGCACTAGCGCCACCCGCTGGTCCTT
Organism: Solirubrobacterales bacterium; assembly: GCA_019244395.1. GTDB lineage: Bacteria > Actinomycetota > Thermoleophilia > Solirubrobacterales > Solirubrobacteraceae > Palsa-465. Next base: position 4,151 of record JAFASQ010000097.1, on the reverse strand, counting down.
GCCCCGCGTATGCAGCGGTCGACAGCGTGACCCCGGTTGATTCGGGTGGGGGCGGCGGCGACCTCACGGGTGGCTGACCAGGGCCCCGACCTTCTTCGTCGCTGGATCGCGACAGTTCAAGAACTCCGCGGTTCACCCTTCCCGCGCGGAAATCGCGCCGGGCACCCAGACCGCCCGGGTGATTGGCGTCGCGGCCGGTGCGGGCTGGTCAGCCGCGACGCAGCGCTTGGAGGTTTGCGAACAGGAGCGCGAGAGCGGCCACCCCGACGAGGAGCGACACCGCGATCCGCCAGTGCTTGAGCAAGAGGAGGACGAAACCCACACTGAGCCCGAGCGCGACGACGAGCAAGATCACGCTGCCGAGGAATGAGATGAATCGTCGGCGGGCGATCGCCTCGACGCCGATGAAGGCGATTACGAGGATCGTGATGTCGAGGCTCACTACGAGAGGGGAAGCAACCAGACCGACGGCGAGAGCGCCGAGCAGCAGCGGGGTGCTGACCGCAGCCCAGAGGCTGAGGAACCGCGTGCGCCGATCTTGCTGATAGAGATAAGGCTGGTGAGGCTTTCTGATGTGGGCCTGTGCCGGCTCGGGCGGCAGCCCCCGGCTGAGCGCTGCGACGTGGAGGCGGCGTTCTTCCTTCAAGCTAGTGCGCACGGCGATGCTCTGGTTGAGCGCGGCCTCGCGCTTGGCCAGGTCGGCTTCGCGGCTCCTGGCCAGTGCTTGAGCGGAGTCATCCGTGTTCAGCGAGCGGACTTGCGCTCGCAAGCCACGAAGCGCCGCGCGCTCCAGGTCGATCGTCGTGTCGAGCTCGCTCACTTCTCGCTCAAGCGCGGCAACCCGGTCGGCCAGCGGCTCACCGAGATCATGGTCGTCAGGCGACACCTTGTGCAGGCCCGCCCACCCGACTGGGTTGGCCCACGACGCGCGGACGGTGCCGTCGCGCTCATAGCGCGGTCCAGAGGGCGCTCGTTCGCCGCCAAACCGATCCTGCGTGTCGAGACCCCAAAGCCCTCGGTAGTCGCGGACCCACGGAGTCTCGTCATCGATCAGCACCGGGCTCCACTGCGGGCTGTGGCCTGGGCCTATCGCGATGCCGTCGCCACGGGCGTAGTCGACGAACGGGATCCCGAGGCCGAGCGCGCTGCCCGTGTAATGGCGCCATGGTGCCAGCAGCCGCCGTGCCTTGCGCAGAAAGCCCATGACCGGTCGAAGCGGGGGAGGATCCACCAAGACGACGTAGTCGCCGGGTATGAACGCGCCCGAGTGCGAGCCGGCTCCGGCGAACACGACCGCCTGGTCAGCCTCTCGGTGCAACTCCGGATCGTCCCAGCGCCGACGCAGATCGTCGCCGTGGTAGTCGTGTGAGGAGAAGGCCACCCACACCGGTTGCGGCGCTCCATCGGGCCGATCGGCCAGGTAGATCGTGACCATCTCCCAGTCGGCTTCGTGGTCGTTGATCCCGCTGAACGTCGAGCGCCAATCGTTCATAGCGTAAAAGAACCAGTACTGCAGACACACGTAGCCGCCATCGCGAACGACGCGGCCGTAATACGCGAACCGGTCGGTCTCCAACCGCTCGCGGTAAATGCTCTCCGCGGCCGCGGCCAGCCCCGACGGGACCTTGCCGCGCAGCAACAGCGACGCGCGCAGCCCGGCGTCCATCAGCCGCCCGAACACTCCGGTGGTGGTCAAACGGCCCGCTGAGCTGAGCCGGTCCCGCGGGATCAGCCGCCAGCGCATGTATTCCGCGCGCCCGAGTGGCTTCTCCACGAACCGCAGAAACAGCGCCCGGTCTCGGTGAGCGACGCCCTCCTCAGACAGACGCTCCAGCGTCAGCTCGCCAGCCGGCACGACCAAGGTGGGGGCGCCGTCACGCGCGCCGGCCCACAGACTGCACTGCGCCACATAGGCGCCCACCGCGGTCGGAAAGAAGAGCTCTCCCTGCGTGTAGCGGACAACCGGCTCATACGCCCGCAGCAAACGGAGGTCATCGTCTCGCGCGCGCCCGTCGGTCACGACGACGGCAGCGGACGATCCACCAGCGTGGCCCACCGGCTCGCTCACCGCAGACGCTCCAAACCGTCCTCGGTGCCCGGGGATACTCCCAACTCGCCGCGTCGGCCCGCAGCTCGGGCCGCGGCGGCGGCCAATTTGTTCTCGAGCAACTCCACCAGGGCTTTGCCTCCGTCGCTTTGCGGGGCTTATCGGCTTGCTACTCCACGCCCTCAAGGCTTGGAACCGAGCAGCCGATTCTAGGCCGGAGCCGGGGCTTGGCGACCCGCGGTTGCCGCCACCAACGGGGTCGGTCATGCTGTGCCCGCAATGGGCCGCAGGCTTCTCCACCCGCTGGCTGTCGGCATTTCTCTCGCGGCCTCAACCGCACTCAGTGCCGTCGGCACCATCGCGTTGGTCGCGAGCGTGAACTCCGGGTACGACAGCCATGAAAACCGCGCGCCTGACCTCCGGATCGCGTTCGCAGCAGCGGCGCTCCTCACCGGGGTGGCGTCCGTTGTGGCCGCGCTACGGTGGCTCCGCCGGCCCGGTCAACGCTCCCCGGCAGCGCGAACCGCAGTCTTGATCGCAGGCACGGTCACGTTACTGATCGTCTATGCGCTCGTTGCACTCGCGACCGGGCCGCTGTAGACGTTCAGCGCTACCTGACCCTGTCGGAGACCAAAGCAAGGGTGCCAAGTGCTCCGCGCATACGCCGGCGTGCGATCAGACGCCGACGAACTCCCGGATCCGTTCCAATCGCACGTCGGGAGTGCTCATGTGGCCGGACACCTCGTCGACGAGGACCGCTGCGCCCGGCATGTGGGCCGCGAGCCAAGCGCCATGAGCAGCCGGGACGAGCACATCCGTGGCCCCATAGCGGATCCGCACGGGGACCCTGATCTCGGCAAGCGCGAACCCCCACGGCCTGACGAGCGCGAGGTCATCGTCGACCCAACCCCCGATGCCCTGCGCCATTGCCTCACGGAACGAGATCCGCATCCTCTGCTTCACGACCTCCTGCGCGAGCACCGCCCGATCGGCTTCGGATAGGTCGAACTCGCTGAGCAGCGCTGCCGGATCGTCGTCCAGCCGGTCTAGCGCCTTCTGCGCTTCTCGCTCGAGCTCGGGGACGAGCGTCTCCTCACCCGCCAGTGCCCACTCAAGCTCCTTGACGTTCTCGGGATCCATCCCGTTGAAGTAGTCCAGACCTTCGGCCCCGTACGGCGCCGGGCCGACGTTGCACTCCGCGCGTGTCACCCGCTCGGGCAGCCGAGCCGCGGCCGCCAACGCGTGGGGAGCACCGCCTGACCCGCCGGTGACAGCGAACCGCTCGAGCCCGAGCTCATCGGCGATCGTGGCAATATCGGTGACGCAGTCGACGACCGTTCGCCCGTGGTGGCGAGTTGAGCGCCCGTAGCCGGGGCGGTCATAGGTGATCAGCCGTAGCCCCGCCTTACTCACTTTTTCAGGATCCGGATGCTGTCCACTAAAGCGACAGCCGGGAGTCCCGTGGAGCACGAACACGGACACCCCGCCCGGATCGCCCAACTGCTCGTAGGCAAGCCTACGGCCATCGCTCGTCTTGACGTACGCCGTCGCTCGACCGGTGGCGGAAGCTTCGCTCGTCACCAGCAGCACCCTAACCGACGCGATGAGAACACGTGCCGATTCCCGGAGCGGGGAACAGCAGCATCCTCACCACGGCGCCGGGATCGGTTCCGACGGCGCCGTGACTACTACCTGGCGTTGGTAGCGGTATGTCTTCAACCGCGCAACCGGCGCTCGTCGGCGTTGGCGGAGCGCTTCCCGTTTAGCCTGGCGAACGGGACAAGCCTAGGTCCTGCGGCAGCGTGCCAGCCGTGGAGCCGGGTCCCGCGAAGCGAGGTGTCGGCGGGGGATGACAGCGCCTCGCAGCCTAATGGATCGGCTGCGTGGATCGTCGTCCAGATCGATCCGGGCGCCGGAGAGCCCCTGACCTCCGCCCGGCGAGTCGTTGACGACATACCCAACGGTGGCGGCGACCGCGATGCCGTGGCGCTGCACGTAACCCGAGGACCGCCTGGGCATGCTCCGACACCGCCCCGACGATACCGGCGACGACGAACAGGCAGCACACGGCCAACAGCCCCCCCATCGCTACCGGCCCGTAGTG
>JAFASQ010000519.1 GCA_019244395.1 Solirubrobacterales bacterium | reverse complement strand
CCAACCTGGGCTCGGTGGCCGACGCGGCCAAGGCGGTCGAGTTCGGCGCCGAGGGCGTCGGCCTCCTCCGCACCGAGTTTCTCTTCCTCGATCGCGCCGAGCTGCCCGGCGAGGAGGAGCAGGCCGCGACTCTGCGCGAGATCGCCGTCGCCCTGGACGGACGGCCGCTCGTCGTGCGCACGCTCGACGCCGGCGCCGACAAGCCCCTGCCGGCACTGCCCATGCCGCCTGAGGCCAACCCGTTCCTCGGCGTGCGCGGCATCCGTCTCACGCTCGAGCGCGGCGACGTGCTGGCCACGCAGCTGCGCGCGATCCTCCGGGTGGCGGCCGAGCACCCGGTCAAGGTGATGCTGCCGATGGTCGCGACGCTCCACGAGATTGAGGCCGCCCGCGCCGCCCTGGCCCAGGCGCGAGACGACACCGGCATCGACGCGCCGCTCGAGTTCGGGATCATGGTCGAGGTCCCGGCCGCGGCCCTGGATGCCGCCAAGCTGGCCGAGCACGTCGACTTCTTCTCGCTCGGGACGAACGATCTGACCCAGTACACGATGGCCGCCGAGCGCGGCGATGAGCGTCTGGCGGCGCTCCTCACCGGGCCCCAACCCGCGGTGCTGCGGCTGATCCGGGAGACGGTGGCCGGGGCAGCCGGTCACGGGCGGTGGGTGGGCGTGTGCGGCGAGCTGGCCGGCGATCCGGCGGCGGCCGTCCTCCTGGCGGGCCTGGGTGTGACCGAGCTGAGCATGGCGCCGGCGCTCGTGCCCGGGGTCAAGCAGGCGCTCCGCGGCGTCGAGCTGGCGCAGGCTCGGGCGGCGGCCCAGGCGGCGCTCGCCGCACCCGACGCCAGCGCCGCGCGCGCGGTCGGGGCCGAACTGCTGTGAGGTAACCTCGCCTCGTGGAAGCCGGTACGTTGAGCAGCTTGCGCTCATCGCAGATGCTCGCGGCGGGCACGGGCCTGAGGATCCTCGCCGCTCCTGCCGTGATGGCGCTCGTGCTGGCCGGCTCGGACACGGCTGCCGCGATCGTGTTCGTACTCGCCGCTGTCACCGACTGGTTCGACGGCCGTCTGGCCCGCCGCTGGGGCGTGACCACGCGCCTGGGCGCGTTCCTCGACACGACCGCCGACAAGCTGCTCGTCACCACCGCGCTGATCGCGCTCGTTTCCGTCCAGCGCGTCTCGCCCTGGGTGGCGCTGATCATCGTGGCGCGCGAGTTCACGATCCTCGGTCTGCGCGCCGCGGTCGAATCCGGCGGGCGCCGCTTCGAGACCTCAATGCTCGGCAAGTGGAAGGCGACCGTCCAGTTCGGCGCGATCACGCTGGCCATCCTGCGCCCCGATGTGGTGATCGCCGGCGTCTACCTGGATCAGTGGGCGATGGTCCTCGCCGCGCTCGTCACCGCCTGGTCCGGGGTCGACTACATCGTTCAGTTCGCCGCCTCGCTGCGTTCCTAATAGTGGCCGCCCCCGCAGATACGCCCGCATTCGAACGGCCCCTGGCGGCGCCTGCGCGGGCTTGCGGCCCGCTCGGCATCCGGCCTCGCTTCCCTGGGCCGCGCCCGCGGTCATCCGGAGTCCTCGGATCCTCGTGTAGCTCTGCTACACGTCGGATCCTGCGTCCTTGCCAGGCATCCGCCAGTGACCATTCTCGGTGCGACCGTACCTACGGGGACGGCCACTAGCGTGGCCCGCGTCTTCATCACCGGTGGGACGGGCGTGATCGGCACTGCGTTGGTGAGCCGGCTGCTCGCCCGTGGGGACGAGGTCGTCGGGCTGGCCCGGTCCGCGGCCGCCGCGGCGACGCTCCAGGCGCGCGGCGTCACCGTCGCGCGCGGGGAAGGCTATGACGAGGACGCGCTGACTCGCGGGATGGAGGGTTGCGCGCACGCCTACAACGTGGCCGGGGTGAACGCCCTGTGCGCGGAGGATCCGGCCGCGATGGAGCTCGTGAACGTGGAGGGGCCCGCGGCGGCCGTACGCGCCGCGGCCCGCGCCGGCGTCTCCCGGCTGGTCCATACCTCCTCGGCGGCCACGATCGGCGAGGCGCCGGGGACGACCGGCAACGAGCGCACGCCGCACCGCGGCTGGTATCTCTCGAGATACGAGCGGACCAAGACCGAGGGCGAACGCGCCGCCCTGACCGCCGCTCGCTTGGTCGGCCAGCATCTCGTCCTGGTCAATCCCTCCTCGGTTCAGGGGCCCGGCCGTGCCGGCGGGACGGCGCGGTTCTTCCTCGCCTTCCTCGACGGGCGACTGAAGGTGTTCGTCCCGACCGTCGTGAGCCTCGTGGACATTGACGACTGCATTTCCGGGCACCTGCTGGCGTGCGAGCGAGGCGTGGCGGGAGAGCGCTACCTGTTGAACGGAATGACGCTCCCGATCGATCGGGCACTCGCCCTCGCCGCCGAGGTGGCCGGCGTTGGGCGCCGCCCGCGCATGGTCCCGCGGCGCCTGGCCACCATCGCCGCCGCCGCGGTCGAGCGCGGCTTCAAGCTGGCCGGCCGGCGCCCCCCAGTCTGCCGCGAGATGGTGAGGACCCTGCTCCACGGCCACCGCTACGACGGCTCGCGGGCCGAGCGCGAGCTCGGGTTGCGCTACACCGATCCGCGCGAGACGATCCGCAAGACGGTGGTGTGGGCCCGAGCGCAGGGCTACATCGCCTGACGCCCGCACATCCCGCCCTCCGATGGGCCAGAGCGCAGGGCTACATCGCCTGACGCCCGCACGTTCCGCCCTCCGACGCACCGCCACCGATAGGATCGACTCCTAAGCCCGCCAGTAGCAGGAGGAAGGGAGAGCGTGGAGGAGATCACCCTCGCACCGGCGACGACGGATCGGCCGTGTGCGCCACCGCGGGGCCGCGTGAGCAAGTTCCTGATCCCGGAGGTCATCTTCGGCATCGGGACGCTGGCCGAGGTCGGCGGAGCGATCCGCCGGGTGGGCGGCCGGCGCCCCATGCTGGTCAGCGATCCGGGTGTGCTGGGCGCCGGCTGGGTGGATCGGGCCGTGCCCCATCTGGCCGACGTGCGCGTGGAACACCGCCTGTGGCACGGCCTCACGCCAAACCCGAAGGACGTCGAGGTTCAGTCCGCCTTCGAGGCCTACCTCGAGAGCGAGTGCGATGCCCTGCTGGCGATCGGCGGCGGGAGCTGCATCGATGTCGCCAAGGCGGTGGCCATCCTCAGCGGCAACGGCGGCCGGATCCTCGACTACGAGGGGATCGATCGCGCCACCAGGCCGATTCCGCCCATGGTCATGGTCCCCTCGACGGGCGGCTCGGGCTCCGACGTCTCGCAGTTCTGCGTGATCACCGACACCGCCCGGCGCTTCAAGGTGACGATCGGCGGCCGGGCGCTCGTGCCCGATATCTCGCTCACCGATCCCGAACTGCTCACCACGATGTCCCCCGAGTTGACCGCGCACACCGGACTCGACGCACTCAGCCACGCGATCGAGTCATCCGTATCGCGGGCATGCGACTTCCTGTGCAAGGGCCATGCGCTCGCGGCGATCGAGGGGATCGTCGAGTACCTGCCGGTGTGCGTCGAGGATCCGTACGATCTGAGCGCCCGCGAGGCAATGGCGCGCGCGAGCTTGCAAGCCGGGCTGGCCTTCACCAACGCGCTGCTCGGCGCCACGCACGCGATCGCCCACCAGATCGGCGGCGCGCTCGACCTCCCGCACGGGCTGCTCAACGCGATTCTGCTCCCGCATGTGATGCGCTTCAACGCCGAGACGCATCCCGAGCGCTACGTCGACGTGGCCGGGGCGCTCGGGGTGGCCGTCGACGGCCTCAACCCGAGCGCGGCCGCAGAGGGCGCTACCGAGCGAGTCGAGGACCTCAGCCGCTCGCTGGGCATCCCCGCGGGATTGCATGAGCTCGGCGTCGACCCCGCCGACTTCGACCAGTTCGCTCAGAACGCGCTGCGCGACGCCTACATCTCCACGAACCCGCGCCCGGTCAGTGAGGACGATGTCCGCCGGATCTGCCTCGCCGCCTACTGAGCGCTCAGCCGGCGTCGACCCGCCCGCCCTCGAGCGACTGATCGGAGTCCGCTCCTCCAAGCCGAGCTTCTACGCCGCCTGGCGCCACAAGTCGGCCCGGCTGGATCACACGATCGAGACGCTCGAGCGGATCTCGGCCGCCCTGTGCGCCACCCCGGAGGGGCCGGACGCGGTATGCCACGCCGTGGTGGACGCGGCGGCGCACCACTTCGAGGCCCGCTGGGTCGCCATGATGGTCTCCGGCGAGCGCGTAGGGCAAAGTTCCCACGTACCGCCAAGGACGCTGGCGGCGCTGGCCGAGCGCACGCTGGCATCCCAGCGCCCGGTGGTGCTCGCCGACGACGGAGTGAACGGCGAGGAGGGTACGTATGCGGCGATCGCGGCGCCGATGCCGGTTCGAGGAGCGCCGGCCGGGATGCTGGCGGTCGGGCTGCCCGACGGCGCGGTCGTCGAGCCCAGCGACCTGTCGATCCTGGTCACGCTCGCCAACCACGCCGGCGTCGCGCTGCACAATGCAGCGCTCTTTCAGGAGAACGAACGCCGCGCCGCCGAGCTCGAGCGTCGCGGCTCGGAGCTCGAGGGAACCCGCCGGCGCCTGGAGCAGGCCGGCCGGCGCCGGCTCCTCAGCGAGGAGCGCAACCGCATAGCCCGCGACCTGCACGACAGCGTCGCCCAGCACCTGCTGACGATCGGCATGCAACTCGAATGGTGCCGGCGCCACGAATCCACCTCGCCGACCGTGCGCGCACGCGTGACCACCGCCAAGTCGCTGGCCCGAGCTGCGGTGGCCGAGATCCGCAAGGTCATCTTCGAGCTCGCCAACGATGGGCAGGTCGACCTGCGCCGGGCATTGCGCGAGGTCATCGAGGACGTCGAGGCGGGGACGCAGCTGGAGGTCGGGCTGCGCGTGTACGGAGACAAGCAGCAGCTCGCCGCCGCGACCCGGCACGCGCTCGTGCAGATCGCCCGGGAAGCACTCTTCAACGTCGTGCGGCATGCGGACGCGGAGCATGCCTGGCTGACCCTGCGCTGGCGCCCATACAGCGTGTCGCTCGCGGTGGCCGACGACGGCGTGGGTGATGCGGCGGCGCTCCAGCGTCGTCTGCTCAGCTCACCGCCGACCGGCGACCATCTCGGTTTGGCCGGGATCGCCGAGCGCGTCCGGGGGCTGGGGGGCACTGCATCGTTTGCGCGTCGTCGCGGCGGAGGGGTCAAGCTGAGCATCGAGGTGCCGCTGGGAGGCGCGGTTGGCCTCGCCTGAGGCGACCGAATCTCCTACTCGGGTTCTCCTGGTTGACGACCACGTGATCGTCCGGCGCGGCCTGGCCTCGATCCTCGAGCTCGAGCCTGACATCACCGTGGCGGCCGAGGCGGGAAACCGCAGCGAGGCGCTGGCCGCGCTGGAGCACGCCGAACCCGACGTTGTGCTGCTCGATCTCAAGCTGAGCGCCGACCACGACGCGGAAGGCCTCGAGCTGTGCAGCGAGATCGTCGAGCAGCGGCCCGGAACGCACGTCGTGATTCTCTCCACCTTCCTCGACCAGGGCCTGTTGAACCAATCGCTGCGACGCGGAGCCCGGGCCTACGTGCTCAAAGAGGTCGACGTAATCGAGCTGGTGCGGATTATTCGCGCGGTCTCCCGCGGCGGCTCCGGGTTCGATCGCCGCAGCGCGGAGATGGTCAGGGCGCTGGCCGCCGGCGAGCATCCGGACGCCGACCCGGCGTTCACCGACCGCGAACGCGAGGTCACCCGGCTCGTCGCCCGCGGGCTGACCAATCGGGAGATCGGGCGGCAGATCTTCGTGAGCGAGTCCACGGCGAAGTTCCACGTGCGCAACGTGATGCGAAAGCTCCAGGTCCACAGCCGCGCCGAGGTCGCCTACGCCGCGGGCCGGCGTGGCCTGCTCGACCGCCCCGAGCTGTAGTCGTCCGAGCGAAGCCGGGGCCTCCGGGTTCGATTTGCCGGTCCGGACTTGCGTCGGTGTTCTGGCGTCAGCCGGCCCTGAGCCGCGCTTCCGCCGAGAGCTCGTTCGAGGGTGTTCTGAGCGACCCCGCGGGCGGTCGGTCGGCGCTGGCCGCGAGCGAGGAGGTCGGCGGAGCCGCAGTCGAGGCGGTGCCGGCTGAGCCACGGGTGCATTTCTCGCACAACCGCCCGCACCGCGGCCCCTCCCTGCAGATAAGCGCCTCACCGGCGCTTATCTCGCGGAGGCGGCGGAGCTGGCGGGACTCTTGCGCGTTGTGCACCGCTGCGTCTGACGTCGCCCCGCCCAGAGCGCCCGCGCTCTCGCGCAGCTCGGCCGGAACATCCTCCGGAAGTAGGCTAGACCCCGCGGCTGCGCCGACTCGGTAGCCGGCCCTGGGTCTTCCATTTCGAGCCAGGGCGCCCGGGCAGCAGCAGCACGATCAGTAATCCGATCGCCGACAGGATCAGCCCGAAGGCCAAGCCGACGCGATCGCCATATCCCTTCCGCTCAGAGACCCACGAGGCGATCGCGGCGGAGAGCAGCCACACGAACAGTAGGTACAGCGCCTTGGCCCCGATGACTGCGACGATGATCATGTGCCCAGGTAAGCCCTCTGCACCGCGGGATCGTTTCGCAGTTCGTTCGATTCGTTGGTCAGCGCCACCTCCCCCGTCTCGAGGACATAGCCACGCTTCGACACGTCGAGCGCGTAGTTCGCGTTCTGCTCGACCAGCAGGATCGCCACGCCCTGACGGTTGATCTCGGCGATCGTCTCGTAGATCCGCTGGACGAGGATCGGGGCGATCCCCATCGAGGGTTCGTCGAGCATCAGGAGCTTCGGGCGGGCCATCAGCGCCCGGCCGATCGCCAGCATCTGCTGCTCGCCGCCGGACATCGTTCCTGCCTTCTGGCGTTCGCGCTCATGCAACCGCGGAAACAGGTCGAACACGCGGTCGAGGTCCTGGCCGATTTCGCTGTCACGGCGGCGATATGCGCCCAGGTCGAGGTTCTCGCGGACGCTCATCCGGGCGAAGCAGTGGCGTCCCTCCGGAGCGAGCGCGATCCCGCACCCGACGATGTCATGCGCCGGGAGGAGAGTTATGTCCCGCCCCTCGAAGACAACCTTGCCCGACCTCGCCGGCGTGAGCCCGGAGATCGAGCGCAAGGTGGTCGATTTCCCCGCACCGTTGGAGCCGATGATCGTGACCACCTCCCCCTCCTCGACCGTCAACGACACGCCTCGGAGGGCTTGGATCGCGCCGTAGAAGGTGTGGATGTCTTCGACCTGGAGGAGGGGCATCAGCTCTGTTTTCCGAGGTAGGCCTCGATCACGCGCTGATCCTCGCGGACCTCGGCCGGGACGCCTTCGGCGATCTTCTCGCCGTGGTCGAGCACGGTGATCCGCTCGGAGACGCCCATCACGACCTTCATGTCGTGCTCGATGAGAAGGATCGTCAGCTCGAGGTCGTTACGCAGCTTGCGCATGAAACCGGTCAACTCTGCGGACTCCTGCGGATTCATGCCGGCGGTGGGCTCGTCGAGCAGCAGCAGCTTCGGATCGGAGGCCAGCGCCCGCGCGATCTCCACCCGACGCTGGTCTCCGTAGGACAGGTTGCTGGAAAGTTGGCCGAACTGGCTCGAGCGCAGCCCCACGTAGGAAAGCGTCTCGGCCGCCCGCTCTTGTACCGCTTGCTCCTCGGCCCGCACCCACGGCGCGCGCGCGATCGAGCCGAACAAGCCTGCGCGCATCCGGCAGTGCCGTCCCACGATCACGTTCTCGAGCGCGGTCATGGCGCCGAACAGCCGGATGTTCTGGAAGGTACGGGCGACCCCGAGCTTCGTAATGACGTCGGGTCGATCGTAGGTGATGTCCCGACCCGAGAAGACGATCCGCCCGCTGGATGACTTGTAGAGACCCGTGAGCATGTTGAAGAACGTCGTCTTGCCCGCGCCGTTGGGGCCGATGATCGACACGATCGACCCGACCGGGATGTCGACCGAGACCTGGTTGACGGCCACCAGGCCGCCGAACACCTTGGACACGCCCTCGGCGCTGAGAATCGGCCTCGAGGAGGTCTGCGTGGGCGCCGGCGCCTCGATGGTCATCGCACCGCCTCGCCGGGCTCAACGCTCGCCCAGGCCGCTCCGGGCTCCTCCAGCTCGGTCTCGCCGATCCCCCTGGTGAATTCCAGCTTTCGCCGCCGCTCGGGGATCAGTCCTTGCGGGCGCAGCACCATGACCAGCACAAGCAGGAAGCCGAAGATGCTCACCTGCAGGTCGGTCAAGTTGAAGTTGAGACCGAAGGTGCCGGGCAGCGAGTTGAAGACGTCCGGTATCAGGTAGTAGTTGATGTTGGCGAGCAGCATCGCCCCCACGACGGCTCCCCAGATCGATCCCAGGCCGCCGAGGATCACCATCGAGAGGACGAAGATGGAGAAGCCGAATTGGAACTCCCCGGCGTCGATCAGCGTCGTGTATGCGCCCAGGAAGGCGCCGGCGATGCCGCCGAACGCCGCACCCAGTGCGTAGGCGAGCAGCTTCGTCCGCACCAGCGGGATGCCCATCGAGACGGCAGCGACCTCGTCCTCGCGCAGCGCGACCCACGCTCGTCCCAGCCTCGAGTCGCGCACGCGGATGTTGACGAACAGCGTGATCAGGACAAGGACAAAGATCGTGTAGTACCAGGGTCTGATGTTGAGCTGGCCGAACATGCCGACGCCCGGGAGGTACGGGGGGTCGGTGCCGCTGATCCCGAGCTCGCCGCCGGTCAGCGGCATCCCGAAGATCTTCAGCGAAGGTCCCTGGAGCGCGAAGACGCGGATGATCTCGCCGAACGCGAGCGTCACGATCGCGATGTAGTCCCCGCGCAACCGCAGCGTCGGCACGCCGATGATGGCGCCGGCGAAGGCGGTGAACAGCCCCGCGCAGATCAGGATCAGGACGAAGTTCAGATGGATGCCCGGCAGCGTGCCGACGGCGCCATGGACGAGGACGTGGACATGGGCCTTGAAGAACCATCCCGAGCCGAGCCAGCCGAACGCGTATGAGCCGAGCGCGAAGAAGGCGACGTAGCCGAGGTCGAGCAGCCCGGCGAAACCCACCACGATGTTCAAGCCGAGCGCGAACATCACATACGTCAGAGCCAGGATCTCCGTGTTGACGAAGTTGCTCGTCGTCGAGAAGAGCTGGGGCAGGATCAGCCCGAAGACGATCAGCGCCACTGCGAGGGCGCGTGGCCACCAAGGGGGAAGCCGCCGCTCGATCGCCGCTCGCCATTCCTGCAGCTGCGCGAGCAGCTCGTTCACCCGGCCTCCCTCGTCTCCTCGCCGAGCAACCCCTGCGGGCGCAGGACGAGGACGATGATCAGTAGACCGAAGACGAAGAACGGGGTCCACTGGGGTCCGACGCGGGCGTCGATCGTCTGCTGGATGCAGCCGATGATCAACCCGCCGAGGACGGCTCCGCGGAGGTTCCCGATTCCACCCATCACCGCGGCGGTGAATGCGATCAGCCCCGCCTCGAACCCCTGGAGGTACCAGATCGTCGTCTCGTAGAGCGCGTACACGAGCCCCGCGGCGCCGGCCAGGGCCCCGCCGATCAGGAACGTGAGCGAGATCGTCCAGTCGACGTTGATGCCCATCAGCCGTGCCGCCTCGGGGTCCTGCGCGGTCGCGCGCATCGCCCTGCCTTGGCGCGTGCGGCTGACGAACCAGCCCAGCAGGATCACGAGCGGGATGGTGACCGCGATCGACAGGACGTCGGCGCGGTGGATCACCACGCCGGATATCTGGACGACGGTCTTGTTCTCGCGGACCAGGTCGGACACGCCGACCGTCGATCCCCCGCGCCAGAGCAACCCGACGTTCTGGAGGATGAAGGAGAAACCCACGGCAGTGATCAGCGGAGCCAGCCTCGGAGCACCCCGCAACGGCCGGTAGCCAACCCGTTCGATCAGCACGTTGAGCGCGCCGCAGACGAGCATGCAGACGAGCAGCGCCAGCGGCAGGCCGACCACCAAGCCGAGGGTCGAGGTGCCCAGGCCCAATCCGATCGCTGTCCAGAAGCTGACGCCGGTAAACGAACCGATCATGAACACGTCGCCGTGGGCGAAGTTGATCAGCTCGATGATTCCGTACACGAGCGTGTACCCGATCGCGATGAGCGCCCAGATCGCGCCGTTCGAGATGCCCTGGACGATGTTGGTGCCGATGTAGGTGAGGTCGTGGATCGTCGTCCCGTGGCCGTGGGCGTATCCGGCATATCCGGCGATCAGGTCGTGGGCCGCGAAGTAGAGCGGGAACGCCACGAGCAGCGCCACGAGGCCCCACCGGCCAGCCGCGCGCCGGATCTCGAGCAGCACCTTCCTGGCAACCGACGGAGCGGTTCTGCTGGGGAGCGATCTTGCTTCCATGGACCCCCGGTGCACCCTAACCGCGGAGCGGGGCCGTTGCAACGGCCCCGCTCCACATCGGTTGCTTGCTAGGAGACCGTGATGGTCTTATCGAACAACGGGTTGCCGTCCGGGCCAACCTTGTACAGGCCGTACGACTTGAGCGTCGTGTCGCCGTTGGCGTCAAACCCGTAGGTGCCGATCGCTCCCTGGTAGTTCCGGGTGTCGAACAGCGCCTTGACCACGGCGGGCTTGCTGTTGCCCTGGGCGCCCAGCTTCGCGATCGTCTTGAGCGCGAGCTGCATGTCCTCGTAGCCGTAGATCGAGTACGGGTCAGGGTTCCCGACCCCGTACGCCTTCTTGTAAGCGGCAAGGAACGCCTGGCCGCCCGGATACGTGGTCAGGCCCTGCGTCGCCACCGTGCAGTGGAACAGCGGTGCGATGCTCTTGGGGAAGCCGCCCTTCGCCGGGTTCGTTTCCCCGCCCGAGCACACGCCATCGCCGCCGAAGATCTTGGCCGTCGGGATCGCGGCGTTGATGTCCTTAACCAGTTCCACCTCGCCGGGCGGGTTGAACGCGGTGTACACGCAGGTCGCCCCCTGTGACTTGATCGTCGACGCGTAAGAGCGGAAGTTCGGCGACGTCGGGTCGACCGGGGTAACGCTCGTGACCGTTATCCCGTTGGCCTTCCCGTGCAGCTGGATCTGGGTAGCCAGCCCGACGCCATAGGGCGTCTTGTCGTCCGCCACCGCAACGCGGCTGCACCCGGACTGCTTCATCGCCACCAGGCCGGCCTGGCCCTGGATGGTGTCGCGGGGAACGATCCGCAGGTAGGTCCGCTTCCCTGTCGGGTAGTACTTCTGCGGCTCACCCGACGACGTCCCGGGGTCGTTTGTGGTCAGTCCCGGGTACGTGTTCGCGGGACTCACCTGGGCGAGGCCGCCCTGGTTGGTGATCGGAATCTCAACCTCGGCGCAGCCAGAGTTGAACGGGCCGGCCAGGTAAACAGCTTTGGGGTCGGTAGCCGCCTTTCTGGCGTTGGCCTGGCACACGTTCAGGTCGTAGTTGGTCGGCGAGGTCGCCGTCGAGTCATCCATCGAGATGAAGTTGACCTTCCATTGCCCGGCCTTGTACCCCACTTGCGATAACGCGAGCTTCTCCCCATTTAGAGCGGGAAGGGTCTGCGCGCTCACCGCGCCCTTGAGCGGCAGGTCCGAATAGATGTTGATCGTGTTAGCACCCGAGCTACTGCTGCTCCCGCTCGAGCCTCCGCTCGCGCTGGTGCTGCTCTTGCTCGAGCCGCACGCGGCGATGGCGAGTGCTGCGACCGCCACGGCACCCGCTGATACTGCCCTTCGAAACCTCATGTTCCTCCTCCTGTCCTCACCCAGCAGAGTCGCTGTAGGTGCGCACCCTAACGGCGCCGGCGCCCGAATCAAGCCCGCCGACCAGCCGTTTAACCAAACGTGAATTGTGGAATGTGCACCCGATCGCCGAGTCCTTCTCGGCGCGCCGCATGCTACAGCACGCGCGGCCCGGCCTCCGACCTACTCGCGTCGGACCAGCACATCGTGAGAGCGGCTGAGCGTCACGACCCATTGCTTGGGGAATCGAAGCCCCCTCCTGGGGCAAGACACCGATACCGAGCAGACGGTGAGGCCGTCGCCGAGCGTAAACACAGGTATCGTCCTGCGGCACTCTCCGTAATGTTGCTGCGCCATGCGGGCAGCCGTTTGGAGGATCCTCGACTGGAGCGCGTCTCGGCGCCGCACAAGCGTCTCGCGCTCGGCCGTCAATCTTTCCCGCTCCTGGCGGGCGGCGGCCCCCCGTCGCTCGAGCTCTTCGTTGCTCTGTTCAAGCGCTGAGCGCCAATGACCC
>JAFASQ010000304.1 GCA_019244395.1 Solirubrobacterales bacterium | reverse complement strand
CGCTTACCTCGACCCCCCGCAGCGAGAGGTTCTCCCCGAACGCGCCTGGGCCCAAAGGTCGACTCAGCTCGCGCTCCCACCAGGCCGAGTCCTGGAGGGCGTAGGCATAGACGGCCTTTCGGGACCTCCATGGACCATCCTGTCGGCCTGATCGTCGCCCTGGATATCACGCCCTCGATCGCGACCGGGCCACTGACGGGGTGCTTCCAAATCGCGGTCGTGATCGTGCGATCTCCGACCCCGATCGCGCGGACCTCGCCCACGTTGACAGTCTCAACGTACACGTAGTCGTTTGACGGCGTGGCGGCCCCAGTCCTTACCGCATCGTCGCCACACATTTGCCGAGGTAAGAACTCGACGCCCGCGTATACCAGAACGACATGAACCAAATGCGCTCAAGATGCGCGAGGCCGCGGCCTCGTGCTCGCCTCTCCCAGCGGCCGCGACGCGCCTGCCGCGCTAGCCGCTGCCTGCGCCGTGCTGGTGGACATCCGGCGCGAGCAGTTCGAGCGTTCCGTTCCATGGGAAGGATCTGCGTCCCGGTGAGTCATAGGATCGGAGTGACCGAACCCGTCGACAGCGACCCCGGCACGACCGCTCCCGACGAGGTATCTCGGAAGTGGCTAGACGGCCTACGTTCGCGCGGGCCCGGCCACGATCAATGCGTGCGCGACCTGCACGCGCTGCTGTTGCGGGCGGCGCGCCGCGAGATGCACCGGCGACGCGCGTGGCTAGGCGGCGCAAGCGGCCCCGAGCTTGACGATCTCGCCCATCAGGCGGCCGCCGACGCCCTGCTCGCGATCATCGACAGTCTGGACACCTACCGCGGCCTCAGCCGCTTCACCACCTGGGCCTATCGTTTTGTCATGAACCACGTGTCGGTCAAGACGCGCCAGCACCTTTGGAGCGGCCGCCGCGTGACGTTCGAGGATGCTGACTGGGCCCGGCTGCCCGATCGCCTGGTCGCATCTCCCTACCGCCGCACCGAACAGCGCGCCCAACTCGACGCCTTGCGCAGCGCCGTAGAGGAGAAGCTCACCCCGCGTCAGCGGGACGTATTCGTGTCGGTCGCGCTCAACGAAGTGCCGATCGACGTCATCGCGTTGCGGCTCGACAGCAATCGAAACGCCATATACAAAACCCTCTTCGACGCGCGCACCAAGCTGCGCGCCAGCCTTCTCGAGGCGGGATATCCGATCGAGGAAACGATCCAGAAACCATGACCGAGAAGCTCACTCTCAGCGAGCTGCTACTCGCCGACCCGAGGGATCCTGGGTGTCGGGCAGGACTCGAAGTGATCGACCGGTACGTCGAGCTCGAACTCGTCGGGAAAGACCCGGCCGAGGGATTCCCGGGACTTGCCGCGCACCTACGCGCGTGCTCGGCCTGCCGACTCGACCACGACGGAATCCTGCAAGCGGCTCGGGCCGAAGCCTGACCTCGCGGCCATCGCGCGGCCAAGAATCTGGACAGGAATATCGACAGGTCTGTCGGGCCCCGCTGCGTCGATAGCCGTCGACAGCGGCCCGTTGGGCACCGTCGGCCATGCCGGAGGAGGGACTCGAACCCCCGACACGCGGATTATGATTCCGCTGCTCTAACCGACTGAGCTACTCCGGCGCGTCCGCGAGTGTAGCCCCGCGGCGGCCCGTCCGAGACCTCGGTCGCCGCGTCGGCGACCGGGCGCGGGTCTCGATGCCGGGCCGCGACGTGCTCGACCACCAGTGACGCGCACACTCCTTGCCATCCCAAACGTCTCGGAAGGCCGCGACGCCGGCACGGTCGAGGCGATCGGCAGGGCGTTCGACGCCCGCCTGCTCGACGTGCACGCCGACCCCGACCACCATCGCAGCGTGTTCACGCTTGCCGGTGCGCCCGGGCAGCTCGCCCAGGCGGTGCGGGACGGCGCCGCCGAGGCGCTCGATCGGATAGACGTCGGCCGGCACCAGGGAATCCACCCTCGCGTCGGCGCGATCGACGTGGCGCCCATCGTGTATCTCGACCCGCCCGATCGCGGCGCCGCGTGTGCCGAGGCACTCGTCCTCGGCGACCTGTTGGGCGAGCAGCTCGAGTTACCCGTGCTTTTGTACGGCGAGCTGGCGGCCGGGCGTTCCCGCGCCGAGCTTCGCCGGGGCGGCCCCGCCGCGTTGAGCCGGCGCATCGAGGCCGGCGAGCTGCGGCCCGACTTCGGGCCGCGCCGCCTGCACCCGAGCGCCGGCGCCGTGCTGGTGGCGGCGCGTCCGCCGCTCGTCGCCTTCAACGTCGAGCTGGCGCCGCCGGCCACGCTCGAGGACGCCCGAACGATCGCGGCGCGGATCCGCGACGGCGGCCCTGAAGGCCTGTCGTCGGTGCGCGCGATCGGTCTGTGGCTCGCCGCCCGCGAGGTCGCGCAGGTCTCGACCAACGTCGAGGACCACCGAGCGGTGCCATTGGCCCGGGTGGTCGAGGCGATCGCCCGGCACGCTACGCCGCTGCGCGCCGAGCTAGTCGGGCTTGCCCCGCGGGCGGCGTTCGACGGGCTCCCGGCCGACCTCCCGGTGGCCAACCGGCGCACGGTCGAGGACGCGCTGGCGGCTCGGGGTGCATAAAGCGCAAGAGCCAACGCCCGCCATCGACTTCTGCGACATAAGCGCCTCCCAGGCGCTTATGTTGCAGGGGCCGGCGCGCGGTCACGGGTTTTGCGCCTTTTGCACCTTCTCGCACCCCTGCGGGACCCGCTGGCACCCCCGCGGGACCCCCTGGCACCCCCTCGCACCCCCTCACACCCCTCACACCCCTCACACCCCTCACACCCCCTCGTCACTCAGCGCCGGTGGCGCACATACCACCTCGCCCACTAAGCTCCAAGACACCATGGCCCAGACCAAACGCAAGCGCCGCACCAAGCACCGCGGGACGGCCGCGGGGACGATCCAGACCCGAGGCCGCACGGGTCGTCCGCCCACCGCAGACGAGCGCAAGAAGCAGACGCGGATGGAGGCCCGCGAGCGGCGACTGAACACCCCTCCGAGCTGGAAGCGCTCCGCGACCATGGCCGCGTTCGCCTCTGTGGCACTGTTTTTGCTCTTCTCCGTCCTCGGCCGCGGCAAGCAGCCGCTGCAAAGCGCGGCAATCTTCGCGGTGTTCGCGTTCCTGCTCTACACCCCAGGCGGGTACTACATGGAGCTGGTGATGTACCGCCGGCGTCAGAAGCGCAAGCAGCAACAGCAGGTACCTAAGTGAGTTCGCTCGACGTCCGCATGTTCACGGTCGGGCCGGTCCAGGAGAACTGCTTCATCGTGCGCGAGAAGGACGTCCCGGCAGCGGTGATCGTCGATCCGGGCGACGAGCCGGACGAGCTGCTGGGCGCGCTCGAGCGCCTGAACATCGAGACGGTCGAGGCGATCCTCATCACCCACACTCACTTCGACCACGTCGGCGCGGTGGCGCCCGTCGCCAAGGCGACGAAGGCCCCGGTCTATTGCCCGGCGCTCGAAACGCAGGTGCTGGCCAACATCATGGACTACGTTCCGTGGCCGGGCTTCGGACCGTTCGAGAGCTACGAGGCGGACCGCACCCTCGCCGGCGGCGAGACGCTCGAGCTGGCCGGCATGAGCATCGAAGTGACCTTCACCCCTGGCCATAGCCCGGGTCATGTCAGCTACGCGATCACCGAGCACGAAGCGCTTTTCTCCGGCGACGTCCTGTTCCAGGGCTCGGTCGGCCGGGTCGATCTGCCGGGGGGCGACT
>JAFASQ010000325.1 GCA_019244395.1 Solirubrobacterales bacterium | reverse complement strand
CCCGCGGCCGGGAAGGCTAGGGCGACGCGCGGCGTCCCTATCGATAGTGGGCCGGACCCATAACCGATCGAAGGGAGCCAGAGGGATGCCAAATCGACTTGTTCACGCCGGCGCTCGCCATCCGCGCCGGCTCGCTGCGATGCTCCTGGGCGTCGCCGCCGCGGCCGTGCTCGCCGTGGCTGGGCTGGCACTCGCCAAGTCGTTCACGCTCAAGGTGGCCAAGAACGTGCACGTCACGAACGCGGCGGCCGCGATGTTCGCGGTGAGGCCCGTCAACACGCACGAGGCGGTGGCGGTCGGGCCATCCGGCTTCGCGGTGTACACGTTCCAGGGCGAGACGACCCACCACATCATCTGCAAGAAGACCAGCAGTATGGCGACCAACTGCTGGGGGTTCTGGCCGCCGGTCTCGCCGTCGGGAAGCGGGCCGGTGAGCAAGCCGTCGGGGATCCGCGGCACGCTCGGCACGTTCAAGAACCATGGGGTGACTCAGCTCACGCTAAACGGCCAGCCGCTGTACTACTTCACACCGGACCTCAAGGCGCACAACAAGCACCAGGCCAACGGCGACGAGCTCAAGACCTTCGGCTCGATCTGGCACATCGTGAAGGCGTCCGGCGGCCAGTCGGCCTCGGGGTCGGGCACCTCGACCGGACAGTCGACGAGCTCCACGACCCCGTACCCGCCCTCGTACTGATGGGCTTCGAGGCAGGCCGGAACCGGGGCCGGCCTGCCTCCTGACGGCGGCATTGCCGCTGAACAGGTCCCCGCTGCGTCGCTACACTTCGTAAAGCAATGGCGGCGGAGCGCCTCGAGAACAAGCCCTGCGGGGGCCGCTACGGCGACATCGTCCAGGCGATCGGGCACACCCCGCTGGTCGAGCTCAAGCGCCTCAGCCCCAAGCCGGGGGTGAGGCTGTGGGCCAAACTGGAGTCGCGCAACCCCACCGGGTCGGTCAAGGACCGGGTGGCTCGGGCGATGCTCGAGGACGCGGAGGAGAAGGGGCTGATCCGACCCGCGCAGACGATCCTCGAGCCCACCTCCGGGAACACGGGCATCTCGCTGGCCATGATCTGCAGCCGCAAGGGTTACCCGCTCAAGGTGGTCATGCCCGAGAACGTGACCCGCGAGCGCACCGAACTGCTGCGCATGTACGGCGCCGAGATCGTCTACTCCGAGGGCGCCAAGGGGTCCAACGGGGCGGTCGAGCTCGCCCTCGACATGGCCGAGAAGGACGCCTCGTATTACATGCCCTACCAGTACGGCAACCAGGCCAATCCCCTCGCCCACTACAACGGCACCGCGCTCGAGATCCTCGAAGAGCTCGATGAGATCGCCGCCTTCGTGGCCGGACTGGGGACCGGCGGGACGTTGATGGGCAACGGCCGCCGGCTCAAGGAGGAGCTGGGCGATCAGGTGAAGATCGTCGCCGCCGAGCCGATGCAAGGCGAGCCGGTACAGGGCCTGCGCTCGCTCGAGGACGGCTTCATCCCGCCGATCATCGACCTTTCCCTGCTCGACCGCAAGATCTTCGTGACCAACGGCGATGCGATCCTGTTCACGCGCCGGCTGCTCGACGAGGAGGGCCTGTTCGTGGGCGTCTCCTCGGGGGCCATCGCACGGGTGGCGGTGCGCATCGCCGGCGAGCTCGACGAGGGCAACGTGGTGTTCCTGGTCGCCGATGACGGGTGGAAGTACCTGTCGTCGGGCATCTACACCCGCCCGCTCGAGGAAATCGAAGACCTGGACTC
The DNA here is from genome assembly GCA_019244395.1 of Solirubrobacterales bacterium. GTDB lineage: Bacteria > Actinomycetota > Thermoleophilia > Solirubrobacterales > Solirubrobacteraceae > Palsa-465. The sequence continues at coordinate 12,117 of JAFASQ010000325.1, read as the reverse complement.
GACTGTCTGGTGGTGAGCGAGGACTGCGAGGGCGAGCCCTCCTCGCGTAGGGGGCTGCTTCGCGCCGCCGGCGCGGGGCTGGCCGGGCTGCTCCTCGCCGGGTGCGGCAGCCAGTCGCTGAAGGCGCAGGTACACAACTCGGCGCCCATCCTGGGCGCCGACGTCGACCTGCTCAACCAGCTGCTGCACCTCGAGCACTGGGCGATCGCTGCCTACACGGCGGGGACGCCGCTGCTGGCGCCGGCGGTGACCAAGGCCGGGGCGCTGTTCCTCAACGACGAGCTCGAACACGCCGGTGCGCTGGCCGGGCTGGTCAAGGAGGCCGGCGGCAAGCCGATCAAGCCGGCGCCGAGCTATCCGCTCGGACGTCCCGGCTCGAGCGACGACGTGCTCCGGTTGTTGCACACGATTGAGAACGCCCAGCTCACCGCGTACCTGAAGGCGCTAACGCGCCTCGAGCCCGGATTCCTCAAGGCCTCGGTGGCCACGATTCTGGCCAACGACGCGCAGCATGCAGCGGTGGTGCGGGCGGCGCTCCAGCAGCCCGCGGTACCAGCGGCGTTCGTGACCGGGCGGGACTGAGCGGCGTGGACGAGCGACCGAGTCGACGTGAGCTGATGGCGGGCGCGCTCGCCGGCGCCGGCGTGGCGTTGGCCCTCGAGCTCGCCCCGGGATCGCCGGCGGTCGCGGACTCGCCGGGGCCGAGCGACGCCGAGCTGCTCTCGAAGACGCTCGAGGTCGAGCGGCTGATGGTGCTCGCCTACGAGCGGGTGCTCGCCTCGGGCGCGCTGTCCCCGGGTATACAGCGCGAAATCACGCCCTTCCTCGACCAGGAGCGCGAGCACGTTTCGGCCGTCGCTGCGCAGCTCAGCCGGCTCGGGGCGCCGGCGCCGACGGGGCCGCTGTCCCTGAAGGCGGCCGCCGACACGCTCGGCCGCTACCACGTCGCGGAGAGCCTCACCGATCTGCACACCGAGAAGCAGTGCCTGAAGCTGCTGGTCGACCTCGAGTCGGTGGCCGAGGGCGCCTCCTACACGCCGATCAGGGATCTGCGCCGGCCGGAGCTGGTGACGCTGTGCGCACAGATCATGGCCTGCGAGGCCCAGCACTGGACGGTGCTGAGTGGGCTCCGCAACCCCGGAGAGTACGTCAAGGCCGTGCCCTGGCCGTTCGTGTTCGGAACCAAATGAGCGGCTGGTAGGCTCGGACCGGCGATGAGGATCGGGCGCGAGCTTTACGAGGAGATGGTCGCCCACGCGCGCGAGGAGGCGCCGAACGAGTGCGTGGGGATGGTCGGATCGGCCGACGGCCACGCGGTCGTGGTGTATCGCGCGGCGAACGCCGAGGCGAGTCCGTTGCGCTTCAGGATCGACCCCGAGGAGCAGCTCGAGCTGCACAACCGGATCGAGGAGGCCGGGCTCGAACTGGGCGCGATCTACCACTCGCACACCCGGACCGAGCCGAGGCCGTCGCAGACCGACATCAACTTCGCCCGGCTGTGGCCGGGAGTCCTGTGGATCATCGTAGGCCTGGATGGAGAACAGGCCGAGGTGCGGACCTGGCGCATCGACGACGGGCAGGTATCCGGCACCGAGCTCGTCGTGGAGTGAGTGGTCGTATGGCTGGGCGGGCCGCTAGGACTGATCGTCTGCACTGTCCCGGCTGCGGCTCTGACTATCCCGAGGAGGATCGGTTCTGTCCCACCTGTGGACTGCCTCTCGTCCGCGATGACCACGGGACGGGTGTGCTCGAGGCCGTAGGCGAGCGCCACGAGCGTGCCCGCAAGATCAAGCCGCAATACACCGAGGGGCCGCTTTTGCGTGTGGCCGGCGCGCACAACCAGGCCGAGGCCGAGTTCATCCAGGGGCTGCTGCTCGAGGAGGGCATCCCCAGTCTCCTGCGCCGGAGCGCCGGCTTCGACGTGCCGGATTTCCTCGCCGCCGGACCCCGTGACGTGCTCGTGCCCGAGGCGGCGCTGGCCGCCGCCCGGGAGGTGCTGCTCGAAGGGGAGCTGATCTCACCTGAGGCGGCTGGACGGACCGTGGCTCCCGGGCGCCTGCTCGTGGGCCTGCTGGTGGCACTCGCGCTCGGGGCGCTGCTGGTCTGGCTGCTGAGCCAGGTCGCGGGCTGAGTCGGCATTACGGGTGGGACGTTGAGGCGAGGGCCACTAGGTGGGTGCGCCAGGCCTGCTCGAGGTCCGGCGTGGTGCGTCCGTTGAACGCCTCCCGCAGCGCACCGCGCGGTCCGTGCGGATGGAGTCGGCTGGCCAGACGCGCCGCGGCCGTCTCATCGCGCTCGTACACGAGTAGGTCGATCACCGTGCCGCCCAGGAGCGGGGCATCGCGCAGGCTGGGCGGGAAGGCAGGGCGGCGGCCCTCGCGCAGGCGCCGGGCGATCGCCGGCCTGGCGTGCGCGGTCTGGCCGCCGAACCAGCGCGCCGCGCCCTCGAGCAGCCACGCCCAGCGCAGCTCCGCGCCGAGGCGGCGTGGGCTGACACGCTTCGGCAGGTCCGGGTTGTTCTCGACGATCACCCGCCGGGCGTAGAGCGCCGGAATCGCCCTGCCCAGCATCTCCCGTGAGCCGGGCACGCTCGAGGCACGCGCCTCGAGCGCGTCGGGCAGGAGTACGTGGAGCTCGTGGGGCCCAGACCAGCCGGCCACGTAGCGACGGGCCGCGGGCGCGGTCGCCACCCAGCCGAGGGGCATCAGCGGCCGGGCGACGGCCAGCGACGCGACGCCCGGATGGAACACCACCGAGATCCCGTCCACGGTGCGCGGAAAGTACTGCGCGAGGTACTCGCGTGTGCGCTCGAGCAAATGCAGGACGCGGTCGGCGTCGTCAGCATGAGTCGAGTCGTGCCGCGCCCGGAACGAGGGCGAGACCGACTCGACCCATGCCACTGACGTCTCTGCTCGGCCGAGGACCGGCGGTGCTCAGGCCAAGACCGGCACGCGGTCCGAGGCGATCGCTGCGATCTCCTCGGAGGCGCGCTCGAACTCCTCATCCGACAGCACCGGGGTGCCTTCGAATGGAAGATCGCGGGTGAGCTCGAGCCACGATCGGCAGCCGCCGTACTCGTCGCGCACCTTGACCGTGACCGGCCGCGGGATGCGATAGGTCCGCAGCAGGATCACGTGCAGCGGATGCCGGCGCTTCCACGCCAGCCGCTTCTCGGCATAGTCGGTGGTCCATACGTAGAACGGCGACAACGCGTCTACGGTGCGCCGATCGGTGATCGTGTAGTGGGCGGCTACCTCGGCCCAGGCACGGATTCGCACGCGATCGGGCTGGGCGATCTCGGTGCCGCGACGCAACGCATGTGGGGGCGGCTCGCCGTCGGACCAGACGCCCTCCTCAAGCGCGCGTGCGAGCTCGGGCTGATGCGACTCGCGCACCAAATCCGAGCACTGATGGTCGAATGTGGGATATAGGAAGAACCGGTCGTAGTCCAGCTTGAAGTGCTTGTCAGGCTCGCGAATGCCGCCCTTGCGAAGGGTCAGCAGCTGCTCGCCCTCGGCAAGGGCCCGCACGGTCACGGCCCATTCTTTAAAAGCAATCGGCATGAATTAATTTGAGGAAACGGGGGTTAGATACGAAACAAGGTCCCGTGCGTGGCACGCAGTGCAACTGCAGCACAGGAAGAGGCGATTGTACGCGAGCGATGGCAAATCGCCAAATGCCACCGCAAATCGGTGGGTTTACCGGCGCGCGCCGGGCCGATGCCTTGCCCGCGTGGCGGTTTGACCCGCCGGCGTGTGCGAATTGCCACGATTGCAGGGATTCCGTCGCGCCCGAGCGTGCGGATCGACACGTGTCCGCGGTCAACATGAGGACCTGGCACTCATATCCGCCCAGCCGGTGTCCGAAACCGGACATCGCACATCCCGCCGAATCGCGAACACGCGGTTGCGGCCGCCCACAGTTCAACTTGGCCGCCCGTACCCGCCGCCGCCCGGGGTCTCGATCCGGAGCCGCTGTCCCTTCTCGAGCCGGCCGACGGCCTTGGCGGGCAGCTCCTCGCCGTCGAGCAGGTTGCGCCCCGGCTGCCCGTCCTCGCCTCCATGCGCGCCTGGTGGTGCGTGGCGCCGGCGTTCGGTGATCAGCGAGTAGCTGAGCGGCGCGAGCGCCTCGAGCTCGCGGATCACGCCGTCGCCCCCACGGTGGGCGCCCGCCCCACCCGAGCCGCGCCGGAGCGCATATTCGGTCATGCGGAGCGGGAACTCGAGCTCGAGCGCCTCGATCGGCGTGTTCAGCGTGTTGCTCATCGCGACGTGGACACCGCCAGGGCCGTCCGCGTCGGGGCATGCGCCCTGTCCGCCGCCGATCGTCTCGTAGTAGACGACGTCCTCGCTGCCGAGCGTCACGTTGTTCATGGTCCCCTGGCCCAGGGCACGCCCGAACGCGCGCAGGACCACGTCGGCGACGCGCGAGGAAGTCTCGACGTTGCCGCCCACCACCGCGGCCGGCGAGCGGGCATTGAGCAGGCAGCCCTCCGGCGCGATCACCTCGACCGGCCGGTAGGCGCCGGCGCTCGGCGGGATGTCGGGGTCGGTCAGCACGCGGATCGCGAAGTAGCACGCCGACCGGGTCACCGCCAGCGGGCAGTTGAGATTGCCCTCGTGCTGGGGCGCGGTGCCGGTGAAGTCGAGGGTCAGCCGGTCCTGGTGCACGGTGGCGGTGAGCGCGATTTCGAGGTCGCCGTCGCGGGCTTCGAGCACGTCGCGGGCGTCGTAGCGGCCGTCGTCGAGCTCCTCGATGCAGGCGCGGGTGCGCCGCTCGGCGTAGTCGAGGACCTCAGCGAAGGCGTCCTCGAGTTTGGCGGCGCCGAAGCGTTCATGGAGCTCCAGGAGGCGATGTCCGCCGACTCGGCCGGCCGCCAGCTGAGCCCGCAGGTCGGCTCGGCGCTGGTCGGGCCGGCGCATCTGGTCGCTGAGCTCGGCGATCGCGGGCTCATCCAGCACCCGGGGCGGGATCACCACACCCTCGTCCTCGAGCGTGCGGCTGTCGGCGGGCATCGAGCCGGGCGTGGGCCCACCGACGTCGGCGTGATGGGCGCGGCTGGCCGCGAATGCGATCAGCCGCTCGTCCGCGAACAGCGGAGTGATGACCGTGATGTCGGGGAGATGCGTGCCCCCGGCGTACGGGTCGTTGAGGATCCAGGATCGGTCGGGCGCGTGTTCCTCGGCGAGGACGGCGGCCACGGCCGCCGGCATGGCGCCGAGGTGAACGGGAATGTGCTCGGCCTGCATGACCATCTGGCCCGCGGGGTCGAACAGCGCCGTCGACGCGTCGCGGCGCTCCTTGATGTTGGCCGAGTGAGCCGAGCGGATCAGCACCGCGCCCATCTCCTCGCACACGGCTCGCAGGGCGCCGGTCAGGACCTGGAGCTCGACCGGGTCGACGCTCATTGCACCCGCGTCATCTTGATCGTCCCGGTGTCATCGACTTCGATACTCCACCCCGGCGGGACGAGCAAGGTGGATTCCGGCAGCTCGATCACCGCCGGACCGTCGGTTTGCGTCCCGGGGCTAGGAATGCCGCGCAGGACCTCGAGCTCGGTCCGCTCGCCTTCGAGGGTAGCCTCCCGCCTGGAGCGCTCCACCTCCGACTGCTCACCGGACTCGGCGAGCTCTACGTCGACCCCCGCCGCGGTAGCGGTCACGCGGATCGTCACCAGCTCAAGCTCCTGCTCCTCGTCGCGGTAGCCGTAGCGCTCCTCGTGCTCGGACTCGAACGCGGTGCGCAGCTCCTCGGGCGTGGCCTCGGTGCCGGCCCCGATCGGCAGCTCGAACGACTGGCCGCGGTAGCGCAGTTCGTACACCGCCTGCAGGTCGGCCGCCGGCTCGTGCATGGCCTCGCGAGCCCGCTCCCCGAGCTCGGCCACGGTGTCCGCGATCGCCTGCGCGGTCAGCTCCTCGCCGCCCAGCAGGACGCTGCGCTGAACGTCGCGGCGCCGGGGTGAGACGACCAGGCCGAGGGCAGCCAGCACGCCCGACGCGCGAGGACACAGGATCGTGTCGATCCCGAGCTCGTCGGCGATCTGCGCGGCATGGAGGCCTCCGGCGCCGCCGAACGCCATCAGGGCGTAGCGCCGCGGGTCGATTCCCCGCTGCACGGTGACCACCCGCAGCGCGCGGAGCATCTCGGCGCCGGCCACGCGCCGGATTCCCTCGGCGCAGGCGAGCAGGTCCAGGTCGATTTGATCGCCGAGCTGCTTGACCGCATTCTCGGCTGCCTCGCGGTCCAGGCGGACGTCGCCTCCGAGCGGCGCGTCAGGCGAGAGGTAGCCAAGTACGAGATTCGCATCGGTGACCGTCGGCTCGGTTCCGCCGCGCCCGTAGCAGGCCGGTCCGGGGTCCGCGCCAGCCGAGCGCGGGCCAACGCGCAGCGCGCCGCCGGCGTCTCGCCAGGCGATCGAGCCGCCGCCGGCGCCGACGGTGTGCACCGCAAGCATCGGCAGCGCCAGCGGCCGCCCCGCCACCTCGCCGCTCGATCGCTCCTGCACCCTTCCATCGTCGACGACGCAGACATCGCACGAGGTGCCCCCCATATCGAGGCAGAGCGCGTTGGCGGTGCCGGACTCGCGCGCTACGAAGGCGGCGCCCGCGGCCCCGCCCGCCGGCCCTGACAGGACTGTCCACGAGGCGTGGCCGGCCGCGGCTTCGATGTCGATCAGCCCGCCGTTGGACTGCATGATCGCCGGCTCGGGAATCCCGGCCTCGCGGGTCCGCTCGACCAGCCGGCGCAGATACCGTGCGAGCAACGGCGACAACGCCGCGTCGATCTCGGTGGTGGCGGCCCGCTCAAACTCGCGGAACGTGCCCACCACCTCGTGGGAGAGCGACACGTGGACAGCCGGCAGCTTGTCGCTGAGCGCGCGGGCCAGCGCCTGCTCGTGCTGTGGGTGACGGTAGGAGTGCAGCAGCGTGATCGCCACTGCTTCGGGTTCGGCCTCGGCGATGCGGTCGGCGAGCTCACGCGCGGCGTCGTCGCTCAGCTCGGCCAGCGGTCCCTCCGGGGTCATCCGCTCGACCGCCCCGAAACGCAGCTGCACCGGCGAGAGCGGCGCCGGTCGCCCGGCGCACAGCCGGTAAAGCTCCGGTCGGTCCTGACGACCGAGGGCGACCAGGTCGGTGAAGCCTTCGGTGGCCACGAAGGCGGTGCGCGCCCCGCGACCTTCGAGGAGAGCGTTGGTCGCCACCGTCATCCCGTGCGAGAAGTCCTCGACCTGGTCGGCCGGCGCGTCCGCCTTCTCGAGCGCGGCCTTGATCGCCGCCATTACCCCTTCGGACTGATCCTCGGGTGTGGTGGGAGCCTTGGCCGTGACCAGACGGCCGTCGAGGGCGAGAACGGCGTCGGTGAAGGTACCGCCCACGTCGACGCCGATCAGCATGACGCGACGTTAACGAAGTCCGGCGCCCGCGGCTCCTCCCCCGGCATCGCGCGCCGGGCAAGCGGACTACGCCGCGAGCGGCGCCTCGATCTCTTCGGTCTCGGCCAGGTGCTGATGCGACGGGCAGTAGCCGTTGTGCGGCAGCGGCATCCGCTGACACGGCGTGCCCTTGCGCGTGCTGGCGCGGCAGTGCAACGGGTTTCCGTAGGCGTCGAAGCCGTTCTGGGGGAGCCGCCGCAGGAACTCGTCCGCCAGGTCGAGGTAGCGCTGGATGACGCGCAGCACCCGCAGCTGCGAGGTCATCGGGAAGTAGATGCGTATGTCGTTGAACAACGTCCGCGTCGGGCGTGCGAAGTAGTGCCGGTCCGTCGCCAGCCGCTCGAGGGCGGCTTCGCATGCGCGCAGAACACGCTCGTGGTTGACCTGCGGCCTTCCGCACGGGTCTTCGACGATTTCGTCGGCTAGCTCACGATAGATGGCTCGGCTGAACCCGTACATACAGCACACCGCTCCTCGTCCCGTGCCTCCGGCTAGGGCAAACCTGTGACTGCGAGCCCCTGGCTACCCCCGCTGTATGAAGCTGGAGGCGCATCATTTGTTAACCTACTGTTACGTAGGACGCTGCTTTCGCGGGGTTGCAGCTTCCCGGAAATCAGGTGCGTCGTCAGCGCTGGCGCGAATTTAGTGCCAGGTCTCGATCGTAGGCTCTCCACCCGGGTCGATCGTCACATGACCGTCGTCGAGAGCGGGGTTGGTCTCGGGAAAGTCGGTGCGCTGGTGCGCGCCGCGGCTCTCGGGGCGCGCGAGCGCGCTGATCGCGACGAGCCGCACCAGCGGGTGCTCGTCGTCCGCGAGCGCGCGCAGGCCGGCGCCCTCGCGTTCCAGCCCGGCGTGCCGCCAGAGCGCCTCGCGGCTGGCCGCCGAGACGGGCGAGGATGGGGCCGAGCGGGGCCGCTTGGCGACGAGCGCGGCCACCGTCTCCCGATCCGGCCGCGGTTGCGCCACCGCCGAGCGGGCCGCTCGCGCGCCGAACACGAAGCACTCGGTGAGTGAGTTCGAGGCCAGCCGGTTGGCGCCGTGTAAACCGGTGCACGAGCATTCCCCGACTGCATACAGGCCCGCGAGGCTGGCCTGTCCCTGCATGTCGGTGGCGATCCCGCCCATCACGTAGTGCGCGGCCGGGGCCACCGGAACGAGCTGGCGCTCGGGATCGATGCCCGCCTGACGCAGCGCGCTGACTACGTTCGGGAACAGCGCCGGGTCGACGTCGCGCATGTCGAGGTCGACCGATACCGCGCCGCTCCGCGCCATCTGGCGCTGCACGGCTCGGGCCACCACGTCGCGCGGCGCCAGCTCGTCCACGAATCGCTCGCCGCTCGAGTCGAGCAGACGGGCACCCTCGCCGCGGACCGCCTCGGTGACCAGAAACCCGTTCGCGCCGTCTGCGCCGACCACGGCGGTGGGATGGAACTGCACGAGCTCGAGGTCGGCCAGCTTCGCCCCGGCCGCGTAGGCCAGCAGCAACCCGCCACCCACCGCGCCCGCCGGATTGGTGGTGCGCGACCACAGCGCGGCCGCTCCGCCGGTGGCCAACACGACGGCGCCGGCAGCGATCGCGCGGCCATCCTCGAGGCGGACGCCGGTGCAGCGCTCCCTCGCCACGAGCACCTCGACGATCCGCCGGCCCTCGAGCACATCGATCGCGGGATCCTCGGCGACCACCGCCGAGAGCTGCCTGACCAAACGCCGGCCGGTGGCCGCCCCACCCGCGTGCACGATCCGGCGCGTCGAGTGACCGCCCTCCAGGCCGAGCGCCAGGTGGCCGCTCCGATCCGCGTCGAAGCGAACCCCGAGCCGGGCCAGATCGGTCACGGCTGCGGGCGCCTCCTCGCACAGGACGCGGGCGGCCGACTGACGTACCGCGCCGCGCCCGGCGATGATCGTGTCTCGGAGATGGAGCTCCGGGCTGTCCTGCGCCGAGACGGCGGCGGCCAGGCCGCCCTGCGCCCACCAACTCGAGGACTCCGCCAGCGGGGTGGCCGACACCAGCGTGACGCGGGCTCCTTCGCGCGCGGCGCAGACGGCCGTATACAGCCCGGCGGCGCCCGCGCCGACCACGATCAGCTGCGTTGCATCGATCTCCATGTGTACCGATACCGTAACCCGGTGGCCTCAGCGCCCGTGTGGCTCGAACATCCCTCCTCCGTGCGGCACGACACCGGCGCGCACCCCGAACGCGCTGAGCGAATGGTCGCAATTGACCGCGAGTGCTCAGCGCGCGATTGGCTCGGGTTTGAGCGGGTGATGTCGCCAGAGATCGACCGCGCGGTGCTGACGACCGTCCACCCGGAGTCCTACGTCGCGTCGATCGAGCAGGTGTGCGCCAGCGGCGGCGGCTACCTCGACCTCGACACGGTGGTCAGCCGCGACTCGTTCGAAGCCGCGCTGCACGCGGCGGGAGGCGCGGTCCGCCTGGTCGACCTGCTGCTCGACCGCGCCACGCCGTATGCGTTCAGCGCGCACCGACCACCCGGTCATCACGCCAGTGGGACGCGAGCCATGGGCTTCTGCCTGTTTAACAGCGTCGCCCTGGCCGCGCGGTACGCGCTCGATGCCCGCGGCCTCGAGCGCGTGTTGATCCTCGATTGGGACGTGCACCACGGCAACGGGACCAACGACATCTTTCACGACACCGACCGCGTCCTGTTCGTCTCCATCCACCAGTCCCCGCTGTATCCCGGCACCGGTCCGGCGCGCGATGTCGGCTCGCGCCAGGGCCGTGGCTTCACGGTCAACCTGCCCGTGCGGCCCGGCGCCGACGACCGCGTGTTCTGCTCGCTCGTGGAGCTTGTCGCGGTCCCCCTGGCACGGGCCTTTGCCCCTCAGCTCGTGCTGATCTCGGCCGGCTACGACGCCCACCGCGAAGATCCCCTCGGCCAGTGCGAGGTGACCGAGGAGGGCTACGCGGCGATGACGCGTTCGATGCGCCGAGTCTGCCGGACACTCGAGGCGCCGCTCGGGTGCGTGCTCGAAGGCGGCTACAGCCTCGGCGGGCTGGCCCGCTCGGTTGCCGCGACGCTCGCCGCTCTGCAGGAGCCGCTGCCGGTGGCCGAGCCGGTGGCCTGCGACGACGGCGCCCCGCGGCTCGTCGGCGAGGCGCGCGAGCGGCTGTCGGAATGGTGGCCGGAGCTCGCCGTTTAGCGCTAATGGGGTCGAGCCGAAATGTTTCGCCCGGAAGGCCGAGGCCGGGCGCCGTCAGGCGAGGACGCAGGATCCGATGCGTAGCAGATCTACGTGAGGATCCGAGGACTCCGGATGACCGCGGCGCGGCCCAAGAAGCGAGGCCGGATGCCGAGCGGGCCGCAAGCCCGCGCTGGCGGTCATCCGGTCCGGCATTACGGGTGGAACGTTGAGGCGAGACCCACTAAAGTTTCGGTTGTGACCCCCAGGTTCTGAGCCTGCGCTGATTCCGCGTGCCGCCGCGTATCAGCGGTGGGCGCCCGCCGCTCGTTGTTCTCTTGGAGGTCCACTTGTCGTTGCATTCCATCCCAGACCGCTGTCTCGCCGCCGGCCCGCCGGGCGCGCCGGCACGACCGGCGCTGTCTATGTGCGGCGTGTTCAAGCGGTTCGGCGCGGTGCGCGCGGTGGACGGCCTCGAGCTCACGGTGCCGGCGGGCCTCTGCTACGGCCTGCTGGGCCCGAACGGCGCCGGCAAGTCGACCGCGATGCGGATCCTCACCGGTCAGGCGATCGCCGATGCCGGTGCGATCGAGGTGCTCGGCTACTCGCTGCCGGAGCAGTCCAAGCTGGCGCGAGCCCGCATGGGCGTCTGTCCGCAGGAGAGCAACCTCGACGTCGACCTGTGCGTACGCGATGTCCTCGATGTGTTCGCGCGCCTGTACCGATTGCCTTCGCGAGCCCGCGCCGACGCGGTGGATCGCGCGCTGGCGCTGTCGGGCCTGCAGGCGAGAGCCGGCGATCGAGCCGTGACGCTCTCGGGCGGAATGCAGCGCCGGCTGCTGATCGCGCGGGCGCTGATCCACGAGCCGGAGCTGGTGCTGCTCGATGAGCCGACGGTCGGGCTCGACCCGCAGATCCGCCAGGAGCTGTGGTCGCTGATCGTCTCGCTGCGCGAGCGGGGCGCCACCGTGCTGATGTCGACGCACTACATCGAGGAGGCCGAGCGGCTGGCCGACCGGGTGGCGATCATGGCGGCCGGCCGCGTGGTGGCCGAGGGCACGCCGGCGGAGCTGATCCGCAGGCACGCCGGCCGCGAGGTGGTGGACGTGGACGGATCGGCGGCGCGCCTGCGCGAGCTCCGCGCCCTCGCGGACTCGGACGGCCTGCCGACGCGCCAATCCGGTCCCTCGTTGACCTATCTGCACGCCGATGCGCTCGACGGACGGCTGCCCGCCGGTGTGCGCCGCAGTGCCAACCTCGAGGACGTCTTCGTCCGCCTGACCGGGGACTACGTCGAGTGAGTCGCGCGCGAGTTCTACCTGCACGAATCGAGCGCGTCGCCCTGGCCGGCGTTTGGGCTCGCGAGTGGACCGTGTTCCGCTACTACTGGCGAACCCGCACTTTCGCCGCCGTGGTCGAGCCGGTGATCATGCTTGTCGCCTTCGGCATCGGCTTCGGGAAGCTGGTCTCGCATGTCGCGGGCATCCCCTACATCCAGTTCGTCGGCACGGGGGCCGTCGCCACCGCGGTGCTGTTCAGCGCGG
>JAFASQ010000267.1 GCA_019244395.1 Solirubrobacterales bacterium | reverse complement strand
GTCAGCGGGCACGCCATCGAGTGCCGCCTCAACGCCGAGGACGTCACGCGCGACTTCCGCCCGTCACCCGGGGTCCTGAGCCGCTTCTCGGTCCCCGCGCGGACCGGTCTGCGCGTGGACACCCACTGCGAGCCGGGGGCGCGTGTGCCGCCGTTCTATGACTCGTTGCTGGCCAAGCTGATCGCGCACGGGCCCGACCGCGACGCGGCCATCGAGCTCATGCTCGAGGCGCTGGACGAGCTGGAGGTCGAGGGCGTGCACACGAACCGCTCCCTCCTGGTCCGGGTGCTCGGCCATCCGGACTTTCGGCGGGCCGCGACGACCACCGGGTGGCTGGCTGGAGCGCTGCAATGAGCGCGCGGCGCACCGTCGCCTTCGTCGACACAACCATGCGCGACGGCAACCAGAGCCTGTGGAGCGCGACCGGGCTCACGACGCCCGACGTGCTCGCCATCGCGCCGACGATGGACCGCGTCGGCTACGAAGCGCTCGACTTCACCTCGAGCACGCACATGGCCGTGTCGGTGCGCTTTCACCGCGAGGACCCGTGGGAACGGATCCGTCTGGTCAGCGCCGCGATGCCGAACACGCCGCTCAGCATCATCACCACCGGGATGCGCTTCATCTCCTGGGTGCCGGCCGACCAGGACGTGATCGCGCTCGCCTTCCGACTGGTTGCGCGCAACGGCATCCGCCGGATGCAGATCGCCGATCCGTCCAACGACGCCGAGCGGTTGCAGCGTCTCGCCGCGATGGCCCGCCGCGAGGGGATCGAGCAGGTGGTCGTCGGCCTCACCTACTCGATCAGCCCGGTGCACACGCACCAGTACTACGCCGAGCACGCCGCCGCGCTGGCCGACTGCCCCGACATGGACCGGCTATACCTGAAGGATCCCGGCGGGCTGTTGACCGTCGACGCCGTGCGCGAGCTGGCGCCGCATTTCGTCGCGGCAGCGGGCTCACGCACCCTCGAGCTGCACAGTCACTGCACGATCGGGCTGGCGCCGCTCGCCTACGTCGAGGGCGTCAAGGCCGGCTTTCAGGTCGTGCACACGGCCTCGGGCCCGCTCTCGCGCGGGACCTCGCAGCCCGAGGTTCTCAGCACGACGCGCAACCTCGAGGCGAACGGCTACACGCACCGACTCGACCTGGAGGCCGAGGCGGTCGTCGCCGAGCACTTCGCCGCCCTGGCTCGCGCCAAGGGCCTCCCGCCGGGGACGCCGCGCGAATTCGACGCCGTCTACTACCACCATCAACTCCCCGGCGGGATGGTCACCACCACGCGCCGGATGCTCGAGGAGCTCCGCCGCCCCGAGTTGTTCGACGCCGTGCTCGAGGAGGTGACTCGGGTGCGGGGCGAGATGGGCTACCCGATCCTCGTCACGCCGGTGTCGCCGTTCGTGGCCAGCCAGGCGGCTCGCAACGTGATCGATCCGGAGCGGTGGTCGAACGTCTCGGATGAAACCGTGCGCTATTTCCTCGGCCACTACGGCGCGCCGCCCGCGCCCGTCGACCCCGACATCGCCGCCCGCGTGCTGTCGCGGCCCCAGGCGCGCCAGCTCGGCGAGCTGGGGCCGATCAGCCTGGAGGGAGCGCGCGAGCGCTTCGGGCGGCGGATCTCCGAGGAGGAACTGCTGCTCCGCCTGACCATGCCCGGCGAGCAGGTCGACGCGATGATCGAGGCGCGGGGCCACCCGGCGCCGGCGCCGGCCGCCCGCCCCGGACGCAGCCCGCTGCTGGCGCTGCTTGAGGAGCTCGAGCGGCGTCCGGCCATCTCGGAGCTAGAGCTCGTCAAGGACGGCGAGACCGTGGTGTGGCGTCGTGCTTGACGGCGTGGGCCTGGACCGGGTCCGCGGCTTCGTGTTCGACGTGGACGGCACCCTGGCTCACCGCGGCCCCGATGGCCGCGCCCATCCGCAGCCCGGCGCGGTCGACGTGCTCGGCCGGATCCGCGCCTCCGGCCGGCGCCTGGTCCTGTTCACCAACGGCAGCCACGTCACCGCGCAAACGATGGCGCGCGGCCTGCGGGAAGACGGGCTCCCGGTCGGCGATGAGGAGATGCTGACGCCGGTGGAGAGCGCGGTCACCTACATCCGCCGCCGCTATCCCGGCCGCCCCGCGTTGATGTTCGCCCACGAGGTGATCCGGGCCCGGATGGTCGCCGCGGGGATCCCGCAGGCCGATGGGGACGAGGCCGGCGTCGTGTTCGTCGCCCACGTCGACGCGGTCGACCTGGCTTCGATGGAGCACGCCGCGCGAGCGGTCAGCCGGGGCGCGCCGCTCCTGACCGGCAGCTACGCGCGCGGATACGCGGGTGCCAACGGGATCATCTTCAGTCGGGGCGCGATGGTCACCGCCGGCATCGCCAAGGTCACCGGCGTCCGCCCCCGCATCGTCGGCAAGCCGTCGCGCGCCGCGGTCGAGGAGATCTCGACGCGACTGGAGCTGCCGAGCGAGGAGATCGTCGTGATCGGCGACGACGCCGGGATGGACATCGCGCTGGGGCGGATCGGAGGCTCGCGGACCGTGCTCGTGCGCAGCGGCATCAGCGGACAGGTCGACCTCGAAAAGCTTCCCCACCGCCACCGGCCCGATGCGGTCATCGCCGGCGTGGCCGACCTGCTCGAGATCCTGGCGTGACAGGCACGACGTAGAGCGCGGCCTTATCCTCCGGAACTGAGCGCATGGCCACCACCGAGCAGCAGACACCCGCCACCGTCCTCGCCCAGCATGGTCTGTCCGTCGAGGAGCTCTACGACGAGCTGAGCGACAAATGCACCAGGCCGCTCCGGCTCGACGACCTGCTCTACGAGGCGGCCGACCGCGTGCCGGGGCTGGTACCGACCCGCGCCGAGATCGAGGCCGAGCGGCAGCGAAAGCTCTCCGATAAGACAGGCGTCGAGCTGGGGCAAGGGCTCCTGACGGCCGAGATCCTGGCCAACCCGAGGATCGGGCGCCACCTGCTCGAGTCGATGCTCCGGCCCACGCCGCTCGCGCTCGAGCGCCTGGACGAGCTTCGGTCGGGTGGCGGCGTCGACCTCGGCCACGCGCGCGTCACCCGCCGCGGCCGGGCCGGCGTGCTCGAGCTGTGCAACCCGCGCCACCTGAACGCCGAGGACAGCACCACGCTGGCCGAGACCGAAGCGGCCGTCGACCTGGTCCTGCTCGACCCGGAGATCGAGGTCGGGGTGTTCCGCGGCGGCGTCGTCGACCACCCCCGCTACGCCGGCGAGAGGCCTTTCGGCGCGGGCATCAACCTGACCCACCTGTACCACGGGCGGGTCGACTTCCTCTTCTATCTGACCCGCGATCTCGGCTACGTGAACAAGCTCTACCGGGGTTTGTGCGACGGACCGGAGAAGCTGTGGATCGCCGCCGTCGAGCGGTTCGCCATCGGTGGCGCCTGCCAGCTCCTCCACGTCATGGACCACGTGATCGCCGTCAATGGAACCCGGCTGTACCTGCCGGCGCGCAAGGAGGGGATCATCCCCGGCGCCTCCAACCTGAGGTTGCCGCGATTCGTGGGCGACCGGGCGGCGCGCCAGGCGATCCTGTCCGGACGCGAATGGATGGCCGGTCAGCCCGACGCCGACCTGATCTGCGACGAGATCGTCGAGCCGGACCAGGTCGAGGTGGCGATCGACGCCCGCATCGAAGCACTGACCAGTTCCGGGCTGATCAACGCGGCCGCCAACCGCAGCGCGATCCGAGCCGGACAGGAGCCGCTCGACCTATTCCGCGAGTACATGGCCACCTACGCACGCGAGCAGGCCTACTGCCACCTCAGCCCGGCGCTCGTTAGCAACCTCGAGGAGCACTGGAACGCAGACCGCCGCCGCCTCTGAGCTTGGTGCTCGCCGACGGGGGTACGTCCGGATTCGAGCGGCCCCTGCCGGCGCCTGGCTTTGTCCTCGGTCGGGGCAATACAACACCGGTGTTGCCCCGACCTGCGTCCTCGCCAGGCACCGGCAGTGACCCCTCTCGGTCCGACCGTACCCCCGTCGACGACCACCCGGATCTGGGACGCCGCCGAGACCCTCCCGCGCGAGGAGCTCACGGCGCTCCAGCTCGAGCGCCTGCGCGCCACCGTGGCCCGCGTCCTGGCCGGACAGCGCCTCGGGGCCGAACGCCTCGCCGAGGCAGGGATCGCCTCCCCGAACGACGTGGACGCCCTCGACGACCTGACCAGGATCCCGTTCTTCACCAAGGCCGACCTGCGCGAGAACTATCCGTTCGGGCTCCTGGCGGTCCCCCGCGAGCAGCTCGTGCGCCTGCAGGCCTCGAGCGGAACGCACGGCAAGCCGACGGTGGTCGGCTACACGAAAGCCGATCTCGAAACGTGGACCGAGCTGATGGCCCGGTCGATGACGATGGCTGGCGTCCAGCCCGGCATGGTCATCCACAACGCCAACGGCTACGGCCTGTTCACGGGCGGACTCGGGTTTCACCAGGGCGGGGAGCGGATCGGGGCCACCGTGGTGCCGGTGTCGGGCGGGCGCACTGCGCGTCAGGCGATGCTGCTGCGCGATCTCGGCGCGCAGGTGCTCGTCGCGACGCCTTCGTATTCGCTGGTGATCGCGCAGGCGCTGGCCGACGAAGGCGTCGGCCCCGCAGACACCTCGCTCGAGCTCGGCTTGTTCGGCGGCGAGCCGTGGACCGATGGATTGCGGGCGCAGATCGACCGCGCGCTCGGGATCAAGGCGGTCAACTTCTACGGCCTCTCGGAGATGTGCGGACCGGGCGTGGCCACCGAGTGCCTCACCGCCCGCGACGGCCTCCACGTCAACGAGGACCACTTCATCGTTGAAGTGATCGATCCGGAGGACGGCAGGCCGGTCGATGCGGGCGAGGTGGGTGAGCTGGTGTTCACCTCGCTGACCAAGGAGGCGCTGCCGCTGATCCGCTACCGGACGGGCGATCTCGGGGCGGTGAGCGAGCACCCCTGTTCCTGCGGGCGCACCAGCGCGCGGCTCATCCAGCTCGGCGGACGCCGGGACGACATGATGATCATCCGCGGCGTCAACCTATATCCCTCGCACGTCGAGCAGATCCTCACCTCAGTCGACGGCGTGGCTCCCCACTGGCAGCTGATCCTCGAGCGGCCCGGGCCGATGGACGAGCTCACCCTCCAGTGCGAGCCGGCCGCGGGCGCGGACGCGCAGGAGCTGCGCGGTCGCCTCGAGGAGCTGCTCAAGGAGGCGACGGGGGTGCGCATCGCGGTCTCGGTTCTCGAGGCGGGCGCGGTGCCGCGCAGCGAGGGCAAGGCTGTGCGGGTGGTCGACCGGCGCGGCTAACCGTCGGCCCCGGCGAGCGCCTGGTGGCGGACCTCGCTCGGGGTGGCGCCAAACGCCCGCTTGAACACCCGCGAGAAGTGCGCTGCGTCGCAGAACCCCCACCGGAATGCGATGTCGGTCACCGACCCGCCGTTGGCGCGTTGCAGGTCCTCCAGGCAGCGCGCCAGCCGCTCGCTGCGCACCAGCCCCGCCACCGACTCGTCGACATCCTCGAACAGGGCGTGCAGCGCGCGCACCGAGATGGCGTACGCGCGGGCGATCGACGCCGGTCCGAGCTCGGGATCCTGCAGATGGTTCTTCACGTGGCGTCGAATCTCCGCCCGCATGGCCTCCCGTGTGGCGGCACGGCTGCTCGGCACGCACGGCTCGACCGCGCCTCGTAGCAACTCGAGCGCAGCGTTGGCCGCGGCCACGCCGGCCGCTCCCTCCAGCCTGGGCTGCTCGAGCGCGAGCGCGTTCACATAGCGGACGAGCAGGCGGGCGGGACCGCTGCCGTCGAGCGGCGGGAGCGCGCGCAGTTCGGCCAGCCGCGGGCACACCGACAGCACCCGGTCACGCGGGAACAGCAGCGTGCGCTTGTGGAACGGCTCGACGATCTCGACATCGGTCGGCGTGTGCCCGTCCCACAGCACCACGTCTCCGGGCCGCAGCGCCAGCAGGCGCGCTCCTTCGCGGACCGTCTCGACCCCCTTGCAGACGAGCTGAAAGCCGAGGATGTTCTCCCGCCGGGTCTCGGGGCTCATCACGGCCTGGCCGCGGTGGCCGAGGAACGGCGAGGCCGCGCAGTCGACGAGCGTCAGGTCGCCGATGGGCCGCCGGGTGACCGCAGCGCGGAAGTCCTCAGGCGTGCGGTGGGTCGGGTGAACCTCGAAGGTCAGGTGCGTGGCGGCCAGGATGTCCGACCACGCATCGAGCCGCTTGGCGATGTCGCCTCCGGCGATGCGCCAGCGCTCCGGTTCACGGACCGGCGCCGCCGGGGCGACAGCAGATGCGAGCGCGTGCGCCAGAACAGTCGTCCTCTCCGTCGATCTCCCTCTCGGAACGTCTGGGGGTAACCGGTCCCGAGGGCTATCGTAGCGCCGGCAACGAGGGTTTCACGAGACCGCCGATCGGTCTCTGCCCAGGGCGACAAACGCGTCCAGGGCCCCCGGGTCGAGCAGCGAGTCGCGGCTGGCCACCCGGTCGGAGGACTCGCCGCGGAGGATCCGCTTGACCGGCGCCTCGAGCTTCTTGCCGGTGAGGGTGCGAGGGATCGCCGGCACCGACACGATCGCGTCGGGCACGTGGCGGGGTGAGAGCTGGCTGCGCAGCGCCCCGGCGATCCGCTTGCGGAGCGCCTCGTCGAGCACCGTGTCGGGGCCGGGGACCACGAACAGGAGCAGCTCGCCGGCGCCACCCCCGGGGTCCTCGAGATGCACGACGAGCGCGTCGACGATCTCGGGGATGTCCTCCACCACCGCGTAGAACTCGCCGGTGCCGAGCCGGACGCCTCCGCGGTTAAGCGTGGCGTCGGAGCGCCCGCTGAGGATGCAGCTGCCCCGCTCGGTGAACTTGATCCAGTCGCCCTGGCGCCACACGCCCGGGTACTGATCGAAGTAGGAGGCCCGGTAGCGCTCGCCGGCGGGATCGTTCCAGAACGCCACCGGCATCGAGGGCATAGGCTGGGTGATCACCATCTCGCCGAGCTCGCCGACCGGTACCTCATTGCCCTCGAAGTCGAACGCGTGCACGTCGACGCCCAGGCACGGCCCGGTGATCTCGCCCTCGTACACGGGCTGGGCGAAATCGCCCGACACGAGACCGGTGCACACGTCGGTCCCGCCCGACCCGTTGTTGAGCAGCACGTCGGCTCCGAGTTGCTCGTAGGCATACTGGTAGCCCTCGGCCGGCAGCGGCGAGCCCGCCGTGCAGAGCATGCGGATGCTGCTCAGATCGCACTCGCGCCCCATCTGCAGTCCTGCCTTGCGGCAAGCCATCAGGTACGGGGGGCTGACGCCCATCATCGTCGGTTTGAGCTCCTCGGCCAGGCGCCACTGCTCGAGCAGGTCGGGCCAGGCCGGGTCGCCGTCGAGCATCACGATCGACGAGCGCAGCAGCAGCGCCGAGACGAGCGCGTTCCACATCATCCACGCGGTGGTCGAGAACCAGAGCAGGCGACCGCCGGGCTTCAGGTCCCAGCCCAGGCCCTGGTTCTTGTGGTGCTCGATCAGCTGCCCGCCGTGGCCGTGGACGATCGCCTTGGGCAGGCCGGTCGTGCCCGAGGAGAACAGCACGTAGAGA
>JAFASQ010000246.1 GCA_019244395.1 Solirubrobacterales bacterium | reverse complement strand
GCCCGCATCACGACGGGGCGTCTTTGCTGGGTAGGCAAAGGGGACTCGCTCACTCAACATTGACCTCTTCTCCTGTGGCGACCTCCGAGTGGGCACCGCGGCCCACCAGGACGCCTGGGAGCGAATCAGCGACCAGGCCGTTCGCGGCGACGCGTCCGGCCGTGCTGCTCGAGCTCGCCCCGCCATCGCTCGATCTCCGATCGGAGCCAAAGCTTGACGCGGCCCTTCCCGAGGTCGATTGCCGGCTGCGGCATGTCGTCGTATCGGTGCTGGTAGACGCTCACGGTGTTGTGATGGGAAAGGCCGAGCAGGTGGGCTACTTCGTGCGCGTCGATCAAGTCGTCTATCGCCACCATTCGGGCCATGCAGCCAAGACTACATCCGTGGATCCGTCCGGGCCGACGCGTAGACTACGGGCGTAATTTGAAAGCGGCCCCGGCGGTGCTGGAACACACCGAGGCCTGGCCGAGACCTATAGAGGAGGTCACGACAACGTCAGCCTACGCCACCGCCCGGTCTGGGCGGACCGTGGGTTAAGTACATCTCCCGGAGAGCGCCGCCGTCTCTCAGTAGATGAAGCACTTGATGGCGATAACGGTGGGTCCCATTCGCCCGCTGTCGGCTGGCCCGACCTTGGTGTTCTGAACGTGTTGATTGCGGAGGTCGCTGAACGGGTTGCGGCCGCGGTAGTTGCGCGCCTCGGCACCGACAACAGCGACCCAGTCCCTGACTGGCTGGACTCTCAGCTTCCGGCACACGGTCGCCAGCCGGGCCGTTCTCGCCGGGAGAGCGTGGACGAGATCGCGTTCCTACTCGGTCACCGCGATGCCAACGTCACCCGCGCCGTCTATGTGCGCGAACTTGCTGACGCGCGCCGCAGGACGATGCGACGCTCCCGGATGCTCGCCGAGTTCAGCGACATCCTTCAGCCATAGCCGCTCTGATCCGGGTCTCAGGGGTTCAGCCGTCGGTGCGCGATCTCTTACACCGACGGCTGTCGCATCTCAGGACCTGGGTGGCGCAGGCCGAATGCGGCGTACAAGAGGCGCAGCCGACCGCCGATCCGTTCGATCTCGAAAACCATGCCGTGAGGGCCATCGGGCGCCGGCAGGTAGACCTTGACGCAATGAGGCAACCTCGTCCCAGCGGGTCCCTCGGGCTCACAGGCCTTCAGCTGACCGATCGGCACTCCGTTGGTTTCGAAGTCGTTCCGTGCCCCGGTAGCCACGCGTCGCCCAGTCGCGGAAGAGCGAAGCAGGTCTTCCGCCCATGCGGCTTCGTCGAAGGAGACGGGCGGCGTCTTAGGCGGCCGCCGCTGATGCGGCACTGCTAGCCCTCGCCGTCAGCCTGCTGAACCGGGCCGTACTCGGCCTCGAACTCCTCCAAAGTGGCCGGGGTGGCGCGGTGGCGCCGACGGATCGCCTCCATGGAGGTATCCGGTGCCACGACTAGGGACCCATCGTCCCGCTCCTCGACGACGACGTAGTCGCCCGACCGGTCGCCGACAGCTTCACGTGAGGTGCGCGCTCGGCGCTCATGACAGACAGTGTGGCAGCCACCGCCGATCGTTCAGATCGTGCTTGGCGATGGAAGCGTTATGGAAGCGCAAGCCGCCGACTGGCCACCCGCTACGGCCCGGATCCCAAGGTCGAACACCCGGTATTCCGGGGATTTCTGGATCTGATCTGGATCTGCCGGGCCATGCCCCGACCTTTCACGCAGGAGATCACCGGTTCGAATCCGGTTGGGGGTACCTCACCTCCCGAATCGCCTTGACGGGCTCTTTCCGCCTCACTTCCCGGCTCTTGGGTGGGCTGGCGCTGACGGCACAAAACGATGCCGACGCACACGAGGCGGCACTTGCTCGCCGGCGGCTAGCACCCGGGCTAGGCGAGTCGGGACCGCGCGACCTGACGCAGACCGGTCGTGGCACGAATGCGGGTGGCGTCAGGCGACATACGACCGGGCGGCGGAGACGACAACCGCGGCGTAACGCATCGCGAAGCGGCTTCCAACGGCGTCGATCGCGGCCCCGATACCAGACAACAGGTCGTAATGTTCGGGGTCCGGGCCGAACGATTCCGCCATCTGTCGGGCGTGATCAGACTCGCCCGCGGAGGAGCTGGCTCCGGCGGTACGGTGATCGCCGGCGGACGTTGAACGAGACGGCGCACCGAGCTCAGCGCGCCTGTGTCGCGAGCCCGGCGGTGCTGGTAATCGGGCGCGGGCGCGTGCGCCACGCTTGGGCTGCGACCACGAGCGCGAGCGCCGCGTCTATCGAGCCGAGGAGCTCAAAGGTCGCCTCGAGGCCGAGCGGCCGTGCGAGAAAGCCGGCGAGAACAGCTGGGATGGAGAGGGCCGCGTAGGCGGCGAGGGAAGAAGGCCGACATCACGCCGGCACGGTGCGAGGGCGGGATCTGGGCCGAGAGCGCGCGTAGTGAGCCGAGAAAGGCGAGCCCGAAACCCGCGCCGCCGACGATCGAGCCGACGATGAGCGCAGCCGCGGAATTGTCGGCGGCCGCGAGCGCGATCAGCAGCACTCCGAGGGCGAGCGCTACCGACCCGGCGGCGGCGCCGAACCAGGCGGCGCGGCGCCCGTAGGCGAGCTGGGCAATGGCGCCGACCCCCGCGAGCAAGAAGAGGCTGATCCCGCTCACGAGATGATTGGTGCTGTCGAATACGCGCGCCGAGAGTTCGGGTCCGAGCGCGAAGAACAAGCCCCCGATCGAGTAGGCGGAGGTCACCGCTAGCGCCGCCAGCACGAACGCCTGCCGGACCGACGAAGGGACGCGGGGACGCTCGGGCGCGAGCCGCGGCCTGGAGCGCGAAGTCACCGGCTCGGGCATCAAGACGACGCCGACCAAGGCCACGGCGAACAGGACGAAGACGACAACGTAGGGGAGTACGCGTGGCGCGGGCAGGAGCTGGACGAGCGCCGAGGAGACGAGCGCGCCGAGCCCAAGCCCGGCGGCGCTGACCACGCCGTTCGCCAGGCCGGCGCGCTCGGGATCCTGCTTGGGATGGAAGTCGAGCAGCCCGGCGCTCGCCGTCCCGAGAGCGAGCCCGGTCGCCAGGCCCTGGACGGCACGCGCCACGAACAGCCAAGCCACCGACTGCGCCACCATGTAGAGGACGGTGGCGGCGAGCAGGGCGCTCAGGGCGATGGCCAGTACCGGGCGACGGCCCGCGACGTCGGAGACACGCCCGGCGAGCAGGAGCGCGGCGAGCACGCCGATCGCATATGTGGCGTACACCAGGGTGAGGAGCACGGACGAGAAGCCCCATAGCCTGGCGTAGGTCTGGTACAGCGGCGAGGGCGTCGCCGAGGCGAACAGCGCCGCGCCGATGATCGCTGCGGACAGCGCGTAGGCAACCGGCTGGGAGAGCGTGCGGCGCGCCACGGCGGGGCGGCGCCAGGAAATCACATTGAACGCGCTCATGTTGGCCGAGGTCCTCCTTCGAGTTCGAGTTCAATGATCGAACTGCGCACCCCACAGTAGCAGACGAGTTCAATCAGTGAACCCACGGTGCTAAGCTCCGAGGTGTGCTCGGCAAGGACTACGAGGCCCAGGACTGTTCACTCGCGCGCGCGTTGGAGGTCATCGGAGAGCGCTGGACGCTGCTGATCCTCCGCGACGCGTTCTTCGGGGTGCGCCGTTTCAACGACTTCCACGTCCACCTCGACATCCCCAAAGCGGTGCTCTCCGACCGGCTTAGCGGCCTCGTAGAAGATGGCATCCTCGAGCGTGAACCGGACCCTGAGCACGCCGGGCGCCACCTCTACGAACTGACCGCAGCCGGCCGCGATCTCTGGCCGGCGCTACACGCCCTGCTTGTTTGGGGCGACCATCACCGCGCACCCAACAGCCGCGTCTTCAAGCACGCGTCATGCGGCACCCCCCTCGACGACCACGGCGACTGCGCCACATGCGGCATGACCCCCGCGCCGCAGGACATCCTCACCGAACCGCACCGCGGCCGACGCGCGCTCCGCCACGACCCCGTTGCCACCGTTTTACGGGCTCCACACCGGCTCCTCGAGCCGATCGAGACCTAGCTACGCGGCGCCCGCCTTCCGCGCGCGTTGCGGGTACGACAGCGACGAATCCGAGGTGCCGGTGTCGCGAGCGATGCAGGGCTGCGATCGGTCACGTGACCTCGCAATTTCACGGCGTGAGCCCCGGAATCCCGGGCGCGATGCGTCAGTGGCCGTGACGTCGGAGATTTCCGTCGGGGCTGGAGGGTGATGCTGGGCTCAGTGGGGGACCCGGTAATGCATGTGGGTGACGCCGTTCTCGCCTTCGAGGATCCGGGTGCGTTCGAGCTCGATCTGTTTGGCAGCGAGGCCGTCGAACAGCCGGCGTCCTTGGCCGAAGAGCACGGGGATGACGTGGAGCTCGATCTCGTCGAGGGCGCCCGCTATGAGTGCGAGCTGCGCAATCCCGGCTCCGTGGACCAGTACGTTCTTCTTGCCGGCGGCTTCCTTGGCCTGAGTCATTGCGGTCGCGACGTCGTTGACGTAGGTAACGAGCGGCCACCGCTTTAGATTGGCGGGGTCCTGGCGCGTGAGGATGAAGATCGGCACGCCGTCGTGATGGTCACCGCCCCAATAGCCGGCGGGCTCGACTGTCCCCCTGCCGGCGACGACCGCGCCGGTGGACATGAACTCGTCGACGATCTGGCGGTTGACGCGTGACCGAACGAGCGCTTTCCGGGGATCGGCATCGGCCCCCGTCAACCACTCGTGCAGGCGGTCTCCGCCGTCACCGAGGCCGTTGTCCACTCGCTCATTGGGCCCGGCGATGAACCCGTCGAGGGAGATCGACATGTAGAGAACGGTGTGGCTCATACGCTTCGGTACACCCGGAGGTTCGCGCTGGCGAAGGTCCTTGCGTCTACCAGTTCCATGCGTAGTGGTGTTGGCAAGTCTTTGAACATCGGAAGGCCGCTCCCGACGGCGACGGGATGAGTGATGAGTCGATACTCGTCGATCAGGTTGTGGCGGGCGAGCGATTGAACGAAGGTCGCGCCGCCGTGGACGAGAAGGACGTTCCCTGGTTCGCGCTTGAGCCTGGCGATCTGCTCCCCGAGGTCGCCGCGGACGATCTGTGTATCGCCCCAGTCAGCCCGATCGAGGGTGTTCGAGAACACCACCTTGGGGATTTCGTTCATCGGGACAGCGTAGGCATGGGTCGATGTCGGCCAGTAGCCGGCCATCGCCTCATAGGTGACCCGGCCCATCAGGTGCGCGCCCGCCTCGCCCACCCACCCGAGCTTCAGCTGGGTCAGCTCGGGATCTTCGGGCGGAAGGCCCCACTCGCCCTCCATCACTGGGACCGATCCGTCGCCGCGCGGGATGGCCACGATCCCATCCAGTGAAACGCCCATCTGAAGAACTAGTCTCCTCGCGCCTTGCTCGGGCATGCGGATGAACCTCTTTCTCGATGTCGACGTGCGATCCGCCGGGCCGCACGCCGCGACCTTACTTGTTCGGTCGGTTAATTAACCATATCATTAAGTACTGAGGATGTCCGCCGACCAACTGAGCGTCACCTTCGCCGCGCTCGCGGATCCGACCCGACGGGCGATCCTCGCACGCCTGGCCCAGGGGGAGGCCACGGTCGGCGAGCTCGCCGAGCCCTTCCCGGTCAGCCTTCCAGCCATCTCCAGGCATCTCAAAGTGCTGGAACGAGCGGGACTGATCACGCGCCGTCGCGCCGCGCAGTCACGGCCGACCAGCCTCCGAATCGACGCCCTGGAAGAGGCCGAGGACTGGATAGACACCTGCCGCGCGACGTGGGAAAGTCGCATGGATCGCCTCGCGGCCCACTTGGAGGAGATCCAGAACCCCAGCGGCGACACATGAAATGACCAGCCAGCCAAGCCCTAGACCGGTTTCACGCCGAGAAGTTCGCATCACCCGTCTCCTTGGAGCTCCGCGGGAACTTGTCTTCAGAGCCTGGATCGACCCGGACCAAATCGCGGCCTGGTGGGCGCCCAACGACTACGAGATACCCCGCGAGACCGTCGAGATCGACCCACGCGTCGGCGGGCGGATCCACTTCTCGATGGTCGAACGCGCAGGCGAAGCCGTCTACCCGGTCCGCTTCGAAATCGTCGAGATCTCCGAGCCCGAACTACTCGTACTCGCCTCGGACCCCCAGCCGGAGATCGGTCTCGTGTACCCGATGATCACTCGGGCGGTATTCGAGGCCGGGGGCGACGGAACGCTCGTGACGGTCACCCAGGGGCCCCATGCCGAAGAGACGCAAGGCGGCGCGACCGCCGGATGGACAGAGTCGCTCGACAAACTCGAGAGCCACCTACGACGAAGCACCGCTCGGAGGGCGGTCGGGACTTAACGACGCGACCGGCCCGCTGGTCGCGGGCCGGTGTGGGCAGGGCGCTGTCGCTACGGTGGGGTCAGGCCGTGGCGGGGATCGCGGCCGTTACTGCCGTCTGCTCGCTCATCGCCTGGCGGCCGCGTAGCTGCACGATCGCGATCCTGGTGGTGACTTCGCAGATCGCCATCAGGACTAGCGCCGTGGGCCAGGCGGCGGCAGAGATGTGATGGGCGATGCTGAAGCTCGTGATGTCCGAGCGCAGGCCGTGGCTGACGGCGAAGGCGAACACCATCCGCGAGCCGATTCCCGCGATCAGTAGCGTGGCGGCGAGCCAGCCGACGCGCGCGACGGCCAGGCCGTTCTCGCCGGCGCGGACGTGGGTGGCGAACCCGGAGGCGATCCCGAGCGTGAGCCCGACGGCTGCGAGCAGGCCGATCAGGACGAGGTCGTCGCCGGAGGTCGGAATTGAGTGCAGGTACATCTGTGCGACGAAGAAGACGAGAATGAGTGGGACGAGGATGCTGCGGCGGTCCAGTTCGCGTTCCCGGGCCTGGCGGGCCACGACCAGAACGAAGATTGCGTTGATGAGGTAATCGGTGATCGTCATGGCGCCATGATCTTCTTTCGGACCGATTCCGTCGTCGGCGCCGGGGTTGAACCGCGGGTTGATCTTCAGCTCAACCCACGGGTTGACCGCCACGGATGCCATCCGCCGAGGACAGCAAGCACGCAACCGCCCCGCAGAACCCATCCACCATTGCGAGAGAGGCCTGTGCGGCCCTCCGGGGTTGGTCAGGCCACGACGACCCAAGAGCCTCAACTCGGCGCGCAAGGCGGGTCCGCCCACCTTCAGATTCCACTCCCCGCCGAGCACCGAACGCAGGTGTCCCTCGGAGGAGCGACCTCCGGAACTACGCGCGAACAAAGCAGGCGATTCGGCTCGTCGACCGATGAGCTGGGCGACGCTGCGCGGTCCTATCGTCGACCTATGAGTGACGTCGGCCGGGCTCGCCTCTAGGCCGTCTAAAGCGAAGAAAGGAGATTTGTCATGGCTCGCCCCGTGGTGCACTTCGAGGTGATCGGCAGGAATCCCGGTCAGCTGCGTCGTTACTACGGCGACCTGTTCGACTGGACCTTCGACACGCCTTCGCCCGTCGCGAAAGAGGTCTCAGATGCGGACAGCTACGGGTTTATCGAGCTCATCACCGCGGAGGACGGAACGGGCATCCGCGGCGGCATCGGAGGGGGCGAGGGCTATGAGGGCCACGCGGTCTTCTATGTTGGCGTTCAGGACGTCGAAGCCGCGCTTCGGCGCGCTGAGTCCCTGGGCGGCATTCGAGTGATGGGCCCGGCCACATCACCAAACGGACTCGTTGTCGGCCACTTCAAGGACCCCGAGGGGACTCTGATCGGCGTCGCGGGAGTCAGTTGATTCCCACACAGCTCGATGGGTCGCTCGAACCGACGTCCGCGCTGACGCCAGTGCGCACCCCCCCACCATGTCCAGGCGAGAGCGATCGCTGGGGCGATGCGTGGTTTCGCGCGCGTCGCGGGCATCTCGACGCGGAGTACGACATATGCGCCGCCACAAGAGAGCAGGTCCCGGGCGTTGCGGTTGCAGGGGACGGCGGCCTCGCCGCCGAGTTCCCCGGGTCGGGTCGGGTCGGTGGGCTAGACGGACCACAGGGCTTGGGTGGGTGAGAGGCGTGCCGCTCGTAGGGCCGGGATGAGCCCGGCGAGGGCGCTGATGATGAGAGAGGCAGCGATGCCGCCGGCCCAGGCTTCGGTGGGGATGACGATCGCCCAGTGTTTGGCGTGGGCGTACACGACGGTGGAGGCGGCGCCGAGTGCGCCGCCGAGCAGTCCCAGGAGGACGGCTTCGGAGAGAAACTGGGTGCGGATGTGCCCTTTCGTGGCGCCGAGGGCGCGGCGCAATCCGATCTCGGAGCGGCGTTCGAGAACCGAGATGATCATGATGTTGGCGACGCCGACCGCGCCGACCAGGAGGGCGACGGCGCCGAGGCCGAGGAACAGGCCATTGAGGGCGCTCTTGGCGTCGGCTTGGGCGACCAGGGCGTCGGAGGGTTGGCTGACGTTGACCTCGCTGGGGTTCTCCGGGTTTGCGGTGGCGGCGAGGAGGTTGTCGACGGCATTGACGCGGTCGGTTTGGGCTCGGAGGTAGATGGTGGAGGGGTGGCCGTCGAAGCCCAGGTATTTCCTTGCCGCGGGGTAGCCGACGAGGACGGAGGTGTCGATGGCAGAGGCGAGCACGGCGGGTTTGAGGATGCCGGTGAGGTAGAACCATTGGCCGCCGACCCAGATGCGTTCGCCGGGGTAGACGCGGTCGATGCCGAGCAGTTGAGCGGCGGTGGCGCCGAGTACGGCGACGGGTTCCTGGGCGGTAGCAGCGTTGAGGTAGTGGCCTTGGGCGACGTGGTGGCGAGGACCGGGAGGAGGTCGAGGGATGCGGCTTGGACGGTCAGGCCGTTGGTGTCGACCGACGGGATGTAAAGGGTGCGGTAGGCGTTGGCGCCGGTGACCGACCCGGTGCTCTGCACGTGCTCCACACCGCTGATGCGGCCGATAAGTACACGACGGAACCCTCACCCTCGCCGCCCGGGACGCCGGCGGGCTCTGCGTCACGGTGAAACTATCCGCCGCGCCACCGAGCAATGGCTGATGACGATCAACGAATGCCGCATGGCCGCGAGAGGCTCTGTGGCGAGCGTCCCGCTTTCCGGACGGTAATCCTCAGCGTAGTCGCTCAACACCTGCGCGAGCACGAATCCGGGGCTCATGCCGCTCGTCGCCGCCCACCTGCTATTCGTCAATCGCGGAGGGCGTCCGGAAATCTGTGTAGGCGGGTGAGCTTGTCTTAACTCTAAAGTATGGGTTGAGGGTTGTCTAGGTGTGGTTGTCAGTTTGCGTCGGGGATGCGGTCGCCGAAGTGGATCTTGAACGCCAGTGGGGCCACCGAGGCCCTCAACCGCCAACTACGAAAGGCGATCAAGACCAAGGGCCACTTGCCCTCAGAGAACGCCGCCCGCGAGCTGATCTACCTCGCCGTCACCAACGCCGTCCGGCATGGACCCGGACGCGCAACTGGACCGTGCGCAGGTCGACCTATCTCTCGCGCCGTACTCGGTTAGCGAGCTCGTCGGCGACCTGCCGGACCCGCGGAGCGCGACCGCTTCATCCCGTCCGCGGCCGCGCGCCCGTCGGAGCGATCCCGCGGATCCCTACCGCCGAATCCCGCCGCCGGCGTACTTCGCCAGGCTCGCCGGGCTGAGCGTCCCTCGCCCCGGCTACGTCCTGTGCCCATCATCGCGACATACCGAGAGAGCTCCGTCGTGCCGAGTGTGGCCGGGGCCGATTGGAGGGTGGTGATGCTTCGGGTGCGGTGCGGGCGGGGCGATCTACGACCTCGCCTCGGTGGTATTCGGGGCCCGACCGGGCAAAGCCGTGGGTGACGAAGCCTCAAGGCGGTCAGGCAACTCCTGGCCGAGCGGCTGGGTGAGCTGCAGTGAACGATCGGGAGCGCTTCGTTGTGGAGGTCCGCGAAACGATCGCCGTGGAGCTCATCGGCCATGAGGGACGCCTCTATGTCGGCCCACCCCAGCACCGAGGGCAGGCGTTGGAGCTAGTGGCGCTGCTGCTCGGCCATCCCCCGTCGGTCAACGGCGATGCTGCGCAGCCGTGCAGCAGGCAATTGCCGGCGAGCATGGAGCGTCAAGCTGCGACGCGTGAAGTAAAGATCGTCGCGTAGTCGCTCGACGAGCGTCGGTGTCTCTGGTGGAGCGCTCAGGCCGCCTCGTCCGATCCGCCCGCGGCGCCTTGCCCACCTCGTTTCAGAGCGCCGGCTTGGCATACGGCGCCGCGCTGCCATGGGACAACTATGTGGCCGCCGACGTCGGGACCTCGCGGAGCTCAAACAGAGCTTGACTGGCGTTGAGTGTCGAGGTATACCGGGATCGTGCCGGGGCGTCTGGTTGAGCCGCTCAAGAAAACGCGACGTGACCCACAGGTTGTGGGGGGTAGGGCGGAGCGCAGCCTTCAAAGGCGCTGTGCTTGCGGGGGTGTGACCGGCCCGGATGGCGAGTGCGCGGCCTGCCGGGCGCGACGCCTCGCGAGCGAGCGCACGGTCGGCGGGCCCGACGGGGGCCAGGCGCCACCGATCGTTCACGATGTCGTTTCGCGGGCGGGTGCACCGATCGCAAGTCACGTGCGCGCGGTCGCGGAGCAGCGCTTCCGCCACGACTTCGCCCGTGTGCGCATACACAGCGACGCGGACGCCGGCCGCTCCGCTGAGGCGATCGGCGCTAGCGCATACACCGTTGGCCCAGACATAGTGTTTGGATCGGGTCGCTACTCGCCAGAGACCCGCGCTGGTCGCCGACTGCTCTGGCATGAGCTCACCCACGTCGTGCAACAGGCTTCAGCCGGGCCTCGAGACACCCGGGACCCCATCCCAATCGCCGAGTCCAAGGACGCCGAACGTGAGGCACAGTCACATGCGGCCGACTCGCCGGCCCGCGCGGGTCCGGCCGGAGCCGTATCGGTCAGTCACGTAGACCGCTCCGTGCAAAGGCAGGTTCACCCGGATACGGACTTCGAGGTCGACGTCAGCGCGCTGAGCGGAGTGCCATACGAAAAATGGTCGCCCGAACTCGAGGCGCAATACCGCCGGCGGATGGATCCGCGAGCCGACGCAATCGCCAGCTGTCGGCTGCACGGCCCAGCGGCATGCTCAAGGCTGCTGTCGATCGCGGAGGTGCACCGGCTGTTCGCCCTCGCACAGGAAGCGGGCGGCGACGAGCGCAAAGTCACGAATGGGGTGCTCGCCTTGGTCCCCGCGCTCAAGGTCCTGCCGAGGGCGACTCCATTCCTTCGACCACTGCCAACGCCAGCGCTGGAGCCCGTCCCCGGGGGCATTCCAGGCGGCGCAGCCGCGGGCATTGGGATCGGGGTGATCGTCGCGATTGTGGTGGCATGCTCGATTGAACTCTGGCAGCTAGGGCAATTCGAGGAGAAGCTGCGCAACGCCGGTTTCATTGTCCTCGACTCCCCGCTGGCGGTCTGCGTCGGCGGCTGCCACCTCCCGGCGAACCCGAGTGCCCCGTTGCCGCATTTCGGCGGCATCGATCCGGACGTGCTCAAGACATGGGTGACCCCCAAGCCCCTGACTCCAGGAGCGCCGGAGCAGCAGGAACCGGGCGCTGCGCCGCGGGCAAGCCTCCCCAAGGCTGCACCCTCGCCGGTCCCGAAGCCTGCGACGATGCCCGGACAGAAGCGACACCCGAAGCAGAAGGATGACTGTCCAAACGAGCTCTACGACCGGCTTCGAGACGAGATCAACAACTGCAAGGGGTTGAGCTTCTCGTGCAGTGATGCCGCGGAGCGCGCGGCTCTGGGCATCACCACCCGAAAGGGATTTGAGAAGCCTGGCGCCCCGAGGTGGTCGCGCGACGAGATCCTCCGGCGGCTGGCGGATGCAGAGAAGTGTGCCAATGCACGCGATGAGTTCCAGTCGAAGTGTTTCCCGATTTCGCCTGGCGATCCGGAGTGGGAGGACCACCAAAGACA
This sequence comes from Solirubrobacterales bacterium, assembly GCA_019244395.1. Lineage (GTDB taxonomy): Bacteria > Actinomycetota > Thermoleophilia > Solirubrobacterales > Solirubrobacteraceae > Palsa-465. Next base: position 1,265 of record JAFASQ010000246.1, on the reverse strand, counting down.
GCTGCGGGACTGGAAAACGGCGGTCGAGACGTGCCGCGAAAAAGCGCGGGCGCGTGGGTACCTGCCGTGAGCGATGACAGTGAGGAGCTCGAGGAGCGGCAGGTTCGGGACAGAATCGCCGATCGGCTGACCCGCGCGTTTTCGTCTGTGCCGAAGCCCGCCCCACCGCTCACGGTCGGCGGCAGCGCGCTGGCCGACGACGTGGAGGACGTGCTGGCCGGCAAGGATGCCGATGCGCTCACAGCTGACGACGCTCGAGAACTGCGTGGCGATCTCCGCCTGTTGACCCGACCCGCGCTGCGCTACTACCTGCCAGCTCTGCTTCGTGTGGTTCTTCTCGGCGAACCGTACGTGGACGGCTTGGACGAATTCACTTTCAATCTGCTAGTCCCGCCGGAGAAACCAGAGCAACTGCGCGGGTTCGAAGAACAGTTGAATCTCGACGCCGCACAGCGAGCTGCAATCGGTGCCTACGTGGCCTGGTACTCACAAGGCGAATCCTTCCTGCCAGGACGCGACCGTGCCCTCGCTTACTGGCGAACCTGACCGCCGACGACGCACGGTGAGTCATGCGCGCGGAGAAGCTCGAGCGGCGGCGTATCTTCGAAGGCCCTGAGCTCGAGCAGACGATCAGAGCCGAGTACCGGACGTTGTTCACGCTGGCTGCGCTCACAGGCGCCCGGGTGTCCGAGCCCTCTCGGGCTGACGTGGTCCGACGTGCGCCTGGAAGACGTCGGGGACGCCGAGATCGAGTTCGCCTGGCAAGTGGGGCTTCGGCGTCACTGGGCGCCGCCGCAGGCGGCCTGGCTGCGCTGCTGGTCAGCGAGCGCACGACCCTGTTCGGCTTTATGGAGCACGGCTACGGGTCTAGTCCGAGGCACTTCTCACCTCCTGGCCACCGTCTTCCGACGGAAGCCCTCAGGGGTCCTCGAACCGGGGGCACTCCACGTCGCGGGCATCCCATTAGCCCGGTCTGGCAGCCGGGCCATAGAATGCTCCCCGTGACGGGCTTCTACCCAGACGAGGAGATCGTGCGCGAGCGCGAACAGGACCTCTCCCCGATCCCGCGCGATGTCGAACTCTACGCGCACATCGAAGGACTAGTCGGTGAGGAGAACGAGCTCCTGGAGGAAGCGGAGGAGGGCCGCAAGGCCGAGCACCGCGAGCGGCTGCACGCGATCGGAGAGGAGCTCGATCGCGCCTGGGAGACGCTGCGCCGGCGTGCTGAACGACGCGCCAAGCCTGATAGCTGACCCTCCGCTCCG
>JAFASQ010000189.1 GCA_019244395.1 Solirubrobacterales bacterium | reverse complement strand
GCGGAGGTGCTGACCAGGCTGGTGGCGGACCGGCGGGTGCGCATCCCCGCCGGCCCGCCGCCGCCTTGGTGCCGCCGGCGGCGGTCCGACGATCGCTCCACCGCCCCGGATACATCCCATTGCTCCGAGTCGTGCCAGTCGTTGACGTCGTTGCCGCCTTCGACCTGGTGAGCAGACGCCCGGCGCCCCCGGCGAACGCCGGCCGGGCGCCGAGTGTCATCGCCCCGTGGGGTGAAGGTCGCAACCGCCACGACCTTCATCCCACACGATCACTTGCGCCGGTCGACCGCCTGCTCCAGCTCTGCCTTGTTCATGCTCGAGCGGCCCTCGATCCCGAGCTTCTTGGCTTCGTTGTAGAGCTGGTCCCGCGTCCGGCCCTTGGGCCGGTCGGTTCCGGAACGCTGCCCGCCGCGCCGCGATGGCGACATGTCGTTCGTCGAGGTGCGCGAGCGGGTGCGCGACTCGCCGGAGCGGGCGCGTTCCTTGTTGACCGTACGCGCGGCGATCTCCTCGGCGCGGCTTTCGCTGGCTCCCTGCTCGCGCTGGCTCTCCTTGATGTGCTCGTACTGGCGGGCTCGCTTGGTTCCCTTCTTCACTCCCCGCGGTGGCATACCGGCCCTCCTCTCGTTGCTCGCCTGCGCACGTATTTACCCACACGGGATGGCGTCAGAACCGACGTTCGGACGAGTGACTCGTGCCCATGAGCGGCGCCCGGTAGAACTTCAGGCCATGCCTTCGGTGCCCGAGACGATCGTCGACGCCGGCGGGCGGGAGCTGCGCGTGTCCAATCCCGACCGGGTGATCTTTCCCCCCACCGAGCGCACCGCGCCGGTCACCAAGCTCGACATCGTCAACTACTACCTGGCGGTTAGCGAAGGCATCATGCGCGCGCTCGATCAGCGTCCCACCACGCTCGAGCGCTGGCCCAAGGGGGTGTACCCGGGCATGGTCCTCTCCACCCGCGAGGGCCGCGTCGGCGACGCCTTCTACCAGAAGCGCATCCCGAAGGGAGCTCCCGATTACGTGCAGACGGCGCAGATCGAGTTCCCGTCCGGCCGCCGCGCCGACGAGGTCTGCCCCACCGAGGTGGCGGTCGTGGGCTGGGCAGCGCAGATGGGCACGATCACGTTCCATCCCTGGCCGGTCAGGCTCCGGGACGTCGATCATCCCGATGAGCTGCGCCTCGACCTCGACCCTCAGCCGGGCACCGATTATGCGGACGCGGTGGGCGTCGCCGGCGAGGCTCGCGCGCTTCTCAACGAGCTCGGCATTCGAGGGTTCCCCAAGACCTCGGGCGGGCGCGGAATCCACATCTACGTGCGGATCGAGCCGCGCTGGACCTTCACCGACGTCCGGCACGCCGCGATCGCCTTCGGCCGCGAGCTCGAGCGGCGCCGTCCGGAGCACGTGACCACGAGCTGGTGGAAGGAGGAGCGCGGGCCGCGGATCTTCATCGACTACAACCAAAACGCGCGCGACCGCACCATCGCCTCGGCGTACAGCATCCGGCCCAAGCCGGGAGCGCCCGTGTCCGCCCCGCTGGCTTGGGAGGAGCTGGGCGAGGTCGCGCCCGAGGATTTCACGGTGGCCACGATGCCCACGCACTTTGCCCAGGTCGGCGACCGCCATGCCGAGATCGACGCCCGTGCCCACACCCTGCAGCCGCTGCTCGACCTATACGAGCGTGACCTTACGCGCGGACAGGGCGACCTGCCCTACCCGCCCGACTATCCCAAGATGCCCGGCGAACCGAAGCGCGTGCAACCGTCGCGGGACCGCGATCGCCCCCGCTAATCCACCGCTAATCCCGGTGCGGCTGAGCTTCTCCGCGGATAGCGCGGCAAACCTCAGTCCAAACCGGGCTAGGGCGCCTGCGGCAGCTTGACCTTCTTGCCGCCGCGGCGGTGCGCCGGCGCGGACGGCGGCGGCACGACGGGCCCGATGTCACCGTCGGGCGCCTCGTCGAGGTCGACGATGACGGGCGCGTGATCACTCGGCCCGGTCCCCTTCCGGGCGTGCCGGTCGACCCAGGCCGCACGCACCCGCTCCGCCACAGGGGCGCCGGCCAGCACCAGGTCGATTCGCATCCCGAGGTCCTGGTGGAACATCCCGGCGCGATAGTCCCAATATGTGAACACGCGCTCGTTCGGCCAGCGGTCCCGCACCACGTCGTGCAGGCCGAGGGCCTGGAGCTCGGCCAGTGCGGCCCGCTCTGGACTGGTGACGTGCGTCTGGCCGATGTAGGCCTCGGGATCGAACACGTCCTCGTCGGCCGGCGCGATGTTCATATCCCCGCACACAACGATGGCCTCCGGGCCCGCGGCGACCGCGTCCCGGAGCGACGCGAGCCAGGCCAGCTTGTAGCGGTAGTGCTCGGAATCGGGCACACGGCCGTTCGGCACGTACACCGACACGAGGCGAACTCCGGCGCAGGACGCCGCCACCGCGCGGGCCTCCGGCTTCGGGAATCCCGGGGCGCCGTCGAGCCCACGAACCACGTCGTCAAGGCCCACTCGCGAGAGAATCGCCACGCCGTTCCACGTCGCTTCGCCGTAGGCGGCGACCTCGTAGCCACGCCGCGACAACTCATCCCCGAGCAATTCGGCAAACGCCTCGTCGGCCAGCTTGGTCTCCTGCAGGCAAACCACGTCCGGCCGGCGCTGATCGAGCCAGGGAAGCAACCGCGGCAGGCGCTGCTTGAGCGAGTTGACGTTCCAGGTGGCGATCCGCATTGACGACGCTAAGGTAGCGCCGCGAGCGACCGGAACTCGGGATCATCCCGCAGACTCTCGAGGTCTTCGTCGTCATGCGCCCATCCAGCGACCTCTGGCCTCAGCCCGAGCGCCCGGCGGAGCGCCGCTAGGGCCGCCTCGCGATTTCCCTGCGTCGCCTCCAGGCAGGCCAGGTTGTAGTACAGCGACGCCGACTCCGGGTGGATCTCGAGGCCGTCGTGCATGATCTCGCGGGCCCGCGCGGGATCGCTCCGAATCAGGCCACCGGCTCGGAAGGCCCACTCCCATGCCGATGGTTGGAAGGTCGGCGGTCCCCCGAAGCTGAGCACGGTGGTGCCTGGGTCGACGGCCACGGCGCGGCGGTGGGAGGCCGGGTCGGGCACGAACACGTAGGTCCCGGCAGGCGAGTCATACGACTCGCCGTCGATCGTGAACCGTGCCCGTCCGGCGGCGACGAAGTACAACTCCTGATGGGCGAGCTTGGGATCCTCGATGTGCGGCTCGACCACGTCCTGGCCCGCTTCGGCTGCCGTGTAGGCGTTGCAGCCGAAGGCGCGGATGCCAAGCGTCAGCCGGACCGGGCGCCAGGTGAGGCTCCCAGGGCCGGGAATCGCTTCCAGCTGGTCGAGATGAACGATCTTGGGCGGCTCGGGCGACATGACCGGGCCCAAGACTAGCCGCCGGCGCAGCGATGACTCTCGCGCTCGCGCCGGGTCTAAGCAGACAGCGAACTCGATCACAGGAGACAGGAAGATGTGGACGACCCCCGAGCTCACCATTCGCGAACTGGACCACCGGACCAGTGACGGCATCGGCGTGACCCTGTTGTGGAACGCGCGGACGAACGTGTGTCGATCGCGGTCGTAGACGAGCGCTCGGGAGAGACGTTTCAGCTGGACGTCCCGGGCGCGGACGCGCTCTACGCGTTCAATCACCCCTACGCCTACATCGGTAGCGAGATGGCCGACCGCGCCCTGGCCGCCTGAGCCCGATGCAGTCGTCTCCCGGCCTGCGGGCGGGTCGGTGGAGATCGTCTACTCGTGTGTGACGGGCGCTAGGCTGGGCTCGCCATGCGACTGCTGCTCGACATCATCTGGCGCGTCTTGGGCGGCGGCTGGCTGGCCATCCTCTACGCGAACGCCTTGGTGCCGTGACCGAGGCCGACTCCCCGCTCCGCGAGGAGGACGTCGATCCCGATCCGGTGCGTCAATTCGAGCGTTGGTTCGAGGACGCCCTTAGCGCAGGCGCGTTTCAGCCCGAAGCCGCGGCGCTCGCCACCGCGACCCGCGACGGAGCGCCGTCCGTGCGGATGGTGCTGGTGAAGCAGACGGGTCGGGAGGGATTCGTGTTCTACTCGAACTATGAGAGCCGCAAGGGCAGCGAGCTGGCCGCGAACCCGCGTGCCGCGCTGATGTTCCATTGGGACGTGCTGGGCCGGGTGGTACGGGTCGAGGGACCCGTGCAGCGCGTCTCGCGGGAGGAGTCGGCCGCCTACGCACGCAGCCGTCCGCTCGGCAGCCAGTTGAGCGCGCTTGCCTCACCCCAGAGCCGCCCGATCCCGAGCCGCGAGTGGCTCGAGGAGCGGGTCGGTGAGCTCACCGGGCGCTATCCGGCTGGCGTTGAGGTACCGCTGGGCGACCACTGGGGTGGCTACCGGTTGACTCCCGAGAGATTCGAGTTCTGGCAGCACCGGCAAAGCCGCACGCACGACCGATTGGTGTACACGCCGGACCCTGGCAGCGGATGGAGGCTGGAGCGGCTTGCTCCCTGAAACCGCGATGACCCGGCAAACGCTCGGCGGGTCAAAGCTTGAGGTCTCACGGCTCGCCCTGGGCTCATGGCGGACGTTCGAGCGGATCTCGCGCGAGGAGGGCGTCGCGGTGATGCGCGCAGCGCGCGAGCACGGCCTCAACTTTCTGGACGACGCTCGCTACGACGACGAGACCGGCACCGCACCGATCCCTACCGGCTACTCGGAGGTCCTGTTCGGGGAACTGTTCCGTGCCGCAGGCTGTGACCGCGCGGACACCGTCGTGTGCAACAAGCTGTGGTGGGAGTTCTGGCCCGAGCAGAGCGCGGCGGCCGAGCTCGAAGCCTCGCTGTCTCGAATGGGCTTCGAATACATCGATCTCCTCTACGCCAACCCGCCGCCGCAGGGCCTGGGGATTGCCGAGATGGTCGGTGCGGTGGGCGAGCTCGTCAGCTCGGGCAAGGCCCGGGCATGGGGAATCGTCAACTGGCCGGCGGACGCGTTCCTCGAGGCGACCCGGGCGGCCGAGGGGCAGGGCATCCCTCCGCCGTGCGCCGCCCAGCTTCCCTACAGCCTCGCCCAGCGCGACTGGGTGGAAAGCGCCGAGATGACCACGGCCCTCGAGGCATCCGGCGCCGGCGTGGTCGCGTCGTTCGTTATGGCGGGGGGCGTGCTCACCGGCAAGTACGACGCCGGCGCGACCACGGGCCGGGCCGCCGGCGATCTCGACGATCCGCGCTACGCGGTCGCCCGGGAGCGGGGCCGGCGGCTGCGCACGGTCGCCGAGGAGGCGGGAGTCAGCCCGGCTGCGCTGGCCATTTCGTTTGCGCTCGCCAACCGGGCCGTGGCCAGCGTGCTGTTCGGCGCTACCTCGCCGGCGCAGATCGCCGAGAACGTCACCGCGCTCGAGGTCGATGCCGCAACCGTTCAGCGGATCTCCGCCTGAGGTCGACCTCCTTCAAGGTTCCGCCGGCGCCGATCCCGCGCTCGACGTAGCCCTGCCGCACGCCCTGGGCGCGCTCGTGGCCGAGGGCCGCCACCGCCCAGTGGTGCGGTCATACCGCCCGGCGCCGACGCTCGCCTTCGGACGCCGCGACGCGTTCCTGCCCGGCTTCCCGGAGGCCGCCGCGGCCGCCCGGCGGCGCGGCTTCACGCCGGTCATCCGTGGCGCAGGAGGCCGGGCCGCGGCCTACCACGAGGGCTGCCTGGTGCTCGACGAGATCATGCCCTCGGACGATTCGATGGGCGGGATTCACAAACGCTTCTCCGCCGAGGCGGCTCGGCAGGCCGCCGCGCTCCGAGCCCTCGGCATCGACGCGCGCGTCGGCGAGGTCCCCGGCGAGTACTGCCCGGGCGAGTTCAGCGTCAACGCTCGGGGCCAGATCAAGCTGATCGGAGCGGCGCAGCGCATCATCCGCGGCGCTTGGCTGCTGTCGAGCGTGGTCGTCGTGGACGGTGCCATCGCGCTGCGCGCCGTGCTCGAAGACGTCTACGCCGCGCTCGAGCTCGACTGGAACCCGGACACGACCGGCTCCGTTGCCGACGAAGCGCCCGGCCTGGAAGTCGAGGACGTCCGGGGTGCGCTGCTCTCCGAATACGGACGGCGCTATCGGTTGGTGCCGGTGGCGATCGGGGCGGACGCGCTGGCCCGCGCCGGCGAACTGCTCGAGCGTTACCGCGTGGCGCCGTGACCCGTCTCAGCGCGTGTGATGGACCTCCTGGAGCCCATAGACCGGCGTGTCGATGCCCTCGGCCCGTGCCTTGAGCTGAAGCGCCAGATACAGCGAGTAGTGGCGTGATTGGTGAAGGTTCCCGCCGTGGAACCAGAGGCCCTCCTGTTGGGTTGGCTTCCACATGTTGCGCTGCTCCCCTTCCCACGGCCCCGGGTCCTTGGTCGTACCCGACCCGAGTCCCCATACCCTCCCTACCTTGTCGGCCACCTCCGGCGAAATCAGGTCCGCGACGAAGCCGTTCATCGACTCGTACCCGGTCGCGTAGACGACGAGGTCGGCCGGCAGCTCGGTGCCGTCAGCCATCACCACCGCGTCCTCGGTCAGGTGATCTACCTGTCCCGGCTGCAGCTTGATCTCTCCATTGGCCACGAGCTCCGAAGCACCCACGTCGATGTAGTAACCCGAGGCGCGGCGCAGGTACTTCATGAAGAGCCCCGAACCGTCCTCGCCCCAGTCGTGCTGGAAGCCTGCCGCCTCGAGTCGCCGGTAGAAGTCGGCGTCCCGCTCGCGGATCTGCTCGTAGACCGGGATCTGGAGGTCCGCCATGATCCGGTACGGGATCGAGGCGAACGTCATGTCGGCCTTTTCCGTGGTCATCCCGCCGGCGACCGCCTCCTCGGAGTACAGAGCGCCGAGCGCGATGTCCATCAGAGTGTCGGACCGGACCACGTGCGTGGAGGACCGCTGAACCATCGTCACGTCTGCCCCGTGCTCCCACAGCGCCGCGCAGATGTCGTGGGCCGAGTTGTTGGAGCCGATCACCACCGCCCGCTTGCCGCGGTAGGCATCCGGCCCCGGATGGGCCGAAGAGTGATGCTGATCGCCCTTGAAGCGCTCGGCGCCCGGGAACCGTGGCGTCTGCGGGCGCCCCGACATGCCCGTGGCCATGACCAGCTGTTTCGGCCGCAAGGTGATCTCCTCGCCCTCGCGCTCGACGAGCAGCGTCCACTCGCCGGCACGCTCGTCGTAGCGCGCATGCTTCGCCGTCGTGGAGCCCCAGTAGTTCAGCTCCATCACCCGCGTGTACATCTCGAGCCAGTCGGCGATCTTGTCCTTGGGCGAGAACACCGGCCAATTGGGCGGGAACTTCACGTAGGGCAGGTGGTCGTACCAGACCGGATCGTGCAGGCACAGCGACTTGTACCGCTTGCGCCACGAGTCGCCTGGACGGGCGTTTCGCTCGATGATGATCGCCGGGACATCGAGCTGCCGGAGCCGGGCGCCGAGGGCGATACCGCCCTGGCCGCCGCCCACGATTACCGCGTACGGCTGGGTCGCGAACCCCGACTCCTCTGCCTCGCGCCGGCGGTCCTCGAGCCAGGTATGGCGATCGGGGTTCGCCCCGTGCTCTACGCCCTTCGGGCGGCGCGGGCCCAGACTCTGCTCGTAGCCCTTGAGTTCGTCCAGCGCGGTCAAGAGCGTCCAGGCCTTCCCATCGACCAGCCGCAGGTGGCCGCTGCCGCGCCCCACCTCGGTCTCGAACTCCAGCCACGCCTCCCCCACGCCGTCCGCGCTCGTCGGCTCCTCGGTGACGCGCCAGCCGCGCGGCTTCGTGCGCGCGAGCGTGTGCTCCAGCATGTCCTGCACACCCCCGGGGGCCTCGACCGTCTTGATGTTCCACGTGAACGCGACGAGGTCTCGCCAGAAGCTCTCCGGCGCGAACATCTCGCTCGCGGCGGCGGCATCGTCGCGCGCCAGCGCCTCATCGAAGCGCGACAGCCACTGGTCGATCTCGGCCGCGACAGGGGTCCGGGTGGCGGTGCTCGACATGGTCTCTCCTCGTGTGCCGGTGGCGGGAGACCCATTGTCCCGGAGCCCGCGCCAGCGGTCCGCGCCCTGACCCCCGGCGGGCTACCGATTGAGCCTGACCAGCGTTTTGACTAACCTTGGGCATATTCGTCCAACGCCCCTGTGCGGGGCCCGGACCGATGAAGGAGGTGATTGGATGCCAAAAACACGCGGCCGGCTGACCGAGCCGCTGGTGCGCGAGAACGGGACGCTTCGCCCCGTCAGTTGGGACGAGGCGCTGGACGTCGCGGCGGCCGGGCTCGACCGGGCCCGCCAGACTGATGCAACGCGCTCCTTCGGGATGTTCAGCTGCTCAAAGGCCTCGAACGAAGTGAACTTCCTGGCCCAGAAGTTCGCGCGGTCCGTGATGGGGTCGAACAACATCGACTCGTGCAACCGCACTTGACACGCTCCCAGCGTCGTCGGTCTGGCGACGGTGTTCGGTGCGGGCGGCGGAACGTCGTCCTATAGAGAGGTCGCGGAGACGGACCTGCTGATCCTGTGGGGATCGAACGCGCGCGAAACGCATCCGATCTTCTTCCACCACCTCCTCAAGGCAGTACATCGCGGCGCCAGGCTGTACGGCGTCGACCCGCGGCGCTCGAGCAGCGCCCAGTGGGCTGATACCTGGCTCGGGCTCGACGTCGGTACCGACATCGCCCTGGCCAACACGATCGCCCGCGAGATCATCCACGCCGGCCTCACCAACCAGACTTTCATCGACCACGCCACCACCGGTTACGCCGAATTCAAGGCCTCGGTCGAGGTCTGGACGCTCGAGGAGGGCGAGCGCGTGACCGGCGTGCCGGCCGAGACGATCCGCGAGCTGGCCCACGCTTACGCCCGCGCCGACCGGGCGATCCTGTGCTGGACGCTCGGGATCACCGAGCACGTCACCGCAGTGGATAACGTGCTCTCGCTGATCAACCTCGCGCTGCTAACCGGTCACGTCGGGCGCTACGGCTCCGGCCTGAACCCTCTGCGCGGGCAGAACAACGTCCAGGGCGGCGGCGACATGGGGGCGATCCCCAACAAGCTCCCCGGCTTCCAGGACGTCGAGAATGACCACGAGGCTCGGGCCCGGTTCGAACGGGCCTGGGGCACCCCGATCGACCCGAACTACGGCTGGCACCTTTCGCAGATGTTCGACGGGATGGAGCGCGGCGAACTCAAGGTCGCCTACGTGTTCGGGGAGAACCCGGCCCAGTCCGAGGCCGACACCAAGCGCGCGCAGGAGCTCCTCGGCGGGCTCGACTTCCTGCTCGTCCAGGACATCCTGATGACCAAGACCGCCGAGATGGCCGATGTCGTGCTGCCGGCCACCGCCTCCTGGTGCGAGGTCGACGGCGGCACCGTCACCAACTCGGAGCGGCGGGTGCAGCGGATGCGCAAGGCTCTCGACCCACCCGGGCAGGCCCGCGACGATCACTGGATCATCTGCGAACTGGCCCGCCGGCTCGGGCACGACTGGGGCAATCCCACGCTCGAGCAGGCCTGGGACGAACTGCGCTCGCTCAGCCCCATGCACAGGGGCATGCGCTACGACCGGCTTGAAGAGCTCGGCGGCATCCAGTGGCCGTGCCCGAGCGAGGACCATCCCGGCTCGCTGTTCCTGCACGGCCGTCTCTGGGAGGAGGGGCCCGCACAAGGTCCCAAGGCGCCCTTCTCGATCACCACCTGGGTGCCACCGGTCGACGAGCTAACCGAGGAGTTCCCGATCCGGCTGACCACCGGGCGACGGCTTGATTCCTACAACACGGGCGTTCAGTCGAATCTCTACAGCTCGCCGATGCGCCGCGGCGAGACACTCGACCTGCATCCCCAGGATGCCTTCAAGCTCGACGTGGAGCCGGGCGAGATCGTGCGGATCAGCTCTCGGCGCGGCTCGGTCGACGCGCCCGTACGCCTGGACACAGGCCTGCGCCCCGGCCTCGCCTTCATGACGTTCCACTTCCCCGAGCAGGTCGCGGTCAACCTGCTCACGATCGACGCGACCGATCCGAAGTCGGGCACCGCCGAATTCAAGGCCACGGCCGTCCGCGTGGAGAAGCTGGACGGGGCCGCCAAGGAGGTGGCGGGGGTGGCCGGCCGGGAGGCCGACACCTAAGGGCCGTGGATCTCAGACTCCTCGACGCAGAACCGACCACCGACGAGCGCGCCGCGATCGACGCGTTCCTCGGTCCACCGGTTTCCACCTGGGCCGGCGCCGACGCGGTCGAGGACGGGCACTCCGCGCACGGCGGGCACGCGGCGCGGGCGCAGCGCCACGAGCTCCTCCCCACCCTCCACGCGCTGCACGAGAGGGCCGGGTGGATCAGCCCCGGGGCGCTCAACTACGTGGCGCGCCGCCTGACCATCCCACCCGCGGACGTATACGGCGTGGCCACCTTCTACGCGTTGTTCTCGATGCAACCGCGCGCCTCTCGCGTGCTGCACGTGTGCAACGACCTGGCCTGCCGGTGCGCGGGCTCGGACAAGCTGATCGAAGCGCTGACCGACCGGGTCGGGCCCCATGGCAGCGACACAGACGGCGCCACCTGGGAGCCGAGCCCGTGCCTGGGCCAGTGCGATCGCGCCCCCGCCGCCTTCCTGGTCGGGTCCGGAGAGAACCCCACGGAGCGCGAGCTGACGAACGTCGACGCCGAGGCGCTGATCGAGATCCTGCGTGGCGCGACGCCGGCATCCCCGAAATCGGCAACGCCTCCCCAGGCCGGGGAGCCGAACCTCCGCCTGCTCCACCGGATCGGCCTGGTCGATCCGGAGAGTCTCGACGAGTACCGCGCCCACGGCGGGTACGCCGCGCTCCGCCGCGCCTTCGACATTGGTCCCGAGGGCGTCCTTCGCGAGGTGCTCGACTCCAAACTGATGGGGCGCGGCGGCGCCGCGTTCCCGACCGGGCGCAAGTGGGACGCCGTGGCGCGCCAGCCGCGCCGTCCGCATTACCTGATCTGCAACGCCGACGAGTCCGAGCCGGGTACGTTCAAGGACCGCGTGATCATGGAGGGCGACCCGTTCTCGCTGATCGAGTCGATGACCATCGCGGCCTACGCCACCGGCTGCGAGCACGGCTACGTCTACCTGCGCGGTGAGTACCCGCTCGCCCAACGCCGGCTGGAACACGCTCTCGAGCAGGCGCGCCACCACGGCGTCCTCGGCGAGGACATCCTCGGCCACGGCTTCCGCTTCGACATCGAGTTGCGCAAGGGCGCCGGCGCCTACATCTGCGGCGAGGAGACCGCGATCTTCTCTTCGATCGAGGGCTACCGTGGTGAGCCGCGCAACAAGCCGCCGTTTCCGGTCGAGCGCGGCCTGTTCGGCCAGCCCACGGTGGTCAACAACGTCGAGACCCTGGTCAACGTGCTGCCGATCGTTCTCGAGGGCGGCCCGGCATTTGCACAGATCGGCACCGAGCGCTCCACCGGGCCGAAGCTGTTCTGCCTCTCCGGCGCGGTCGCCAAGCCCGGCATCTACGAGGTGCCGTTCGGGACGACCCTGCGCGAGCTGCTCGATCTGGCCGGCGGGGTCAGCACCGGGCGCAGCCTCCGTGCCGTCCTCCTCGGCGGCGCGGCCGGCAGCTTCCTCACCCCCGACGATCTGGATCTGAAGCTCACCTTCGAGGACGCGCGCGAGGCCGGCACCACGCTCGGCTCGGGTGTGGTGCTGGCCATCGACGATGCCATGGACCTGGCCGAGCTGCTGATGACCATCGCCGCGTTCATGCGCGACGAGAGCTGTGGCCAGTGCGTGCCGTGCCGGGTGGGCACCGTTCGCCAGGAGGAGGCGCTGGCCCGCCTCGCCTCCGGCCGCACCCGCGGGACCGTGCAGGACGAGCTGGACCTGATCGCCGAGATCGGCCAGGCGATGCGCGACGCCTCGATCTGCGGCCTGGGTCAGACCGCCTCGTCGGCAGTCGAGTCGGCCATCGCGCGCTTCGAAGTGTTCACGAGCAATGGAGGAACGACCCCGTGAATCCGATCGTGCTGCCCATGGCACCGCCTGCGCCGGCGACACGGCTGATCAGCCTGACCGTCGACGAGCAGCCGGTCGAGGTGCCCGAGGGCTCAACCATCCTCGACGCCTGCCGCAAGCTCGGGATCGATACCCCCACCTTGTGCTACGGCGAGACCCTCATGCCGGCCAACGCGTGCCGGATCTGCGTCGTCGAGCTGGAGGGCGCGCGCACCCTGATTCCCGCCTGTTCGCGCAAGGTCGAGCCCGACATGGTCATTCGCACCGACTCCGAGAGGGTGCGCCTCAGCCGCAAGATGGTGATCGAGTTCCTGGCCTCCTCCGTCGACCTGTCGATCACGCCGCCCGCCCAGGATTACCTCGAGCGCTACGACGGAAGGCCCGAGCGCTACGGCCCATCCGCGCCCCCCGATCCCGACCGGGACAAGCGGCGCGCCGGCCACCACGAACGTCCGGACGGCCAGACCGCCGCCACCGTGCACCAGCCAACCAAGATCGACAACGGCCTGTACGTCCGCGACTACTCCAAGTGCATCCTCTGTTACAAGTGCGTCGACGCCTGCGGGGAGCAGTGGCAGAACACGTTCGCGATCACCGTGGCCGGCCGCGGGTTCGACGCCCGCATCTCCACCGAGTACGCCAACCCGCTGCCGGAGTCCGCCTGTGTCTATTGCGGCAACTGCATAGCGGTCTGCCCCACCGGCGCGCTCATGTTCAAATCCGAGCACGACCTCCGCGACGCCGCCACCTGGGACGAGTCGCGCCAGACCCGGACCGAGACGATCTGCCCCTATTGCGGCGTCGGCTGCAACCTCACGCTGCACGTGCAGGACAACGAGATCGTCAAGGTCACCTCGCCGGCCGACCACGACATCACGCGCGGCAATCTGTGCATCAAGGGCCGCTTCGGGTTCCAGCACGTGAACCCGAAGGCCTGAACCGCGCTCAGGCGCCCCGCTTCGCGGTCACCTCGATCTCGATCCGCATCCGCGGATCGGCCAGACCCGCCGCCAGCATCGTGCTGGCCGGCCGGATGTCACCGAAGTACTCGCGCAGGACGGGCCAGCAAGCCGGCCAGTCCTCGGCGTCGGGCAGGATGTAGATGGTGCGTACGACATCCGCGAGCGAGAATCCCGCCCCGCGCAGGGCGTCGCTGATGTTCTCCAGCGCCTGACGCGCCTGCTCGGCGACGTCGGGGGAGATGGTCATCGTGGCGTAGTCGAAGCCGGTAGTGCCCGACACGAACGCCCATTCACCGTCGACCACCGCCCGCGAGTAACCGACGTTCCGCTCAAATGTCGAACCACTCGAGATCAGCCGGCGGGTCATGTGCGCATGTTCGCAACCCGCCTCATCCGAGCGCGGCGAGCCGCCGCGCCGCTTCGGCGATCACCTCGGGGCGCTTGCAGAAGGCGAACCGCACCAGCGTGCGCGCGGCCGCTTTGTCGTCGTAGAACACGCTGGTCGGGATCGCCACCACTCCGCAGCGCTCGGCGAGCCCGGCGCAGAAGGCCATCGCATCCTCGCCTACCTCCGCGTTCACGAAGTATGTGCCGGCCGGGACGATCGGCCGCAGCCCGGCCGCGCGAAGACCCTCGCACAGTTGGTCGCGCTTGGCCCGCAGATCGCCGGCGAGCGCCGTAACCTCCTCCCGCGGGAGGCGCAACGCAGCCGCGGCGGCGTGCTGCAACGGGGTGCCGCCGGCGAACGTCAGGTGCTGCTTGACCATCCGGGTCGCCGCGACCAGCTCCGCCGGCCCCGAGCACCAGCCGATCTTCCAGCCGGTGAACGAGAACGACTTCCCGACGCTCGAAATCGTGAGGGTGCGTGAGGCCATGCCCGGCAGCGTGGCGATCGGGATGTGCTCGCCGTCGTAGACCAAGTGCTCGTACACCTCGTCGGTGACGCACAACAGATCGTGCTCGACGCACGCGGAAGCGATCAGCTCGAGCTCGGGACGGCTGAGGACCCGCCCGGTTGGGTTGTGGGGAGAGTTCAGGAGCATGAGCCGGGCCCGCGGGCCGATTGCGGCGCGCAAGGCCTCCGCGCTCACCTCGAACGCCGGCGGGCGCAGCGTCACCGGCCGTCGCGCCGCGCCGGCGAACGCGATGCACGCCGCGTAGGAGTCGTAGTAGGGCTCGAGCACGACGACCTCGTCGCCGGCATCGCACAGCCCGAGCAACGCGGCGGCGATGGCCTCGGTGGCCCCAAACGTGATCAGCACGTCTTCGGGCTCGAGCCCGTACCAGCCACGCTGGTGCTCGAGCACCGCCTCGCGCAGGGCCGGCACGCCCGGCAGCGGCGCGTACTGGTTCTCGCCGCCGCGCAGGGCGGCCACCGCCGCCTCGATTACCGCCGCGGGCCCGTCGGTGTCAGGAAAGCCCTGCCCCAGGTTGATCGCACCACTCCGCTCGGCCAGCGCGGTCATCTCGGTGAAGATCGTGGTGCCGAGCCCGGCCAGCCGGGCGGCAGGGCTCATCCGGTCCTCGACGCGCGCGGTTTCATGCCGGATCGGCCGCGCCCCAGATCCCCGGTCCGCGGCGATGCTCGTAGATCAGCGAGGTCTCGGCGTGGGCGACCGACGGATGCGTGGCCAGGTGATCGACGACGAACTCCCGCAGGTCCTGGGCGTCGGCCGCGGCCACCCACACCAGATAGTCGGTCACGCCGGTCAGGTGGAACACCATCAGCACCCCCGGGAGCCGGCGAACCGCGTTCGTGAAGTCGTCGATCTGGTCGCGGGCGTGCACCGCCAGCCGCACCGCGATCAGCGCCTGCAAGGGCCGCCCGAGGGCCGCCAGGTCCACCTCGGCATGGAAACCGCGGATCACGCCCCGTTCGCGCAGCGAGCGCAACCGGGCGAGCGCCGTGGAGGGCGCGATCCCGGCCCGTTCGGCCAGCCGCTGGTTGGTCATGCGCGCGTCCTTGGCCAGCAACTCGAGCATGGCGCGGTCAACCGCGTCGACGTCGTCATGTCGATGATTCGGTGCAGCGCGAGCCATTGCCGATGCGGCCGAAGAATATCTGACTCTGGCACATTTACCAGCAGAATCTTCGGTTGCTTGTGAACCTGCCGCAGGATCATCAGAATTAAGCCATGTACGCCACCGCCGCCGCACCGATTCTCAAGGATTCCATCCTCGACACGATCGGCGAGACCCCCCTCGTGCGCCTGTCGCGCATCGGCGCCGGCCTGCGCCCTCAACTTGTCGCCAAGCTCGAGGTGTTCAACCCGGGGGGGTCGATCAAGGACAGGGTGGCGGTCGCTCTGATCGCGGCCGCCGAGCGCGACGGCAGCCTGAGGCCCGGCGGCACGATCGTCGAGCCGACCTCCGGGAACACCGGTACGGGGCTGGCCATCGCCGCTCGCCTGAAGGGCTATCGGGTGATCGCCGTGATGCCCGACAAGATGTCGCGCGAGAAGATCGACCTACTGCGCGCCTACGGCGCCGATGTCGTGCTCGCCCCCACCGACGTCCCGCCGGACTCGCCCCAGTCCTATTACCGCGTCGCCGACCGGTTGACCGACGAGATTCCCGGCGCCTTCCAGCCCAACCAATACTTCAACCAGGCCAATCCGCAGGCCCACTACGAGTCGACCGGCCCCGAAATCTGGGAGCAGACCGCGGGCCGGATCACGCACCTGGTCGTGGGCGTCGGCACCGGCGGCACCGTCACCGGCACCGCCCGCTACCTGCGCGAGCGCAAGCCCGACCTGGTCGTGATCGGGGCCGATCCGGAGGGGTCGATCTATTCCGGCGGCATCGAGAGTGTCCGCCCCTATCTGGTCGAGGGGGTGGGCGAGGACTTCTGGCCCGAGACGTTCGACCGCGCCGTGATCGATCGTTGGGTCACGGTGTCTGACAAGGACGCGTTCCTGACCACGCGCCGGCTGGCGCAGCTCGAGGGCATCCTCGCCGGGGGCTCTGGCGGCCTCGCCGTGGAGGCCGCGCTCACCGTCGGCGCCGAGATCGAGGATCCGGGCGCCATGATCGTGGTGATCCTCCCCGACGGCGGCCGCTCCTACCTGTCGAAGATCTATTCCGACGCCTGGATGCGCCAGTACGGCTTCCTCGATCGTGACTCGAAGCTCCGCGTCGGCGACGTGCTGGCGCGCAAGCGCGACGCGGGCGAGATCCCGCCCCTGGTCACCGTACAGACGCACTACCGGGTGCGCGACGCGGTGGCGCTCCTGCACGAGCACCGGGTCTCCCAGCTGCCGGTGGTGAGCGCGCACGACCCCGCCACCGTCGTCGGTGCGATCGGCGAACGCGGGCTGCTGGGGCGCGCCGCCGAAGACCCACGGGTGCTCGAGGCCGAGATCGTCGAGGTGATGGAGCCGCCGTTCGCGGCCGTATCGGTTGACGATCCCGTGCGCGAGGCCGTCGAGTTGCTGGTCGGCCACCAGCAGGCGCTGCTGGTCACGCGCGACGGCCGGGCGGAGGGAATCGTTACCCGCACCGATTTGCTGGAAGCATTGGTTTCGTGAGCGAGCTCGAACCGGACGCGCGGCAGGACGCGTTCGCGACTCGCGCGGTTCACGCCGGCCTGACGCCCGATCCCAGCTTCGGCTCGGTCATCCCGGCGATCCACCAGACCTCGACCTACGCCCAGCCTCGCCCGGGCGAGTTCGCCGGCGACTACGACTACGCGCGCTCGGCCAATCCGACTCGCGCTGCACTCGAGGCCGCTCTAGGCGAGCTCGAGGGTGGGCGCGCCGTGACATTCGCGTCCGGCCTGGCCGCCGAGCATGCCGTCATCACCGTCACCTGCGAGACGGGTTCGCACGTGGTCTTGCCGGCCGATCTGTACGGCGGTACCTACCGGCTGCTCGACAAGGTGATGAGCCGCTGGGGCCTCGCCTATGACCTGGTCGATCAAACCGACCTGGCCGCGCTCGAACGGGTCGTCCGCGACGACACCCGGCTGATCTGGGTTGAATCGCCGACCAACCCGCTGCTGCACGCGGTCGACATCGAGGGCGTGATTGCGCGTCGACAAAACGCCCTGGTCGCGGTCGACAACACCTTTGCCACCCCGGCCAACCAGCGCCCCCTCGAGCTCGGGGTGGACTTCGTCGTGCACTCCACGACCAAGTACCTTGGCGGTCATTCCGACGTGGTCGGAGGCGTTGCCATCACCCGCTCCAACGACTTTTACGACCGGCTGCGCTTCGTCCAGAACGCGGTCGGCGCGGTGCCCGGACCACTCGACTGCTTCCTCGTGCACCGCGGGCTGCGCACGCTGCACCTACGGATGGAGGCCCACGCCCGCAGCGCCGCCGCGGTGGTCGAACTCCTGCGCGCCACGCCGGACGTGCACGACGTCCGCTGGCCGGGCTTCAGCGGAATGGTCAGCTTCCGCCACCCTCGTGCCGGCGACATCGCCGCGAGGACTCGGCTGTTCACGTTGGCCGAATCCCTCGGCGGCGTGGAGTCGTTGATCGAGGTGCCCCAGGCCATGACTCACCAGTCCGTCGAGGGCTCGGCGGCCGCCGTCCCGCCCGACCTGGTCCGCCTGAGCTGCGGGATCGAGGACCCCGGCGATCTGGTGGCCGACCTGCAGCAGGCGCTGGTGGCCGACCTGCAGCAGGCGCTCGCGGGTTCCTAGCCCACAATTCTGTTTTTCAGGGCCTCCGGCCGAACGCCGGCACAGGAAGGATCCGCGTCCGGCCGGGGTCTTCATGGGTGACCCGCTCGATTCACGGGTCCATTGAAACCTCGTTCTGGGAGCAACATCATGGCCATTTCGACCACTGCGAAGTCACGCGCAGCGGCGCTCGCGGCACTGGCTGTGTCGGCCATGGCCGTCGCAGGGTGCGGCAGTTCCAGCCGGTCGAGCACGAGCACCGCGGCCGCCGCGCCGGCAGCCGCCACGTCACCGTCTTCGGCTACCTCGACGAGCTCCGCCGGCGGGTCTGGCGCCGAGTCGATCGGCACCGCCAAGGGCTCAATGGGCACCTATCTGACCGCCGACGAGGGCCGCGCGGTTTACCTGTGGGTGGCCGACAGCGGCGGCAAGTCTGCTTGCTCCGGCGCATGCGCCAAGGCGTGGCCCCCGGTCGAGACCAAGGGCCAGCCCACGGCCGAAGGCGGCGTCGCCGCGGCCGACCTCGGCACGATCAGTCGCTCGGACGGCAGCCAGCAGGTGACCTACCACGGCCACCCGCTCTATTACTTCATCGCCGACAAGTCGAAGGGCCAGACCAAGGGGGACGGCACCAACGGATTTGGCGCCGTGTGGTGGCTGGTGTCACCGTCGGGACAGTCGATCAAGAGCGGCGGATCCTCCGGCGGGTCCTCCACCGGGTCCTACGGCGGCGGTTCGAGCAGCTCATCGACCTCGTCCTCGGGCGGCGGCTGGGGCTAACCGCAAAGCCCGGGGCACGATGACGCAGACCACGGTTGGTGCTCGCCTGAGCGCCGGCACCGGCACGCGCGGCGTTCTGGCGCCGGCGCCCGGCGGCCGCGCGCGCCGCCCGGCACGGCTGCGTCCGATCAGTCCCTGGGCGTTCGCCGGCGTCGCCGTCGCCTCGTTCGGCGGGCCGCTGGCGCTCGCGGCGCTCGCTACGCCGGGCGTGGCCGCTGATGCCTCGGACTCCGCCGGGTTGGCGATGCTGGCCGCCGCCGTGGCGTTCACGGTACCGCTGGCCATCTGGTTGCGCTACTCCCGGCACATCGCGAGCTCGGGCGGCCTGTACGCCTTCGTCGAGGCGGCCGTCGGGCGCCCGGTGGCCCTCGTCCAGGCGGCGATCTGGACCTTCAGCTACCTGCTCTACATCGTCTACACGACGGTTCAGATCGTCTACGACCTGTTGCCCGCGGTGGTGCCGGGCATGGGCCGCTACCAGTCGGTGCTCGCGCTGGCTATCCCGGTCGCACTCGCCGGCGTGATGATCGCGGGCCGCGCGGCCGCCTTGCTGCTCCTCGGGCTGATCGCCGCCGGACAGCTAGCGCTGGCCGGGATCCTGGACGGCGTGACGCTCGCGCACATCCCAACGCCGGCCTCGAGTTTTGCTGCCGGCGCGGGCGCCAGCCCGATCGCCAAGGTCGGCGCTCAGACCTCGCTGCTCTATGTGTGCGGGAGCCTGCCTCTGTTCTTGGGCGGCGAGCTCGCCGCCCCCAGGCAGACGATCCGGCGCGGCCTGACCGGTGCCTTCGCGATCAGCGCCGTCGCGGTCGTCCTCGCCGTGGCCCCGCTCGCGGCGATGCCGGGCGTCCTGCACACCCAGGTGCCCGGCGTCAGCGTCGCCCAGCAGTACGCGGGTGCCGGCCTGGCCGAGGCGATCGGCATCGGCGTGGCGGTCAGCATCGCCGGCGTGATCCTGTGCGAGTACCTGGCGCTTACTCGCCTCGCGCACGCGGTCGGCGGCTGGGGAATGCGGCGGGTCGCCGCGGCGATCGGTGCTGTCGTGGTGTTCGCGGCGCCGTTCAGCCTGATCGACCCGGGCGGCTTCTATGACACGCTGCTCCAGCCATCGCTCATCGCGCTGTGGCTGAGCCAGTTGATCGTGTTCGCCTCCTACCCCTTCTTCGCGGCCAAGCGCGGCCAGCGCGCGTGGCCCGCCTGGGCGCTTAGCCTCGGGGCCAGCGCCTTCGCGCTCTACGGATTGTGGACGGCGTTGCAGCAGGCATCGAGCTGACCATCCGCGTGGCTCACCGCCTGCGTAGCCGGCCGTCCGCGTGTCACACTCGGCGCGTGGCCCCGTCCGCGCAGCCCGGCTCGCTGCGGGCGAATCAGCCGCCCGAGCCCGTTCAGTAGGCTCAACCCGTGAACGCCGTGAACGCGCAGTGGCGGCTGGCCGCCCGTCCGGTCGGCTTACCCAGGGTTTCCGACTGGGAGTACCTCGAGGAGCCGGCGAGCGAGACCGGGGATGGGCAGTTCCGGGTGGCGGTCGAATTCCTGTCGCTCGACCCCGCCATGCGCGGGTGGATGAACGAGGGGCGCTCCTACGTCCCGCCCGTGGGGATCGGCGAAGTGATGCGGGCGTTCGGACTCGGACGCGTAACCGAGTCACGGCATTCAGATTTCTCGGTCGGCGAACGAGTGTCGGGCCTGTTCGGCGTGCAGCGCTACGCGGTCTCGGACGGCCGTAACGTGACCCGGGTCGACACCTCGCTCGCCCCCGCGCCGGTGCACCTCGGGGCGCTCGGGATGACCGGGTTGACGGCCTACTTCGGGCTGCTCGACGTCGGGCGGCCCCAGCCGGGCCAGACCGTCGTCGTGTCGGGCGCGGCCGGCGCCGTGGGCAGCGTGGTGGGGCAGATCGCCCGGATCAAGGGCGCTCGGGCGGTCGGGATCGCCGGCGGCCCGGCGAAGTGCGCCTGGCTGGTCGAGGAGCTCGGTTTCGATGCCGCGATTGATTACAAGCGCGGCGACTTGCGCGCCGACCTGCGCCGACACGCGCCGGACGGGGTCGACGTGTACTTCGACAACGTCGGCGGCGAGACGCTCGACGAGGTGCTGCGCCGCCTCGCGCGAGGCGCCCGGGTGGTCATCTGCGGCGCGATCTCGCAGTACAACGCTCGCGAGGCGCCGCGGGGACCGGCCAACTACATGCAGCTTCTGGTGGAGCGGGCGTCCATGACCGGCTTCCTCGTGTTCGATTTCGCGGCCCGGTACCCCGAGGCGATCGCAGAGCTCGCTGGGTGGCTGCGCGCCGGCGAGTTGCGCTCGCGCGAGGACATCGTCCGCGGCAGTCTCGAGGATTTTCCCGAGGTGTTCCTCAGGTTGTTCCGCGGCGAGAACACCGGAAAGCTGATCCTCCAGCTGGACGAGACCTCGTGAAAGGGCCGCCGTCGCTCCAGAACGAGCTGCGGTTTTGGCCGGAGCTCGCCGGCCTGCTCGCCGATCCTCGGTTCTGGGCCCCCACTCGAGCCCCCAGTCACCGGCGCGGGCAGCACCCCGTCCTCCTGATCCCCGGCTTCCTGGCCGGCGATGCGTCGCTCACCGTGCTCGCCGGGTGGCTGCGCCGGCGCGGCCACACGGTCCGCACGAGCGGGATCCGGCTGAACGTGGGCTGTTCGGGGCGCGACCTCGAACGGCTCGACGCGGTGCTCGAGGCCTTCGGTGAGCCCGTGGTGCTTATCGGGCAGAGTCGCGGCGGGACGCTCGCCCGCGCCCTGGCCGCGCGCCGGCCCGACGCGGTGGCGGCGCTGGTGACGCTCGGCTCCCCTGTGCTGGACCCGCTCGCCGTCTCGCCGCACGTGCTCCGCACCGTGCGCTCGGTGGCCTTCCTCGGCGATCTCGGGGTGCGGTGGCTGTTCTCGACCGAATGCCGGGACGGCGAGTGTTGCTCCGAGTTCTGGGCGCTGCTGCGCCGGCCGCTGCCGCCGGGCTCGCGGGCACTCGCCGTGTACTCGCGCAGCGACGCGATCGTGGACTGGCGCGCCTGCCTGGATCCGGACGCCGAATGCGTGGAGATCGACGGCAGCCACTGCGGCATGGCCGTCAACGCTGGCGTGTACCGTGAGCTCGAACGCCTGCTCGAGGGCGTCGACGACGCGCCGCGAGCCGAGGAGGCGTCGTGGAGCCGATGAGCGCGCAGGACGCGACGTTCCTGCACGTCGAGAACGACGTTACGCCGATGCACATCGGCGGCGTGAGCATCTTCGCGGGCCCGCCGCCGGACTTCGGAGAACTGCTGGAGATGGTCGGGGCGAAGCTGCCCCGCGTGCCTCGCTATCGCCAGAAGGTGCGATTCGTGCCCCTCGGGATGAGCGAGCCGGTGTGGGTCGATGACCCTTACTTCGACCTCGCCTATCACCTGCGGCACAGCGCGGTCCCGGCGCCGGGCAACGAAGCGCAGCTGCGGACCATGGCCGCGCGCGTGTTCTCTCAGCACCTGGACCGAGCCCGGCCGCTTTGGGAGATCTGGATGGTCGAAGGCCTCGAGGGCGAGCGCTGGGCACTGCTCTCGAAGGTTCATCACTGCATGGTCGACGGCGTCGCTGCCACCGACCTGATGTCCGTGATGTTCTCGGATGACGACGGGTCGTCGTCGCCCGCGGCCGCGTGGGACCCGCGACCCGAGCCGTCTGACCTCGAGCTGCTCGTCCGCGGCGCCTCGCATCGCGCGGTTCATCCAGTCGAGCAGGCGCGGACCGCGGTGCGAACCCGGCCCGACCTGGTGCGCGGAACGCTCTCCGCGCTCCGCGCTCTGACGGCGGCTGCGCCGGCATTACGTCCGTCGACCTCTTCGCTCACCGGCGCCATCGGACCGCACCGGGTGTGGAGCTGGGCTCGGATAGACCTCGGAGAGGTCAGGCAAGTCCGCGCGTCGCTCGGGGGCACGGTCAACGACGTCGTGCTGACCATCGTGGCAAGCGGTTTCCGCGACCTGCTGATCGAGCGCGGCGAGGAGGTTAGCCGGCAACGGGTTGTCCGGACGATGGTCCCGGTCTCGGTGCGCCTTCCCGGCGAGCGTGGGGTGTACAACAACCGGGTCTCGGCGGTCTTCGCCCGGCTGCCCGTGGGGATCGACGATCCCGCGGAACGCCTGGCTCAGATCCAGCAGCAGATGGACGGGATCAAGTCCTCGCGTCAGGCGGTCGCCGGCGACGTCCTGACTCAGCTCTCGGGCTTCGCGCCGCCGCTCCTGCTCGCGCTGGGCAGCCGGGCCGTGACGCGCTCGGCTCGCTTCAACATGGACACCGCCACCACGAACGTGCCCGGTCCGCAGCAACCGGTCTACGCCCTCGGCCGCCGCCTCGAGGCGTCCTACCCGTACGTACCGATCGTTGGCACGATCCGGATCGTGGTCGCCATCTTCTCCTACGACGGGACGCTGTACTTCGGTGTGACCGGCGACCGCGATCACGCCCCGGACATCAACGCTCTCAGCCAGGGGATCGAGGCCGGGCTGGCCGGGCTGTTGGCGCGAGCGACGGCGAAACCGGCCTAATCGTCCGCCCATGAGCGCGGTCCGGATTCCCCGCAGGATCATCGCACGCGTTCCGGGGCGGGATTGGGTCCCGGTCTGGTCGCCTCCCGCGGCCCTGCGAGCGGTCCGGGCCGTGGTCGTCGTGTGCGGCTTGTTCGCCTTCACCGACCAGGTGATCGCCAACCTCCAGGTCGCGACGTTCGCCGCGTTCGGCGGCTTCGCCACGCTCGTCCTGGCGTCGTTCGGCGGGACCCGCCGTGACAAGCTCCTCGCCCACGTGGGCCTGGCGTTGGCCGGCAGCCTGCTACTGACGATCGGCACCATGGTGAGCTCCTCGAGCGTCCTCGCCGCGGTGGTCACCGTACCGGTCACCTTCGCGGTGTTCTTCGCCGGCGTGGCCGGCCCGAACGCCGCCGCGGGCGCCAACGCTGCACTGCTCGCCTATGTCCTGCCAGCCGCCTCGCTCGGGACGGTCTCGATGATCCCTGATCGTCTAGCCGGCTGGTGGCTGGCGTCTCTCTTCGGCACCGCTGCGGTTCTCGTCCTGTCGCCGCGCCCCGGGGACGACGCGCTGCGAGCGGCCGCTTCCAAGCTGGCCGGCGAGCTGGCCGGCGAGCTCGAGGCGGCGCTCGAGGGAAGCGCCACCGACGAACGGCTCGCCGGCGTCATCGCGGCCAAGCACGGACTCCTGGCGAGCTTTACCGCGACGCCCTACCGACCGACCGGTCTGGCCGCCGCCGACCAGGCCCTGGCCAACGCGGTGGAGTTGCTCGAGTGGTGCACCGCGCTCACCGCCGACGCCATTCGTGAACGCGCCGATCTCCGCGACGCCCCGCCCAGTGCCCGCCGGCTCTTGTCGGTCGCCGGTTCGGTCTTGGCTGACGTTTCGTCGCTGCTTGCCGGCGCCGATGTCCGACCCGACGTCGAGCGGCTCGAGCGTTGCCGGGCCGAGGCCATGGCGGGCCTCGACTACCTGCAACCAGAGCCGAACGGAGACTTCCGGCAGGCCGCGCAGGCCTCCTTCCACGCGCACGCGATCGCCGTGGCCGTGCTCGCCGCCGCCGCCGAGACGTTGGTCGCCGCCCGTCTCGCCGATCCGGAGTGGATGGAGACCTGGCGCCGGCGCTGGTATGTCGGATCCAACACCGCCGCCCGCACCGTGCGCCGCGTGTCGAGCGTGGCGACCGCCGCCCACATTCACGCGAGCGTTCGCTCGGTGTGGTTCGTCAACAGCATGCGCGGCGCGATCGCGCTAGGCGTGGCGGTGGCGGTGGCCGACGTGGGCAGCGTGCAGCACGGGTTCTGGGTCGTACTCGGCACGCTCTCGGTGCTGCGCACGAACGCCTCCTCCACGGGCGCGACCGCGCTGCGAGCACTCGCCGGCACGGCGATCGGCTTCGTCATCGGCGGCGTGATCTTGCTGGTAATCGGCGGCGGGTCGGGTGCGCTCTGGGTGGTGTTGCCGGTCGCCGTGTTCGTCGCCGCCTACGCGCCCGGCACCGCCCCGTTCGCCGTGGGCCAGGCCGCGTTCACCGTGACGGTCGCCGTCCTCTTCAATCTGCTCGCTCCGGTCGGATGGAAGGTCGGCGTGGTGCGGATCGAGGACGTGGCGCTCGGGTGCGCGGTCAGCGTGCTCGTCGGGCTCTTGTTCTGGCCACGCGGCGTGGCGGCGGTCGTCGGCGACGACCTGGCCGACGCCTTCCGGTCCGGCGCGGCGTATTTGAGACAGGCTGTCGAGTGGGCGGCGGGGCTGCGAAGCGCCGAGCCCGACGGCGCGATGGCGGCCGCGGTGGCGGGACAGCGGCTCGATGAGGCCCTGCGCGGCTTCCTGGCCGAGCAGGGGAGCAAGAAACTCGCCAAGCAGGATCTGTGGCGGCTGGTCGGCGGCTCGCTGCGGCTACGGCTGACCGCGCGCGCAGTGGCGGAGTTGCCGGGTGATGCCGACGCGGTCGATGCCGCACGTAAGCCCCTCGAGGACCGCACGGTCATGCTGGCCACGTGGTACGAGCAGCTCGCCGCCCAAGTCGGACGACCGGACCACCGGCCGGTCGAGCCTCTCCAGACGCCGAGCTTCGGCGCTCCCGACACGGCCCGGATCGGCTCCCGCGCCTACTACGGAATCTGGCTGTGCGAGCATCTGAATCACCTCGCCGAGCACCTGGGCGAGCTCGTGGTCCCGGCCGCCCGCGTGGCCCAGTTGCGGCGCGAGCCGTGGTGGCGCTGATGCGATGACGATCGTGGCCCCCGGCTCGTATTTCGGGCCTAACGCTCGGAAGCTAAGAAACTCATAGTCGAGACGCCGGAGCCGGATCCCGACCGGCACGCGGGCGGGCTCGAGCCCGGGCGGCAGCGTGCTGATGGCAATCCCGGCCAGCACTGCGGCAACCCCCAGGATCTGGCCGGTCGCAGCCGGCTCGCCGAGGACGAGCCAGCCGGCTGCGGCGCCGACCACCGGCTCCAGGTTCACGAACGCGCCCGCGAGTTCGGCGGGCACGCGCGCCTGGCCGAACGCGAACAGCCAGAACGGCAGCGGCGTCCCCGCCAGCGCGAGGGCGGCGAGCGCGAGCGCGGGCAACGGCGCGCCCGGCCCATGCGGGATTCCCTCGGCCAGGACGGCCACGGGCAGCGCGACGAGCGCGCCGCCGGCGAACTGGACCGCGGTGAGCGCCGCGGCGTCGCGACCAGCCAGCAGCCGTGGCTGGAGCGCTATGAATGCCGCCGACAGGAGCACGGAACCCAGTACGAGCAGATCGCCAGGCGCGGTGGCGCCACCGCCCGCGGCGCCCGCGACCAAGGCGATCCCGACCAGCGCTACGCCGTACCCGGCCCAGATGCGCGGCCGGGTCGCGCTCTCGCCAAGCCCGGCCGCGAGCACGGCCACCAGAACGGGGACCGCGCCCACGACCATCGCAGCGTGGCTCACGCTGGTGCGCTCGATGCCGGCGTTCTGGAGCACGATCACCGCGCCGAACCCGATCGCCCCCGAGGCGAGCATGCGAATGCTCAGCGCGTCGCGCAGGCCGCGCCGCCCGACGAGACCCAGCACCGGCGCAGCCACCGCGAAGCGGACAACGGTAAGCCACCCCGGCCCGAGCCACGCGAGTGCGAGCTTCGTCAACGGGACGTTCAAGCCCCACAGGGTGCCCGCGGCGGCGAGGGCGAGGATCGCGGATCGGTTGGTTTGGGTCTTCACACCGACAGGATCGGTGAATCCGCGCCGAAGTACAGCTAGATTTGACATCTCAGCCGCGAAGCGATGAAATATTTTGTGAAATGGCCGATTCACTTGATTTAATTGATATGAAGCTGCTCGAGGAACTCCAGGCGGACGCGGATCGCCCGAACGTTGAGCTCGCTCGCCTGGTCGGGCTCTCCCCCGCCGCGACGCTTCACCGCATCCGCCGCCTGAAGGAGTCCGGGATCGTCCGCAGCATTTCGGCCTCGCTGGATGCCGCCACCGCCGGCTTCCCGCTACAGGTCTATGTCGCGGTCACCCTGCAGCGCCACGACGAGGCGGCGCACCGGCGGTTCGCCGAAGCCGTGCGGTCCATGCCCGAGGTGATCTCCGCCGACTGGGTCACCGGCGAGACGGACGCGATGCTGATGGTGCTGGCGCGCGAGGTCGCCCAACTTCAGCGCGTGCTCGTGCGCCTCTCGACCCGCGGAGGCGCGGCACGGGTCATGACGCTCCTAAAGCTCGAGGAGCTCAAGGCCGCCTCGCCGCTGCCCCTCACCGCTGAGCTACCGTGAACTCGATGTCGCAGACGTCGGTGCTTCTTGCCGTCATCACCGCAGAGCCGACCAGCACGTCCGAGCTGTACGACCGCGTCGGCTACCCGACCCTCGCCCGCCTCGGGCTGATCCCGTACCCCGCTTTCCGGGACGCCCTCGCGCGCCTGGCCGCCGCTGGCGCGATCGAGAGTCACACGGCGGCGGACGGTTCGACGATGTGGTCACGTAGCGCAGAGACCGGGCCTTCGGACGGCCTTATACTCGGCTGAGATGCTCGTCTTCGGCTTGGTGCAAGGCGACGGAGGGGAGCCACCTCACGATGGGTGGGAGTCGCATGAGGACGGCCTGCCGGAGCGACGCCCTTGGACGTGGCGCCTGCCCTGGCGACCGTGCGCCTGGTTCGCCGCCTGGTGCTGGCTGATGGCACTCGTTCCGGTGGTGAGCAGAGCGTTCGGCGGTCTGGCCGGATTCGGCGTGCTAATGCTGGCGCTCGCCCTGGGGTTCTGGCGGCTGGAGCGCTTCTGCGCGCGCCAGTACTGGTCCGGCCTGCGCGAGCACAAGTACTGACCGCTCGAGTCCGCAGGTTCCGAGCACTCCGCTCTGGGCGACGGCACCCTGAGGTGGCTCGAGGCGCCAGCGGGCGCTCGGGCCTCCGCCCGGGAACCTGATTCGCGCTCTGAACGAGGATCACAGAGCCCGCGGCGCCCGACCTCCCGCAGGCGGCCGTGCTAATAGCCCTGGTTGGTGACCGTGTAGCTCTGGTTGTTGTTGTTGGTCGACGACTTCGGCGTCGTGCTCGAGCTCGTCGTCTTGGGCGCGGCGACAACTGGCGCGGGAGCGGTCGTCGTGGTGACGGGCGGGGGTGCCGAGTGCGAGGTGACCGGCGGGAGCGCCGAGTGGGTCGTGGCCGGCGGGGTGGTGGTGGTCACCGGCGCGGAGGTAGTCGTCGACGGCGCCGTGTGGGTGGCGACCGGCTTGGGCTTGTGAGTCGGGGCCTTGCGGTGATGGGTCCTGGGCTTGTGCGTCGTCTTCGTGGTCGTCTGCGAGGCGGTCTGCGTTTGCGGCGGCGTCGAGGCGGCCGGGGTGGAACTCGTGTGCGAGGCCGAC
>JAFASQ010000136.1 GCA_019244395.1 Solirubrobacterales bacterium | reverse complement strand
CTCGAGCTTCAGCTTGGTGGCCATCTCGGCCGAGCGCCGGGCCACCTTCTGGGCCACGGGCTGCGGCGTGGTCACGATCAAAAACCGGGCGTCGGGGAGCAGCTGGGCCAGCGTCATCGAGACGTCCCCCGTGCCCGGCGGGAGGTCGATCAGCAGGTAGTCCAGCTCCCCCCAATCGACGTCCTCGAGGAACTGCTGAAGCGCCTTGTGGAGCATCGGGCCGCGCCAGACCACCGCCGCGTCCTCCTCGACGAAGAATCCGATCGACATCACCTTGATGCCGTCGTAGGCGTTCAGGGGGACGATCTTGCGCTCGGCGTTCACGTGCGGGCGCTCGCTGCCCAGGCCGAGCATGCGCGGCTGCGAATAGCCCCACACATCGGCATCGAGCACGCCCACCTGCTTGCCGTCGGCCGTGAGCGCGGCGGCCAGGTTGGCGGTCACGCTCGACTTGCCCACCCCGCCCTTGCCGGAGCCGACGCAGATCACGTTCCTGACCTGGGCCAGCGCACCCTCGGGCAGCGAGCCGCGGCCCAGTTTGCGCCCGAGCGCTGACTTCTCGCCCTCGGACAGCACGTCGAAGGACACGTTGACGCCGGCCACGCCCTCAAGCTTGCGCACCGCCTCGGCGACGCCGGTCTGGAAATGGCTGCGGATCGGGCAGCCGGGCGTGGTCAGGGAGACCATCACGTCGACCACACCGTTCTCGTGCACGTCGATCGCGCGAACCATCTCGAGCTCGACGATGTCGCGGCGGAGCTCGGGGTCGATCACGGAACGGAGGGCATCGATGACTTGGTCTCTAGTAGGCATGGATTTGATTGTAGGTGGCGGCCGCCCGATCCCCTTACCCGTGGTCGGTGCGCATACAACCTGCTCGTCGTCACACGCCCCCGGTGCACCGTTTTCCGGTGGCGAATATCTCGTCACTCGCTGACGCCCTGTGCGCGAGTGTCGCGAGACTCGTGATATACGCGACTGAACGCGCATTCGCGTTTTGGAGGGCGGCGAGTGGCGAGAAAGTCGGGTTGGGCGGCGACCGGTCGCGCTTGTGAGACGCGCCTGTGCAGTCCGGCGGCGGCTCGCAGGCTCGCAGGACGTCGGGGCTGGTCTGGAGGGGGCGCGGTCTGCGGGTGGTGCCCCTCGCGTCCGCGGACGATGGCGGCTCGGTCACGGTGGCCGGCGCGCGGGGCCGCCAGAAGTGCGTGCGCCCCGTTAATGACCGACGGGGCGCCACTTCCGTGACGCCCCGGCGGTTGAGGGAGGAGAGGGTGCTGCATTCGCCGGCGAGGATATGAGGCCGGCGAACCTGTCCCGCCAGCGGCGCTCTCCTGGACGCCGGGCGGGGGAAGCTTTCTTACGAGCCGATCAGTCCCTGTGCGTTGGTCACGAGCCGCTCTACCCGTGCGCTCACCGCGCCGGACTGCTTTTCGAAGTCCCTACGTACTGAGATTAGCTCACGGTCCAGTCGCTGTCGATTCTGGCTCACCGTCTTTTCGACCAGACTGCGGCGCTGGCGCACCTCGCGCTCAAAGCGCATGCGCCCGCGCCGGACCTGATTCTCGAAGCGGTCGCGGGCGGTCACGCCGCGGCGCTCGTAGCGCTTGAGCTCGCGCTCCAGGCCGGTGCGGGTCCGGTACTTGCCGGCCAGACCCTTGACGGTGGACACGAGGTTGTCCCGGGCCAGGAGCCCGGCGCCGACGGGGACGAGCACGGCTCGCTCGACGATGGTCGTGGACGTGCGCGACGCGGTGCGCGACGTGCTGGTCGCGCGGCTGGTGCGTGTGCCGGCGCCGGCCGGCTTGCGGCTGGTGGTGCTCCGCTTGGTGGTGGTGCTGGGCTTCTGCGCGCCCGGGGAGGTGCTAGCCATGACTTCTCTTACTCCAAGTTAGGCTCTATCGGGAAATCAGCGAACGTGTGTTTGTACACGACAGAATAGCGAGCGTTACGACGCCCGGATGAAAAGATCGTGAACGTGTGACCTAGCTCACGCAGCGGCGTCCGGTGTGGAGCGCCGGGTCTGCTCAGGGCGGCCGGGGTCCAACTGCCGGGGCATGGTGCGCGCCAGCCAGGCCCGCGGATCGCGCAGCTCGGTCAGCGTGGGCAGGGCTTCGGGACTCGACCACAGGTAGTGCAGGGCGCCGGGGCCGCGTGCGGAGACGATCTCGTCGCAGAAGAACTTGCCCTGCTCGTACTGGCGGAGCTTCAGCTCGAGCCCGAGCAGTTTCGCCACCAGCCGCGAGAGCCCCGACTGAGAGCGGCGCCGGCGGTCCAGCGCGGCGCGGAGCTTGGGGAGCGAGGGCAAAAGATCGGGCGCCACGGCGTCCATCACATGCTCGGCATGCCCCTCGATCACCGCCATCACTGCCTGCACGCGATCGAGCGTCTCTCGCTCCGGGGTGGTGGTGACGATCGAGATCAGGTCGCCGTCGCGCAGATGGCCCAGCACGCGCTTGACCTCGTCGGTGGTGGGGATCCGCAGCTTCCGGGGGGCCTCGAGCCGGACCTCGGCACTGCGCAGCAGCTCCCTGACTAGGCCGGCCACGTGGCGGTGAAGCCACGGGACGCCGGCGAACTGCACCGCGTGCGTGACCTCGTGCAGGGTCACCCAGGTCATGAACTGCTTCTCCTCGGCACCGAACGCCTGCACCGCCTGCCCGAGGTTGGGGAGCACGAACAACAGGCGCGGAGGCCGGTCCTCGACGGCCTCGTCGAGAAGCACCAATTCGTACTGGCCGAGGACCCGTTGGGCCAGGTAGCCGACGACGACGCCGACCTCGGTGCTTAGCACGATGCCCATCCCGATCTCCATGGCCGGCTTGAGGGTGCCCAGGTTGTCGCCGGCCCGCTTGAGCACCGGGTCGAGCAGGAGGCGCATCGAGTCGATGTTGCTGTTCACCCACTCCTTCCGGGTGATGCCCTCGGGCGGGGGGAGAGGCCGGGCCGGCTGCAGGCCGGTGTAGGCGACAACGCGTGCCTCTGCCTCGGTGGCCAGCGCGGCCAGATCGGCGCTCGGGGCCTGCGCGTCCCCAGTTCCGGCCACGAAGGTGGCGATCCGCTGGGCGATGATCCAGTCGATCACGCCGGGATCCTCTCGAGCAGGCTGAGTGTCTCGGTCGACCGCGCCGCGATCACCGGGGAGGCCGGCTCGGGCGTCAGCGGCGCGCTCAGCGGCCGATCGCACCAGGGGAAGCTGACCTGGCCGCCGGCCTCGCGGACGATGAGCTGGCCGGCCGCGGCATCGACCCCGCGCGATCGCCGCAGCGAGACCATGCCGTCGAAGCGGGCGGCCGCCACCTGGCAGAGCGAGGAGGCGATCGTGCCGAGGGCGCGCAGGCGATAGGCGCTCTCCACTAGCGAGTCGATCGAGGCTTGGATCCAGCGCGGATCGGCGGACTCGATCCCCAGCACCTCGAGGCGGCCGTCGCGGCCGCGCCGCTCGCGTAGCGTGCGGTCGAGTTGCGTGCCGTCGAGCCACGCACCGCCACCGCGTCGCGCCCACCACTCCTCGCGCGGGCCAAAGTCGTGGACGAAGGCGAACACCACGTCGGCCATAGTCGCACCATCGGCCACAGCGATCGAGAGGGCGTAGTTCGAAATGCCCCGTTTGGCGTTCAGCGAGCCGTCGATGGGGTCGATGATCACCCGGATCCCCGCGTCGCCGTAGTCGATCTCTCCGCGCTCCTCGGACACCGCCACGAAGCGGTGCCCCTCCTCGCGCAGGCCGTCGAGCTCATCGAATACGAGCTGCTCGGCGTCGTGATCGATCTCGAGCGTACGGTCGCCGCCGCTGCCGCGCGTGCCGGTCTCCAGCGCCCGTTCCTTAGTCGTCGGGGCGTCGGCCAGCATGCGCTCGAGACCCGTCACCGCGCGCCGGCAGACGCCCAGCCAATCTGCGTCAAGTGCGGAGCGGGTAGAGGTCATGGCCGACTTATGCTGTCAGACGTGGGGCTCACACTAGACCCGTTGCTTCCCGTTCAGCGCGAGGCAATCACCTGCCAGCGAGAACCGCTGTTGGTCTTGGGTGCGGCGGGGACGGGCAAAACGCGGACGATCGAGGCCCGATTCGCCGGGCTGGTGGAGCGCGGATGCCGGCCCGAGCGGATGTTGTTCCTAGCGGCCTCGGCGGCGCGGGCGGACGCCTCGCGGGCGCGGCTCGAACGGGTGCTCGAGGGTGGCTACGACGAGCTGTTCGTGCTCACGCCGGTGGAGCTGGCCGGTCTGATGCTGCGCTGGCCGGGGCCCGGCCTGGAGGCGCTCGAGCCGGTGCTGGGGCCGGCCGAGCGGTTCGCGATGCTGCTCGAGGGAATCGATCGCCTGTCGCTTGAGCGCCACGATTTCGGCGGGAGCGCGCACGCGTTGCTGGCCGGGTTCATCCGCCGGATCGACCGGCTGAAGGCGAACCTCGTGGGGGCGGAGGAGTATGCGCGCTGGGCGGCCCGCCTGGCCGAGCCAGGCTCCGGCGCGGCCGCCACGGCCGGCGATGCGGACCTCGAGCAGGAGTTCGCCGAGGTCTATCGGGTCCACGAGCAGATGCTGGCCGGGGCGGGCGTCCGGGACGCGGGCGACCTCATCCGGGACGCCCTGCGAGTGGTCTCCGATCGGCCGAACGCGCCGCGGCGGTTCGAGCACGTCCTGCTCGACGACGCCCACGACTTCAACCTCGCCTCTTGGACCCTGGCCCGCGCCGTCGGCGGGACGCGGATGACCGTGGCGGCGGACCCCACGTGTTCCGGCGGGGCGCCGTCGGCGCGGGAACTCGATGCGGGCGCGGCGATGGTGATCACGCTCGAGGGCGGCCTACGCGTGCCGCGGCGGGTGCTGCGGGCGGCCGGAGCGGTCGTGCCAGTGGCCTGTGAGGCCGGCGGCGTCGAGGGGGACATGGCCTTCTGGCGCTGCGCCAACGAGCGGGCCCAGGCCCAGTCGGTGGCGGCCGACGTGGAGCGCCTGATCGCCGGCGAGCGGGTGCCTCCCGGCCAGATCGTGGTGCTCGTCCCATCCGTCTCGCGCGAAGGGGCGGCCGTGGCGGTGGCGCTCGAGGAGCGCGCGCTGCCCCACCGCCTGGTGGGCGAGACCGCGTTCTTCCGCCGAGCGGAGATCCGGGACGTCCTGGCCTGGCTGCGTTTACTGGCCGATCCCACCGATGCGCCGGCGGTGGTG
>JAFASQ010000217.1 GCA_019244395.1 Solirubrobacterales bacterium | reverse complement strand
TTCATCCTGGAAGATCCCGCCGGGGGCGAGCTGTTCAAGATTCAGAAGAAGGATCTGCACCTCCGCGACACGATGAAGGTCGAGCGCGATGGAAACACGGTGGCGACAATCAAGAAAGCGCTCATCACGCCTTTACGCGACCGCTTTTCGGTCGAGATCGCGGACGGCGGAGAGCTGACCGCCAAAGGGAACGTCGTCGACCACGAATATGAAATCACGCGCGACGGCGAGAAGGTCGCCGAGGTCTCCAAGCGCTGGTTCCGGATCCGCGAAACCTACGGGATCGAGATCGCACCCGGTGAGGACGACGCGCTGATCCTGGCCACGACCGTGTGTATCGACGAGATGGCGAGAGGCTAGAGCGCTGTCGGGCGCCTGAGCACGGCGAACTCGGCTGAGCTCGCTCGATCTCCGTGCTCGCGCGCGCCCGCGGCCGGTTTAGACGCCGACTGCGATCGATTTCGTGGGCGGTTTCACGGCGAAACGCTCCATGTGGTCCTCGCCGCGACCGACCACTCCGCAGCTCGATTCCGGCACTTCGTTCCACACGCCGGGCAGGTCTCCTAGCGGCTCTGAGACCAGTAGCCGTGCGTCGTCGGAGATCTCGTCGAGGATGTGCTGTTCGGGATAGAGCTCGCGGAGCGTGCGAACGTCGGTGGTGACGAACAGCGATCTTGACGTGTGCTCGCTCGAGTAGCGCAGGGCCCACATGCGCTCCCCATCGGTTGTCGCCACTGTCCCCTGGAAGGGGAACTTCGCGCCGTTGCGGTGTCCGACATCTTCGACTAGCCCAATCGCCTGGGCGAGCGCATCCAGCGGATCGTCCTCGAGGCCGAAGGTCAGCGCAAGGTAGAACAGGATCTCGGTGTCGGCCTGCCCCTTGATCTCCGGATACAGCGACTCATCCACCGCGAGCACGAGGTCGCGCTTGACCTTAGGAAGCTCGGCGATGTAGCCATTGTGCATGAACAGCCACCGTCCGTGCCGGAACGGATGGCAGTTGGTCTGCTGGACGGCCGAACCGATCGCGGCGCGGATGTGCGCGAAGAAATGTCCGGACTTGACATGGCCCGCGAGCTCGCGGAGGTTCTGGTCGTTCCAGGCCGGTTCGATGCTCTTGAACACGCCCGGCACCGGCATCTCGTCGTACCAGCCAAGTCCGAATCCGTCGCCGTTAGTGGCTTCTGCGCCCAGCGTCGAATGCAGGCTCTGCTCGATCAACGAGTGCGCCGGCGCGTACAAAGCCTTCTCGAGCAGGATGGGTGAGCCACAGTAAGCAAGCCATCGACACATGGGAACTCCCTTCACAGATGGAGAGAGGCATAGCCTGCTTGCCGTACGTCAGCCCAGCAAGTAGGCGTGCATGTATCGGCTCCCCCGGTGCGCATCCGGAACGGACCGGTCCATTTGGCACGCCCGCGTAGGCTTCTCGTCCAGACCCCGCGATTCGGAGCGGCGAGACTCAAGTTAACTCGGATCGGATGATGATCATGCCAGTTGCGCCAGGATCATTTCCCTCGGATACCGGAAGGAGAGAACTGATGGCCAGTCAACCTGAAGACCCGCGGGTCCTCCACCTGCATGCCGCGGTGGCGCCAATCGTAGGCGCGGCGCGCGTTGCCTCGGCAGGCGGCAGCATCATGGAAGCCCTCGACGGCGCGCTTGACCACGCCGAGACTGTCGCGGATTGAAGCGATGGCGGCTTCGGATGCTTCGACGAACACCGCGGTCGAGCCGATCTGCTCTCTGCCTGTCATCGGAGCCACGACCATTGAAGACGCCGCCTTCTACGGCGCCGTCGGCGCGGTCGCGATCCTCGGCCTGGTGTCCTGGCCGACCGCGGCGCTGATCGGTGCGGGGCATGCCTTGCACCAGCGCGCCCGGAATGTGATCCGCTCAGGCGTAGTAGGAGAGGCGCGCGAGGGGCTGATCGAAGCGGTCGACGACGTCTTGTGACGTGCTCGGTCAGGCACGACGGTGGCCGATCCGCGAGCATCGGGTGGGTGGTTGAGTTGGTGGATAGCCGATGCCGGCGGGTCGGTGCGGACTGCGAGGCCACCGTGCGGGGCTCGTTACCGAGTTGTGACCGGGCGGGGTTTCAGGTTGCGCAGGCGGCCTGGGTCTGGTAGGACCCTGGTGTCTATAGCCGGCCGCAGCGCCGGCGTCGGAGGACCCGGGCGTGGCAATCCAGCTGGGGCAAAACCAAATCGATCGCGGCGGCGACTCCTCGCCGCTTGACATTGGGTTCATCGCGGGCTTTCTGATCACCGCGGCGGCGGCGGGGGTCACCGCGGCGGTGACCGCGATCGGGGCGGGCCCCACGACCGGAGCATCCAACGGAGGTGCGGCGCTGGCGGCGCTCGGCCGCGGAATTTCGGTCGGCGTTCCATTTGCGGTCGCACTTTACGCGTGCCGCCGCCCGGCTTCGGCGAGATTCGGAAAGGTGCTTCTGGTTGTCAGCGGCGCGTGGTTCCTGGCGTCGCTGGCCGCGTCATCGTCGCCGTTGGTCTACAGCGTCGGGCGCCTTTGGACCTGGATTTTCGCACTGCCGATGATCTACGCCGTGCTGGCGTTCCCGACTGGCCGGCTGCGCGATAGCGCCGATCGGGCGTTGATCGTCGTCAGCGTTGCCGTCCTGATGGTGGCTCTCTCGACCGCCCTGTTTCGCGCGCGGTATCCCGAGCCGTCCCCGACTTCGAGCTGTTATCTGGACTGTCCTCACAACGTGTTCATGATCGTCGGAACCGAGCCGTCGGCCATCACGCGATTCGCGGATCGGGTGTGGGAGCTGGGCGCCGCGATTGTGTTCGTGCTCGTCGCGGTCAGGCTCGTTTGGAGGATCCGAGAGGCCAACGCGCTCCTGCGCCGGACGCTGACGCCGGTTTCCGTGGTAGCAATCGGCATCCTGATTACGCAGGCGGTAGCTCTTGTGGCCCGCCGGACGATTCCCGGGTCAGAGTTCACCGAGGCCACCGAGTGGGCGCTCGCGCTGACGGTGCCCGCCTTCGCGTTGGCGTTCCTGGTCGGTCTCGGTCGCTGGCATCTGTTCGTGACGACCGGCGTCCGGACTGTGAATGCAGGGCTGCGGGATCTACCCGGTCCGGAGGAGGTGCGTGGGCTACTGGGCTCTGCATTCGACGATCCAGGACTCGACATCGCCGCTTGGTCTAACCGACGACGTCGTTGGATCAACACCCGCGGCGCGCCGCTCAGCCACCCCGGCGGCGAGCCCGGCCGCCACCTAACCGAGATCCGGGACGGTCGCCGCCGGGTGGTGGCGATCCTCCATGACGTGGAGCTCGCCGATGATCCGGCGTTTGTCGATGTCGCCGCCGCCGCGGCGTCCGTTGCGTTTGCCACCGATCGGGTCGCCGCTCGCACCTCTGCTCTCGTGCGCGAACTCAAGGCAGCGCGTTCGCGAACCGTCACCGCCGGTGACAGCGAGCGACGACGTATCGAGCGCGACCTGCACGACGGCGCCCAGCAGCATTTGGTCGCGCTCGGCATCCATCTCGAGCTCGCCGCCGAGAGAGCCGAGGTGGAGCAGCCCGCCGAGGCACAGGCGCTCCGGGACCTTGCCGCTGAGGTCGACGAGGCGCTGGAGCAGCTGCGTTCCCTGACCCGCGGCATATCGCCAAGCGCCCTCGCCGCGCGCGGACTCGAAGCAGCCGTGCGGGGGACCGCTCAGCGATCGCCGGTTCCGACCACCGTCGAGGCCACGGGCCTGCGCGATTACCCCGACGAAATCGCCACCGCCGTGTATTTCTGCTGTCTCGAGGCGCTGCAGAATGTCGCCAAACACGCGCACGGGGCACGCTCGGCGCACATCGAACTGCGCGAGAGCGATTCCGTACTGAGCTTCTCGGTGTCCGATGACGGTCCTGGCATGAGTGATCGCGACGCCCGGGTCGGCGCCGGCATGATCAACATGCGGGACCGGGTGACCACCGTCGGCGGCAAGTTGAGCGTGCAGTCCCGTCCCGGTCACGGAACGCGGGTCAGCGGCCGGATCCCGCTCGCGGCACTGGCAAGCCCCACGGCGTCACGGGAGGATGACCACGCGGTCCGCCGGGCGACGGCGCCGCGCCACCGTGACCACACACAATCGTGAAGCGTTCAGCGGCGCGGGCCATAGGCGGTCCACAAACCGCGCAGGACCCCTGGACGTAGCTCCTGTTTGCGCACAAATTCCACCGCCCCGCAGGAGGCCACGACGGCGGGCACGTCCTCGAGATCGTCGAGCGATACGAGCACGACGACGCAGCCGGGATGCGCCTCTGTCAACCGCCGCGCGGCTTCAAATCCGTCCATCCCTGGCATGTACACGTCCATCAACACGAGATCCGGCCCCACCTGGTCCGCGTACCGCAGCGCTTCGTACCCGGAGGCTGCGTCGCCGACCGGCACGAAGCCTGCGGTTGCCTCGACGACGGCGCGCGCGGCACGACGGAACGCGGGTTGGTCATCGACGATCATGACTCCGACCGTCGCCTCGGCTGCAATCTCTTGCCCATGTCGCGAGGTGCTCGTCATGGCCGGACCCTGCTGCGCGGCCGGCGGCCTCGACCGGAGGGAACGTCGAATCGGCCCCCGCCGTCGGTGGGATCGGTGACAGTCGCGCGCGGCTGCGCGCGGTCGGCTGATCTCACGCGGATTCCTGTCACGTCCGGATTGCAGATACGTTGCAAACAGCCGCCCTCCTTGGAGACTCTGAGCCACGAGCACCCACGGTGCTCTCGCTGACCAGCGCGGAGGCTTGCAAACGTCTGCAGCGATTGCCACCGCGCCCGCGGGTCAGCCCAGGGGGCAAGAGCATCCCTGGCGGGGGGAGGCACGCACGGTGGCGGCTGACCCTATCTCCGGATAGGGTCGGAGACGCCGTGACACTTCGGATCGTGGTGGCGGAGGACAATCTTCTGGTCAGAGAAGGCATCGTTCGGCTGCTGTCCAGCGCGGCCGATCTCGACGTGGCCCGGGCGTGTCCGGACTACGACGCCGTGCTCGCCGCCATCGACGAGGAAGCTCCTGACGTCCTCCTGACCGACATCAAGATGCCCCCTACCTCGACCGACGAGGGCATCCGGTTGGCGAGGCAGCTACGCGCAAGCCATCCGAAGATGGGCGTGGTCGTCGTCAGCCAGTATTCCGAGACGGATCATGTGCTCGGGCTGTTCGAGGACGGCTGTGACCGCCGGGCATACCTCCTCAAGGAGCGACTTCATGACCGCGCGGTGCTCCTGTCAGCGATTCGCTCCGTGGCTGCCGGCGCATCCTCGGTCGACCCCAAGGTCATCGACGTGCTCGTGTTCGCACGGTCCGGGCGGCCAAACTCACAGCTCGCCGAGCTGACGGCGCGCGAGCGCGAGGTGCTCGCCGAGATCGCCCAGGGCAAGAGCAATACCGCGATCGCGGAGGAGCTGTTCCTGACCAGGCGCTCGGTCGAGAAGCACGTCAACTCGATCTTTCTGAAGCTCGGGCTCGGCAGCGCCGAGGATGTCAGCAAGCGCGTCAAGGCCGCCCTGATCTTCCTGGCCGAGACGGACCAGCGAGTGCGCACCTGACCGGGCGCCGGCGTTTGGCGACTATGCGGCACGCCCCGCGAGCGCGCGCTGAGTGACGAGGGTCAGGTAGCCGCCGACGAGCAGCATCGCCACGTTGACGCCGAGGACGAGGAGTGCGCCTGCCGCCTTGGATGCCTCGCCGACTCCGGCCGCGACCCCGAGATACGCGGACGCCGGAATCGTGGTCACCGAGATCGCGACGCCGACGGCCGAGCTCGCCCTCGTCTCGAGCGCGAGCATGCCGGCGACACCGGCAGCGAACGCGACGATCGGCGTCGAGACGTTGACGGTCGACAGACCCGCCAGAAAGCCACTCTGCGTGAGTCCCAGACCCGTAGGCAGCAGATCGAGCGTGTGAAGACCGAAAGTCATCGCCGCCCCCACGAGGCAGGCGCAGCCGAGCCCGGCGATCAGCGTCGCCACCGCGCGTCCGGCGAGCTTCCAGCGGCGGAGGACGAGCGCAGTCGCCGCCGCGGTGATGGGCAACGTGTCGGGGCTGATTGCCATGGCGCCGACGACGAGCGTCGTGCTGGCATAGATGACTCCGAACGCAGCGATGATGCCGGCCGCGACCATGAATACGAGGTAGCGAGCGATCGGTCGCGCGTTCGCCCCGGCCTGGCTCAAAAGGTCGGTCCAAACGACCGTGGCGAGCGGACGTTGCGCGACTGCCGGGCCGATCGAATCCAGCCGCACCAGCGCCACGTCATCGTTCGCCACGCCAAGCGACCTCATCCGGTCGAGCGCGCGGTCGACGGCATCCTCGAAGAGATCGGCGGTGACGAGCGTCTGGTTCGACGCGCCGTCACCGGTCCGGATGACGTGTCGCGAGCCTGGGATCTCCCGCAGGCATTCGGCGACCTGCGCCATCGCCGGTGGGGCTCCGTAGACCCTGAGCTGGAGCAAGGATCACTGTCCCAGGCGGCGAAGCGTGTCATCGACGGTGGCGACCGCGCCGACGTAAGCGGCGTGAGTGCCGAGGCTGGTCGCCATCACGTCCGGCCCCCACCGCCAGGGTGGTGGCGTCCGTCCCAGCAGCGGGAACAGGGAGAAGGTCGCGGTCATCAGGGTGCACCCGAAGATCGCGCTTGCCCAGGGCTCCCGCAAACTTCTGTGCAGGAGGCCGTGCCATAGCCCGAACGCCGAGCCGTAGCTCCAGCGCAGCGCCAGCCCGAGATCGCGATCCTCGCGGGCGGTGACGTGCGGCAAATGCATCACCGAGGCGACGATCTGGCCGGGCACAAGCGAGTCGTCGTAGTCGAGTGACCCTCGATGCCGGGGCCGCAGTCGTCGTTCCAGGTCATAGGCGAGCGTCAAAGCGGCAGTACCGGCGGTACCGGCCAGGACGCTGCGGACGGGCCAGGGAATCTTCATCATCGCCTCCTTCGGGCGGTGTGGCCAGGGATCCCGGCCGATCCCGGGGGCAGTGTCTGCACGCGGTCAACCAGGTCTAATCCCTCCCTACGGTGGGTGATCAGGAGTACGGTGCGGCCCCCGGCGGCGGAGAAGACGTCGCGCATGAGGGCGCTGGCGGTGCTTGGGTCGAGGTGGGCGGTCGGTTCGTCAAGGATTAGTACGGGCGCGTCGGCGAGCAGCGCGCGGGCGAGAATGATCCGTTGCCGCTGACCGCCCGAGAGCTCACGTCCTTCCTCACCGACGAGCGTGTCCAGTCCGTTCGGGAGTGCCTGTACCCAGTCCCAGATGCGTGCCCGGTGTAGTGCCGCTTCGACGTCGCGGTCGTTCGCCTCTGGACGCGAGAGGCGGACGTTGTCGCCGATGCTCGCCGAGAACAGGTGTGACTCCTGACCGGCGACGGAGATCACTCGGCGGACGTCCGCCTGGCGGTACTCGCGCAGATCTCTCCCCGCGATCGTCACCCTTCCTGCTGCTGGATCGAGGAAGCGAAGCAGCAGGTTCGTGATCGTGGTCTTCCCGGCCCCGCTGGGACCGACGAGCGCGACCCGCTCCCCCGGCCGAAGGGAAAGGCTAATCCCAGCGAGTGCCGGGCGAGGCTGATTCGGGTACCGGGCCCGCACGCCCTCGAGCGCTACGGTGAACGGCCAGCACGGAGCAGGGGCGGGTTGGTCGGGGTCGCGAACGGCGGCACCGCCGGCCGTGAGCTCTAGGACCCGTTGGCCGGCCGCGCGCGTCGCGGCGAACTCGCGGGCCGCGTCGGCCAGCGGGGTGACCGCCTCAAAGGACGCGAGCGCAAGCAGCGCAAGCATCGCGATGAGCACCCGGTCGAGCCGGCCTTCTGCTGACGCGTTGACTGCGACCGCAAGCACGCCGGCGACGGTGAACCCGGTGACCGCCAGGCCAAGACCGTCGCCCACGCCGGTGGCGAGCGCGTCGCGCTGGGCGAGCTTGACGAGCCGGGAATCGGCGGCGCGTATGCGCTCGAGCCGCGCCGCCTCACCGCTGAAGGCGACCAGCTCCGGCGCGCCGCGGAGCAGCTCGACGAGCTCGGCGGACAGCTCTCCACGCGCGGCGGCCTGGCGCCGGCCGGCGCGGG
This sequence comes from Solirubrobacterales bacterium, assembly GCA_019244395.1. Taxonomy (GTDB): domain Bacteria; phylum Actinomycetota; class Thermoleophilia; order Solirubrobacterales; family Solirubrobacteraceae; genus Palsa-465. The sequence continues at coordinate 3,973 of JAFASQ010000217.1, read as the reverse complement.
CACGGAGCGAGCCCGATAGCGCGGGGACGGCCATCCCGCCGACGAGCAGCCCGCCCGCGAGCACGAGGCCGGCGGCGGGCAAGAAGGCGGCCGCGGCGCCAACGGCGACCGCGCCGGCAAGCAGCGCGACCAGGGGAGGTTCGACCCCGCGTAGATAGAGGTTCTGGAGCGCGTCCACGTCGGCAACCATGCGGGAGAGGAGATCGCCCTTCCGGTAGCCATCGAGTTGCGCTGGCGCGAGCGGCTCGATGCGCCGGTAGAAGCTCACCCGCACCCGTCCCAGCACGCGAAGGGCGACGTCGTGGGAGGCGAGCCGCTCGAGGTAGCGGATGATCGGGCGGCCCAGTCCAAAGAACCTGACGGCGACGATCGCCACCATCAGAGAGAGCACGGCCGGCTGCTCGGCGGCCCGCGAGATCAGGTACCCGGCGGTGGCCATCAGCCCGACGCCGAACAGGACGGTCAGCGCCCCGAGCAGGACCCCGACCCCGAGCCGCGCGCGCGGAGCCTCCCCGAGGGCTAGCAGGGAGCGCACCGTCCCGCTCATGCCGCCCTGCGATTCTGCTCGCTCACCGCGGCGCCGGTCCGCAGGTGGACCACGCGATCGGCGTGCTCGACCAGCTCCGGGCGATGGGCGATTACGAGCATCGTGCGTCCCGCGCGCAGGCGGCGCACTGCCCTGGACACGAGCGTTACGCTCGCCGGATCGAGATCGGCCGTCGGCTCGTCGAGGATCACCAGCGGGGCGTCTTTCAGGATCGCCCGCGCGATCGCGATCCGGCGGCGCTCCCCCGGGGACAGCGACCGCCCGCCGTCGCCGATGAGCGTCGCATAGCCGTCCGGCAGCCCCCGGATGAAATCATCGGCGCCCGCGAGCGCTGCCGCGGCGTGCATCCGGTCCTCGGAGGCAGCCGGATCGCCTAGCCGGATGTTGTCGGCCACGCTGCCGCTAAACATGGTCGGATGCTGGGGCACCCACGCGACCAGTCGTCGCCAGGCGTCGGCCTGGCACGCCATAAGGTCGGTCGCGCCGACTGAGATCCGTCCCGCGGTCGGCGCGAGCAGACCCAGCAACAGCGCTGCCACCGTGCTCTTCCCGGCCCCGCTTTCGCCGACCAGGGCCACGGTCTCCCCTGGCGCCAGCTCCAGATCGAGAGCGTCGAGCACCGGGCCCGTGCGCCCCGGGTAGGAAAACGACACCTGTTCGAGTCGCACGGCTGACCGCGCCGGGTTCGGCGTGGTCCTGGTGCTAGGCGTACTGGCGTCGGCAGGAGCATCGAGCAGGGCGAACATCCGTTCCGCGACGGCGATGCCGTCCGCGCTCGCGTGGTACTCGGCGCCCAGCCGCCGGAATGGCACGTACAGCTCGGGCGCGAGCACGAGCACGGTCATCCCGGCCTGCAGCCCGAGGCTGCCGCTCACCAGCCGCACGCCCGCGGTCACCGCAACCAGCGCCACGCCCAAGGTCGCCGCGAGCTCCAGCACCGATCCCGACAGGAAGCTCACCCTCAGCGTTTCCATCGTGGTGACGCGGTATCGCTCGCTGACCTCGGCCAGCGCGGCCGCCTCGTCGTTCGCGCGGCCGACCGCGCGGAGCGTTGGCAGGCCCCGCACGACGTCGAGAAAGTGTGTGGCAAGGTGACGAAGAGCATGCCAGCGCTCCCGGGTTCGCTGCTCGGTGTAGCGGCCGATCAGCCACATGAATACCGGCACCAGCGGCAGCGTGAGGAGCATGATCAGCGCGGATTCGAGGTCCACGATCGCGACCCATGCGAGCACCAGGAGCGGCACGATCGAGGCGAGCACGACCTGCGGCAGATAGCGGGCGAAGTAGCCTTCGAGCGCCTCGACCCCCTGCACGGCGACGGCCGTGACCTCGCCGCTGTCGGTGCCATCCGTTGCGATCGGGTGCGTGCGAAGGCGTTTCTCGACCAGGGCGAGGCGGAGCTCCGACAGGACGCTCCACGCCGCCCGGCGCCCGGCCATCTCCATCCCCCAAACCAACGCGCCCCGGGCCAGGAATGCGGTCACGAGCAGACCAATATCGAACCAGAGGCTCCGAAGGTGGGCGCCCTGGAACGCTCGCGCCACGATCAGTGCGAGCACGCTTCCTTGAACCAGCACGGCCAGCGCGCAGGCGGCGCCGAGCATCGTGTCGAGCGTCAGCAGCGGCCGCGCCGACCTCGTCCTGCGCAGCAACCTCGGGTCCAGGGCGCGCACCGGCCTAGCCGGGGATAACCCCGCTGCCCTCGCGAGGAGGCGCGAGCGGAGCGCGCACCGGCTCCCCGGCGATGCGCTTGCGGAAGACGTAGTAGGTCCAGGACTGGTAGAGGATCACGATCGGGGTGAAGATCAACGCGACGATCGTGATCACCTTGAGCGCGTAGGGACCTGACGCGGCGTTTGAGATCGTGAGGCTGTTGGCAAACGTCGGGTGCGAGACCACCACCCGTGGATACAGGCCGGTGAAGATCGTGGCCACGACACCGATCGCGCCCAGCGCGGTCATGACAAACGCCCAACCGCGCTTGCCGGCGTAGGTGAGGATCAACGCCAGCGCGACCGCGCCGGTGGTGAGCGCCGCGGGGATCGCAGTGGGCAGGATTCCGCGACCGTTGCGGTCATGCGCAACGATCACCGTCCACACCACGAAGCACGCCGCCAGGACCACCGCGGGCACCGACAGCCGCGCGGCCGCCGTCGCCGCGCGCTCGCGGAAATCCCCGACCGTGCGCAGGGTCAGATACGTGGCGCCGTGGAACGCGAACAAAGCCACGGCCGCAAGTCCGGCGAGCACGGTGTAGGCGCTGAACAGGTCCAGGAAGTCGCCGGCGAAGCCGTGGGAGGAGTTCAGCGGCACGCCGTGAATCAGGTTCGCCAGCGCGATCCCCCAGATGAGCGGTGCGCCGAAGCTACCGACGGTGTTGGCCAGCAGCCACGCCGTGCGCCAGCGCGGATGCTCGCTTTTCTCGCGCCACTCGAAGGACACGACGCGCACGATCAACAGGACCAGGATCAGCAGCAGCGCGATGTAGAAGCCCGAGAACATGGTCGCGTACCAGAGCGGGAACGCGGAGAACGTCGCGCCCGCGGCGACCACCAGCCACACCTCGTTGCCGTCCCACACCGGCCCGATGGCCTCGAACATGATGCTGCGCTCGCGCTCGCTGCCCCGTCGGGGCAGGAACGGGAGCAGCATCCCGACTCCGAAGTCGAACCCCTCGAGCAGGAAGTAGCCGGCCCACAGAACGGCGATGAGACCGAACCAGAAGCTCTCGAGGCTCACGTCACGGCTCCGTAGCCGAGCGCCGGCGCCGGTTCCGCCCCTGCCGTACCGCCCACGTCGGCGGGCGGCGGGTCCACTCGCGCGTAGCGGCGCATGAGGATGAAGTCGACCACCCCGAGCGCCACGTACAGGAGCACGAACACGGTCAGGCTAGCCGCGATCGTCGCCGTGCCGAGGTTCGGCGAGACCGCCTGCGAGGTCTTCAGCAGCCCCTGCACGATCCACGGCTGGCGACCCATCTCGGTCAGGATCCAGCCGAAGGTCGCGGCGATGTACGGGAACGAGATCCCGACGATCGCGGTCCACAGGAACCAACGCGCCGTCTCGAGCCTTCGCTTTAGGTACAGCCATGCGCCGGCGGCCGCGACGAGGAACATCAGCACCCCCAGCATCGCCATCACCCGCATCGACCAATACATGAGCCTGACCCGCGGCATGTAGTTACCGGGTCCGTACTGCTTCGCCTCCTGTGCCTGGAGCTGGTTGAGGCCCTGGACCTTGCCGTCGAACGAGCCCGTGCCCATCCACGATAGGAGCCTGGGGATCACGATCGAGAAGCTCGGATTCGGGTGCTGGGCCGAGAAGCCGCCGATCTGGAAGAGCGAGAAGCCGCACGGCTGGCAGGTGTTCCACTGCGCCTCGGAGGCGGCGATCTTCATGCTCTGCTGGCTGGTCACCGCCTCGCCG